>NFUN01000166.1 GCA_002197525.1 Acidobacteria subdivision 13 bacterium RH2 MAG17b | reverse complement strand
GCAAGGCCCGGTCGAAAAAACACCCTTGCCAGAGCCGCCCCGATTCTCCCCGTTCCCGGTTAATCAGCCGCGTCGAGCTTACCTTGATCGATTCCATCAATCTGGAGATCGTACCCGGATAATGCGGAAATAGGATGGCGTGCCAGTGGTCAGGAAGAAAAACCCAGGCCATCACCAGGAAACCCTGCGCCTTGCGGCGCGATCGAATGGCCCCTGCCAAGATTTCGAATTCGGGTCCGCCCAGGAGGCGATGTCCATGACGCAGCCGGCAGGTTACAAAGAAAAAACGGTCGGAGAGAACGAGCCGCCGCAGACGAGACATCGCGACGAATTATAACCGATGTTTCCGGGGAAATGCCGCAGAGTTTCAGAAATCCGAAACTCTGCGCTACTCCGCTCCGCACTGTTCCCGTGCAACGCACGTTTTTCGCCACTTCCCTCAGCGGGGCTTTCACTGAACCAATTCAGCGATTGACTCAAGCAGGGTAGCGCGGAGTTGGTTTTTAACTCCGCGGTTTTTGAGCCTCGACAAGCCGCGAAGTTTCTGAAATTCGAAACTCCGCGCTACCTCGCTTCCTGCACCTTAATCGCCCGCTCCCAGGCGGCTTCTGAGTATCTCCGCATTCTGTCTCCTCTCAACTCAACAGAATGCTAGATTCTCCCGCCGCCTTCAGCGGACAGATCACCTGCTAACTGAACCGGACATTTCATATGCTAACGACAATGGATCGATAATGCGCTTGCTGTTTAGTTCTGACCTGTGTTAGTTTCTACGGTCATGCGGCGCCGTCACTTTCTCACCATTTCCGCATCCACAATCGGCGGAGCGCTCGTCTACTCGCTGGATCGAAAACCGTCTCGACTTGCCGCGCAGGACAAACCCCTTCGCATTCCACTTCGCTTTTTTGACGAGCAGGAAGCGCTGATCGTGGCCGCCGCCGCGTCGCTAATTTTTCCCAGCGATGACTCCGGCCCCGGAGCCAAGGAAGCCGGTGTGGTGATCTACATTGACCGTCAACTTGCCGGGCCTTACGGGCGGGACCAGAATCGTTACACACAGGGCCCGTTTGAAAGCGGGCCGCCGGAACTCGGCTATCAGGGTAAAGCGCCGCCGCGGGAAATCTACCGCGAAGGGCTAGGCAAGCTGAGCGGCTTTGATCGCTTGGGGGCCGAAGAGCAGGACAAGAAGCTCAAGCAGATCGAATCAACTCATTTTTTCGCCCTCCTTCGCCAGCACACCATCGAAGGCATGTTCTGTGATCCCATCCATGGGGGAAATGCCAACATGATAGGTTGGCAACTGGTTGGGTTTCCCGGCCCCCAGATGAGCTATTACGACGATGTTGACAAGCACTTCGGCGTCGCCTTTCGGCCCAAGCCAGTTAGCCTCCCCGAAGGCAATCCCAGCGAGGACCAAAAATGAAGACTTTGCCCGCTGTGGATGTAGTCATCGTAGGCGGCGGGTGGACCGGCCTGCTCATGGCCAAGGAGCTTGGTTCCCGGACGCCGCTCTCCGTGGTGGTGCTCGAACGCGGTGGGCCGCGTCAGATCGCAGATTACTTGGACGACATGGATGAACTGGACTACGCAGTTCGCCACCGCATGATGCAGGATTATTCGCTTGAGACGGTAACGTTCCGGCACTCTGAGGGCGAGCGCGCCCTTCCCATACGGCAACTCGGCTCTTTCCTTCCCGGCACGGGCGTGGGTGGCGCCGGGGAACACTGGGATGGGTCCAGCGATCGCCCGTTGCCTGATTGTTTCCAAGTATTCTCAAAGACTGTCGAAAAGTACGGCGCGAAGAGCCTGCCCGCAGACATCTCGATTCAGGATTGGGGCGTCACTTACGACGAACTGGAACCCTACTATACGCGCGCCGAGCAAACGATCGGTGTTTCCGGCAAGGCGGGCAACCTACGCGGGAAGCGGACTGAGGGCGGTAACGTCTTCGAAGGCTGGCGGAGCGCCGAGTACCCGATACCTCCAACCAAAATTCCGTACTTTTCCACCCTGTTCCAGGACGGGGCAAAATCTCTTGGCTATCATCCTTACCCTACTCCTTCCGCAACACTCAGCGAATCCTACACGAATCCTGATGGTGTATCCCGGCCGGGTTGTCCCTATTGCGGGTTCTGCGTGCGCTACGGCTGCATGATTGGCTCCAAGGCACAACCCACCACAGTCCTTCTGCCGGTTATCCAGAAGCACAAGAACGTCTCTATTCGCACCGGAGCGCAGGTCCGTCGTATTGAACACGATGGTGATCATGGCAGCGGACGGGCGCGCGGCGTCACTTACTCTGACTCATCCGGCGAGGAGATTTTCCAGCCGGCGGATTTGGTGATCCTGGCCTCCTGGACGCTCAACAACACGCGCCTGCTGCTCCTCTCGGGTGCTGGGGAAGCGTACAACCCGGCAACCGGTAAGGGCAACGTGGGACGCAATCTCACCCACCAGGTTGGCGGCGCGGTCACACTCTTTTTTGAAAAGCCCCTGAATCGCTTTATGGGTTCCGGCTCGTCAGGAATCTTCATCAGCGATTTTAATGGCGACCTCTTCGATCACACGGGGCTGCGCTTCCTGCGTGGAGCGAACATTGAAGGTCCAAGTCACGGTTACGCGCCTATTGAAAATTTCGGCAGGGGTCCGCAGCCGGTCGAAGCCAAATGGGGGTCAGAGTGGAAAAAAGCGGCGCTCCATTATTATGACCGTACTGGAAACCTCATCCTTCAAGGCGAGCACTTTGCCTATAAGGGCAACTACATGGACCTGGACCCCACCTACAAGGACCACTGGGGTGACCCGCTGCTACGCCTGACGCTGGACTGGCGGGAGAACGAACGGCAAATGGTGGAGTTTGTTACCGCGAAAATGGTTGAAATTGGCCGCGCGATGGGAGCGAGAGAGATAACTCCTTTTCCGGGGTTGGGCCATTATGACACCAGGCGATACCAGTCAACTCACGTCCAAGGCGGCACGATCATGGGCGCGTCCCCTGACCGCTCCGTGGTGAACCCCTACCTCCAGCACTGGCAGCTTTCGAACCTCTTTATATTGGGTGGTTCGACCTTTCCGCAGAATCCCGCCACGCATCCCACCTTAACCATTCTTGCCCAAACCATTCGCACCGCCGATGCCATCGTCGAGCGGTATTTGAAAAAACCAGGAGCCTTGGCGTAGAGGCGTCGCCTCACCCCTACAGGCTTGCCACGGGTGGTGCATCTATAAAAGGGGCGGCGACTAGCTCGCAGGGCAAGATGTTTTCTTCGAAAAGGGTCCGGCGGTCTTTCAGCCACTTCTCGCACGCCTGATATCCGCCAACATGAAAGTTCCAGACGTTTTCCAGCATGCCATCGACGTAGCGCGAAGGGTTGATCCCTGCCTGTGCGCGAAGCGCCTTTGGAGTGCGTGAGCGGGCTGCTCCCGCCGTTCTGTCCTTGCGCTCCAGGCCCTGCGTGGCCGGTTAGTGCCGTGCCTGGTTCCACGGCGGCAGATACTCTGCCGCACTCCAAGGCGCTTGCGTCGCCCACCCTTCACCGACAAGCCTCTCCGCCGGAGCTTGGGGGACTGCAAAGCGGTGGGTGAGGAGAAGCCACAGACAAAATGCTCTTGACGGACTTAGCCTAGTTTTATAGACTAAATCCATTATGATGAACGAGTTTCGGCAGAACGTGAATTGCAGTAAAATGCACATTTCACCAACCGCGCGGCGCGGAGTTCCTCATACTGGATTGAAAACAAACTTGTTGTGAATACAGCAGGTTTCATTGGGAAGAAAGCATGATGCAACGCTCAAAAAAAAGATTGTTTAATTTGCGGCCTGACTTCCCACAAGTTATTGAAAACAATCAAACATTAGAAAAGCAAAGCCATTGTTCATCACTTAACTTATTGAAAACAAATCGGTAATGTACATTTATCAAGCAAAGCCAATTATCTATCATGCAATCAATCAGATACAGCCACAACTGGGTTTACTTTTCCGCTTTGGTGCAAAATCGCCTCAATTGGTCTCTGGTTTCTAATACTCGTTTCACGCAGAATGCAGTCTTTGGAATTATGTGTCACGGGCGCAGCGCTCTGCCATGCGTAAGATCAAGATCTGGCTCGTCTGAAAATTGACCTGATCAGATCCACCTAGAAAGTGAGTAGGTGGCGGCTTGAGCGCGGGACGCTGACAGCCTGAATCGTGAATGCCATATATCTCCTTATCTAGCACTTGCATCCAAGAAATTGTAGGGGAATCGAGGTGGGGAGACAGACGCTTGATGGGACATGGACATAGGGCTCTTATCCCACTTTATTTCAACGAGATGGATTTATTTCGGTCTTTGCCCATTGCAAGCGTCTAGTTCAACGCGTTGATGAACTATTATTTGCCTGATACTGCGAGTCAGGAGAAACCTGCGATTCTATATGAAACCAACCGTTTATGAAGTCGATCAGATGCTGGGGACGGACGATCCCGAACGTCGCCTGATTTCTGCCGAACCTCTGCGGGGCGCGGAGGCCGGTGAAGAAACCGGGACAAACTGGCAAGAAGACACCGAAGACAGCGCCCAACTGGATCTGACGCCCGGACCGGTGGAAGAAACAACCGACTTGGTCCGAAGTTACCTGCGCGAAGCGGGAAGAGCGCCGCTTTTGACCCGCCAAGGCGAAGTCAGCATTGCCCGGCGCATCGAACGCGGCCAGATGGCGGCGCGGCGTGCAATTTCCCGTTTGCCGCTCGCGGTGAAGGAGTTGTTGGTTATCGGTGAAGAGCTTCGTTCCGGCGATTGTTCGATCAAGGATATCGTTCACTTTAGCGGCGAAGAGTTGGCTGACGAGAGGATCGTCAAGGAAAAAGCGCGGCAGACGCTGAAGATGATTAACAAAACCGGTGAACTTTACCGGCTGGCGCTGAAGCAAGCGGCAGCGCTGGAGCGTACGCCGAAATCGAAAAAACGCGCGTGCCTGCGCGCCAAATACCGCGTAGCCCGCACTCGCATCGAGATGTCGAAGCTCGTGCGTTCGGTTGATCTCAACACACAAGGACAGAAGCGCCTGGCCAGCAAGGTTGCCGGGGCGTTTGGGCGCCTGCAGGGCCTCGCGCAACAGGTGGAAGTCCTCAATCGCCGCGTAGAGTCTGGCCGCGGATCCGGTTCCGAGGCTCGTCGTGAGTTAAACTCGCTCCGTCGAAAACTGAAGGCGCTCGAGCAGGAGCACGGGGTGGGCTTAGCCGAAATCAGGAATACGTGGAAAAAGACTCAGCGGGGAGAAGCCACCGCGGAGCAAGCCACGAAAGAACTGGCGGAGGCCAACCTGCGCTTGGTGATCTCGATCGCGAAGAAGTATGTCAACCGGGGGCTGCACTTCCTTGACTTGATTCAGGAAGGAAATATCGGACTGATGAAAGGAGTGGAGAGGTTCGACTGGCGCCGCGGGTACAAGTTTTCGACATACGCGACATGGTGGATCCGGCAGGCTATTACGCGCGCCATCGCCGATAAGGCCCGTACAATTCGCATCCCTGTGCATGCCGTCGAGACGCTTAATAAGGTGATGCGCGCGCGCGGTGAGTTGGTTAAGAATCTGGGCCGTGAACCTACGGCCGCGGAGATCGCAAAAAGTATGGGCCTGCAGGTCGAAAAGGTGAACAGCATGTTGAAGCTCGCGCAGGAGCCGCTGTCGCTGGAGGCGCCGATCGGCGACGATGGCGAATCGCAGCTCGGTGACTTTGTGGAGGACAAGACAACTCCTTCTGCCTCAGACGAGGTCCTCAATCATGACCTGAAAAGGGCGGCTGCTTCGGTGCTGAAGACGCTCACGCTGCGAGAGGAGAAGGTGCTCAAGATGCGCTTTGGGCTAGAGGACGGCGAGGCTCATACGCTCGAGGAAGTGGGCAATTCAATGGCTGTAACTCGCGAACGCATCCGCCAAATCGAGGTCCGCGCACTACGCACGCTGCGCGCCTCATCGCGAACCAATAAACTTCGCGTCTTCGTTTCGGAAAACTAGTTTCAGTTTAGACTCCGCGACAGCGGCGAACCCGGGTATAGTCCCGCGGCATAAGGCCTCTGCAACTGCTTTTACCGTGCTGAGGCCCTTTCAGAATTGCAAGCGCTCCGCTGGGAATGACAGCTCGGCGCGCGCCTTTGCCTTAAGGCGGCGCTACTACGGGCTCGCGCGCTATGCCAAGGCGTTGACTTTGGCGATGTAGACGTTGCTATCGAATTCCCGTGTCGTGCTTTGGTAAGAATGGTATCCGCTTCTACTGTCCAGAAGGGAACGCGCAACTGCCGTCGAGCGTTTTCTCTCCATCGCTCCGGTACGCGCAGCGGATTTTCGTCGCCGATTACGATCGCCGGGCGGACTTCCTGGCAAAATGACATCAGTTGTTCCGGCCATACACGAAGCGCGAATTCCACTCTCCGCCGCGCCAGCCCTCGAGCAGCGTATGGGATGCCCTGCGCCAGAAACGCGTAAGAGCGCAAGTTTGCATTTGGGTAAAACGGACGGTACGATGCCGAGAAACACGACCACGGGCTTGCCGAGAAGGTTTCCCGCCTCAACCGTTATATCGAGCGCCGGATTATCCCAGGCGTGTTGCATCCAGCCGTCCGGATCAGGCTGATTGGCGCGCCGTACCGTTACGCATGACTCCGTGGCCAGCTTATCGATGCTGTTCACGAACCGCCTCCGGCGCGGGAAACGTTGGAAGTAAACGACTACCGCCTGGAAGGCGGTAGTCGTTTACTTTCCCTTGTTGCCCAGGAACGCTCCCGGTACCGAGACCTTCCAAAGATCACGGGCCCACCACTGTTTTTCCCCGCAGCAATTTTCTGAAATATTTTCTTGACAACAGACGAAAGCTGAATATAGACTTCCTCTCGTTGAATGTATACAATATGCAATCTAAATCTGTTCCGCGGGCCATTCGTGGGAAGGGCAAGATGAACGACGGCTCCTTCGAAGTGCCGCAAAACTCCAGGACTCTTCAACAGGCCGTAACCGACAGAATCCGCGGCGCGATCTTGGATGGCACATTCAAGCCCAACGAACGGCTAAACCAAGCGGAGCTGGCAGAAAGGTTAAATGTCAGCCGAATTCCGACACGGGAAGCCCTCCGCACTCTGGAAGGAGAGAGCTTGGTGAAATTCTACCCTCACCGCGGTGCGGTTGTGTCCGCCATGTCAGCCGAGGAGATTGAAGAGGTTTACGAGTTGCGTATCTGGCTTGAGATACGTGCGGCCCAGCACGCGGTGAAACGCATGGACAAACAGCAGCTTCAAAAAGTTCGCGCGCTCCAGGTACAGACGGCCAAGGCCACCAAACCGGAACTCTGGGTGAGCTTAAACAGCCGGTTCCACGAAGCGATCTACGAGGCCTCTGGCTGGACACGGCTGTTATCTGTCATCGGCATGCTACGCAATCTCACGACGCCTTACATGCAAATGTACGTTTCTCATCAATTTAATCGCGATAGAGCTAATTGCGAGCATGCCGAGATTTTGGCCGCACTTGAGACAAGAGGCGCCGTCAGCCTGAAGGCCATTCTGAAGCGGCACTTGGCTGACGGATGTCAAGGTATCCTCACGTACTTAAAAATGGTTGAGCAAGATGGCAAGCCGTCCGCAGCCAAAGCGGCTGTAAACAAAGCGGGATGATTAGACTGTGCCGTCAATCCGCGTTTTGAGACCCTACATCGTTGATCTCGGAGCTAGTACTACTGTGTTAAGAAAACGGGGTCCTGCAGTACGGGCAGCCGCAAAGCTGGCGCAACGAGGATACGTGCAATCAGCATACGCAGCATCGTAATCGAGCAGGGATGGTGCCAGCCCGGTACAGACGGACAGCGGCAAGCGACTGGCGTACAACTTGAGTGTCCCAAAAAGAGCATGCTGAGGCGACCACGGTCGCAGTGGCCAATTCATTATATAACGACTAAGGAACGTCGAAGGCCATGTCTATTCGGTCGAATGCGAACAAATTTGGCGCCTGTGCAACATTGGTTGCGCTCGCAATCAGCGCCCTCGCGTCTGTTCGGGCTTATGCGCAAGCAACAGGAGCGACGCTCTCTGGTACGATCACCGACCCCTACGGCGCTCCTATTACCCTGGGGAATGCCAAGAAAGCGGCTAGCCGCGCGCTTGCAGAAGCACGCAAAAATAACTGGATTATGACGGTGGCTATCGTCGATAGTGGCGGCAACTTGGTCTACTACGAGAAAATGGATAATAGCCCGAGTGCCAGCGCCAATGTGGCGATCGACAAAGCGCGCTCGGCGAACCTCTTCAAGCGCCCGACCAAGGACTTTCAGGACGCTGTGGCAGCAGGCGGCGCTGGTCTCCGACTCCTAGGCCTGGAAGGCGCGGTGCCCCTCGCGGGTGGAATCCCGCTTGTTGTAAACGGGAAGATCGTCGGCGCCATCGGCGTCTCGGGAGGCATCCGCGACCAAGACGCTCAATGCGCCAAGGCTGGCGTGGACGCACTTAAAAATGACCAAGCAGACGAGCCTCCTCCACCGGTGACGCAGAGTGGCTTCAAATAAATGCACGCGCATGTTAGATGAACCCAGTGACGAGGACGCGATGGTCTAGTTGAATTCTTACGTCAGTCGAAACTACTCGAGTCTCGTCAGAACCTCGAAAGGAGTCAACCAAGTGAGACGCATACTGCTATTCGCCTTAGTTCTAATCGCTACCATGCCTCTAGCTTTCGGTCAACAAACTGTAGTGGAAATGCCGACGCAACATCGAGACGCCGAGGCTGCCCGAGAAGTCTTGAAAGTCCAACAGGAATGGAACAATGCAAGAATAAAAGACGACCTGAGTACGTTGAACCGCATTATGGCTCATCATTTCATGTTCACAATTGCCCAGGGAAAATTCGTAACCAAACACACAGACATGACGGAGCATCGAACAGGGACGCTAAAGTACGTCTCTATCGTCGACACTGACATTCGGGCACGCGTTTACGGGCACGGGGACGTCGTCATTTTGACCGGCCACCGGGTGGCCCATGTTGTAGTCAATGGCCACCCAGAACCCAGAAACATCCGGTTCACACACGTGTACGCGAAGATTAATGGACGGTGGCAAGTTGTTGCTGCCCAACATACGCCGATTAATCCTAATTTTCACGGGTAATCCAGAGCGTATGCTCAACTGGAGTCCATCGCACAGCTAGGTGTCGGACGGTGATCGAAAGCGGTTTGTCAGGGGTCGAGCCGTTGGGAATGGGCCTTTGGTTTCCTCAAGAATGCCGTAATCCGGATCTAATAAGGAGGCTTCAAAGCCATGACGCAATCACGACTGAGGATCAACCTTGCGAGTCTTGCAGTAACCTTTATAGTGGCGCTCGCGCTCGCCGTACCGGCTAAAGTATCAGCGCAGGTGGTGGGAGCCACGCTCTCCGGGACCATCACGGACACATCCGGAGCAGTCCTACCTCTGGCGCAAGTGTCCATAAGAAATGTGGCTACGGGCATCGTCACAACAACTGCAACGGATTCCTCCGGACTGTACACCGCTCCTAATTTGCTGCCGGGGAATTACATGGTCACAGCTTCTGCGAAGGGCTTCGTGAACGCGGTACGCAGCGGTATTACCTTGACCGTGGGCCAAGAGCTAGTGCTGAATGTGACCCTGAAGGTCGGAGGGGTGACCCAGACAGTGACCGTGACCGGCGCGGCTCAAGCCGTACAACTAAACTCATCAACGATCAGTGGTGTGGTGAACACCACCAGGGTACTGGACTTGCCTCTCAACGGGCGCTCGTGGACGGATTTGGCCGAGTTACAGCCCGGTGTTACTGTGTCCACAACCGAGGCAAATATTAATAGCAGTGATCGGCCGAAACGCGGGCTGGGCCAATGGGTCAGCATCTCGGGCGGCCGCCCCCAACAAAATTCCTATCTGTTGGACGGCATTAACATCGACGATTACGCCAATGCGGGTCCAGGCAGCGTGCTGGGCGGAAATCTGGGCGTGGATGCAGTTGGCGAATTCTCCATCATGACGACCAACTATTCGACGGAGTACGGGCGAAGCTCGGGCGGGGTGATCAGCGCCATCACCAAATCGGGCACGAACCAGTTTCATGGCGATGCCTATGAGTTTCTGCGCAACGATGCGTTCGATGCCCGGAACTTTTTTGACGTAAACACTGCGCCTTTCCGTCGCAACCAGTTCGGAGCGTCGGCGGGGGGCCCGATCCGGAAGGACAAGGCTTTCATTTTTGGAGATTATGAAGGAGTACGCCAGGATCTGGGCCTCAGTAACCTCGATTTTGTGCCTTCTGTAGCCGCCCGCAATGGCAACCTGTGCGCTCCGCCAAACTGTTCTACGACCACAAAAATAAGCGTGGACCCGCAAGCAGCGCGATTTCTCCAGGCGTTCTTTCCGCTCCCTAACGGTGCGCTTCAATGTCCATTCACTTCCTGCGTACCCGGAACTGGCGACACCGGAATATATAGTTTTGCAGGTTCCCAGGTTACGAGCGAGAATTTCTTCATTACCCGGCTCGATCAGAGATTTTCGGAGAAGGACAGTCTCTTCGGCACCTACATGTTCGACAACGCGCCGAGCACCCAGTCGGACGAGTTCAAGAACAAAAACGTTATAAGCCGTACCCGGCGGCAGGTCGTGGCACTTGAAGAAACCCATATCGTTGGCCCCGCGCTCGTCAATACTCTTCGATTGGGTTTTAACCGTGAATTTGCGGGTTCGCCTGCGGGTGCTACGGCAATTAACCCTCTTGCAGCCAGCACTTCCTACGGCTTCCTTCCTGGTTACTCGGCGGGACAACTAGTGGTGCCAGGACTTACGGCTTTTACCGGCGGTCTGAGCGCGGCAACTCCGACGCTGTTACGGTGGAACTCCTGGCAAGCTTACGACAACGTCTTTCTCACCAAGGGAATTCACTCGCTGAAGTTCGGGGCTGACATCGAGCGGATCGAATTTAACACTTACGGCGTGGACTTCCCTGGAGGACTCTACAATTACAATTCGCTGTCCGATTTCCTCACCAATCAGCCGGCTACCAGCTTTATCACAACTGTGCCGTTCGCAGATACCCCCCGAGGGCAGCGGCAAACGATTTTTGGTGCATACATTCAGGATGACATGCGCTGGCGCCCGAATCTCACCATCAACCTCGGTCTTCGCTACGAACCTTCGAGCGTAATGACTGAAGTGCAGGGTAAGCTGTCCAACCTCCGCTCGCCGACCGCTACCAAGCCCTTCTTGGGAAGCCCGTACATCCTGAATCCGACAGAGCGAAATTTTGAGCCGAGGGCCGGATTTGCGTGGGATCCATTTCATAATGGCAAGACGGCCGTCCGCGGTGGCTTCGGCATGTTCGATATACTGCCTCTTCCCTACGAGATGGGAAACGGCGTGGATGGCGCCGCACCGTTTAACCTGGATGCCGCCACCTCAAATCTTTCTCCAGGCTCCTTTCCGACGGGAGCATTCGCAAGTATCGGGACTAATCCCGCCCTTAATGTAATCCAGTACTACGTCCTCCAATTTAACCCACAGCGCAATTACGTCATGCAGTGGAATACGAGCCTCCAACGGGAACTCACGCCCAACACCACAGCGATGATCGCCTATGTTGGCTCACGCGCCCTACATTTGTGGTATCAAACAGACAACGGCAACTTCGTAATGCCGACCCAAACATCGCTAGGCTATACTTGGCCGCTCCCCATCGGCAGCGGGACAACGATCAACCCTGTTTTGGGGCGCTATCTGATGGCAAACTGGAGTTCGTGGTCCAAATACAATGCTCTGGAATTCCAAATTACCAAAAGAATGAGCCACGGGTTCCAGGCAGAAGGCTCTTACACGTGGTCGAAGGGTATTGATACGAGTTCGAGTTCAACGGCATCCGATCAGTATAAGAACTCCCTCGCCGCCACTTACTGGCCCGATCCCCGCACTCACACCGGCTTGTCGGATACCAACGTTGGCCAGGACTTGGTGGCCAATTTCGTATGGAATGTTCCAGCGCCCGCGTCGCTCACAGGTCCGGCAACATGGGTTTTGCATGGTTGGCAATTGAACGGCATTTACACGCTTTCCGGCGGCCCACCTTTTAGTGTTGGACTGGGCGGAGACCCGCTTGGCCAAAATAGCGTGGTCCCTTTTGACTACCCGAATCGCCTTACCGGTCCTGGCTGCAATCAGTTGACGAATCCGGGAAATCCTAACGACTACATTAAATTACAGTGCTTCGCGTTCCCCAACCCTGTCAACGTCCTAGGTAATGCGGGACGCAACATCATGAACGGCCCAGCACTCTCTGACCTTGACTTCTCCATCTTTAAGAACACCCCTGTCAAAAGTATTTCTGAGAACTTCAACGTGCAGTTTCGAGTAGAGATGTTCAATATCCTTAATCGCGCCAATTTCGAGCCTCCCTTCGACAACAACACTCTTATGGATCAGTTCGGTAACCCAGTCCCCGGAGCCGGCGCGATTGACGCGACTACGACGACCTCGAGGCAGATTCAATTTGCCCTGAAGGTAATTTGGTGAGGCCTGTAAGAATTCAGCATAAACGGTTGTCGGCTCAGCGCCTTGGCAACCGAGTTGTGAGAGGTCAGCCGCATCGAGGAAATAAGGACAGAAGCGATTTTTCCCGGATCAGAAGCTGAAAAAGCTTGACCCAGCGGAACTCATTCTTTTCGGCCTTCGGTTCAGGCTCAGCCGGTTTCCTAAGCGCTAATTCCGCCCATTTGTTCTCACGACGGTTACTCAATCGAGGAGATTTGCGATGCGACATGTTCAGATTCTGACGTTAATAGCAGCCGTGGCGATTTCCTCGCTCTCCTACGGCCAAGCAGGCAGGAAAGAGAGTGAAAAAAGCAAGGCCTGGACCGGCCTCGAAAAACAGCTCTGGAAAGTCGACCAACAATGGCTGAATGCCGCGGCGAATAGGAGAGTCGATGTTCTGCAGAAATTGTGGACCAGCCAATTCTTTGAAATAAATAGTGGCGGCACGGTTCCGGACAAGAGGGAGCAACTGGAAAGAGTTCTCCGCGGGAAGGCGCCGGAGAAGAGGGCTGTAACGCCGAATGACTTCAAACTGCGGGCTGTATACGGAAATTTCGCCTTGGCTACCGATCGCACAACCTTGAAGGGAATCATGTACAAGGGTCACGATTTCAGCGGGGACTACAGGGTACTCCGCATGTTCGTGAAGGAAAATGGTGAATGGAAGGTCGCTGGAGCAGCGCTGTGCCCGATCGTCACTCCTTAGTTCGCTTATCCTTGGCCATGAGCGTTGGGGTTAAAACCAGTGCTGGTGGAACGCAGTCATCCTACTGGAGGCTCACGATGAAATTTATTCGAGTGTTCGTTTTGATGGCGGCTTTGGCCGTTTCAATGACCGCCATTGCTCAGGACACTGGCCAAAAGAGCGAAGGCGCCGCGAGCCGGTCCAATCTAGAACAAAAGCTCTGGAAGCTCGACCAGCAGTGGCTGGACGCCGTGCAGAACAGGAAGATGGCTTTTTTGGACCAGATGTGGACCGGCCAATTTGTCGAGATCCTCCCTGGAGGGAAGGTGGTCAACAAGGCGGAGCAGATGAAAATGTTGGCTAAAGCTCCCCGCAGACCCGGGTCCGGATCCACACGGGACGATTTCAAGCTGCGGGCTGTTTATGGAAACGTGGCGCTAGCGACCGATCACATGACCCAAAAAGGCACCAAGGCCTATGGGCACGACATCACGGGGGGATATCGGGTCGTGAGAGTCTTCGTCAAGGAGAACGGGAAATGGAGAGCGGCTGAATCCGCACTGTGCCGCATTGGATTGCTTTCGTCAGCGGGTGCGACTTCGCAGGCCAGCACGGCAAGCGAAGCGTCTGAAAGCCATACTGGTCTAGAGAAACAGCTCTGGGAGATCGACCAGAAGTGGCTGGAGGCCGCGCGAAACCAGAAGCTGGATGTTTTGAAGCAATTGTGGACCGGTCAATTTTTCGAGGTCCTCCCAGGGGGACGGGAGGTCAGCAAATCAGAACTGCTGGATTTGATTTCAAAGGCCGGCCGCGGCACCAATATCGGTGCCTTCCCGGACGATTTTAAATTGCGAGCGGTATATGGAAACTTCGCCATCGCCACAGATCATACGACGCTGAAAGGCTCGGTTGCTTCCGGCCGGAAAACCGCAGGAGCGTACAGGGTTGTCCGGTTTTTCGTAAAAGAGAATGAGAAGTGGAGGGTAGCCGGGGCGGGACTGGTTGCGATAAATTTTTCATAGTCTGGGGGCAGAGCGTTTCTCCGCCCTCCGCCAGAAGGGTAAGCGTCGTTTTCAGCATCCGACCTCTTGGGGTCGAACGTTTTCGTTCGTATCTTCTTTGAAACCGCAATTGCTGGGCCATCTTGTGCTAGAGTGCCGGGATCGCTGTAGTCCTGCAACGAAGGTGGCTATCTCTTCTCTCCTGTTCGAATTTGGGCGCTTCAGCCGGACAGAAGGGAAGATAGGGATATGACGCGACTAGGCAATACCACGCTAAGGTATTCATTGCTAAACCAGGTTTTGGGGGAATAGTCTGGAAGCCTACAGAGAGCTGAGCATCTGGCTGCCTGGCGTTCCTGACTGAACTTAGCGAACGCCCAGCAACTGAAGTGGAGCGAAGCCTTTCTGGACGGGAGTTTCACTCCGGCAGAAAAGGATCTCGGGAGTCGGCAAAACCAAGCGGGGCAAGGGAATGAAGTGGATGGTGGTGGTTGATGTAAGGGGTGTTCCTCGGGAAACCACCTTCATGCTGCGCTGGATCGGAAGTCCGGCTTGCGGAGGCGATGCTGGGGTGCGATCCGCGTAGTATGGCGTCGTCTGCCAAGTCGTCCATGGTGGGCAGTTGTGGTAAACAGATCGGACTACTCTGCATCGGATTTGGCTGCATGTGCTCTGAATTCGGTCGGAGTGACGATTCTCCTCTCACTGAAACTTCGCTTCTACTTATAATGGCGGACGTGATCATCAAAAAGTGAATAGTGTCAGCCCCAATGTATCTATCGAAACAGGGGCATTCGGGAGGAGAGACGTGAGGTTAGGGAATACGCAGTTTCCCCGCCGCAGATTTCTACAGTCCTCGCTTGCGGCGGGTATTCTGACTGCCGGTCCGTTGCCGACGATGGCTCAGTCAATTCGAGCGGACAAGACTTTCAAGACGATCGACATTCACGCTCATTACTTCCCAAGTGAGTATCTGGACACGCTCGATCGTTTCGGGGGGTCCGAGACCGGGACGGCCATTGCGAAGACCTTCCATGCGGGAAAAGAAGACGGTGATCTTGAAGCTCGATTCCGCGTCCTGGGCGAAGCCGGCATCGATATGCAGGTACTCTCGGTCCTTCCACAGGCGCCCTACTTCGAAAGCGAACAGCATAGCGTGGAAGCGGCTCGTCTCGCTAACGATCTTTGTACTGACCTTGCCCGGCAGTACCCGCAGCGCTTTAAAGTGTTTGCCTGTTGTCCTCTGCCTCATATCAATGCCTCTTTGAAGGAACTCTCCCGCGGGATGGATGAGCTCGGAATGGCCGGCGCCGCGGTCTTAACCTCTGTTCGCGGCAAGCCGATTGCCGATCCAGCATTCAATCCTCTTTTTGCAGAATTGAATCGCCGCGGTGCCGCCCTGTTTGTTCATCCTGCGGGGATCGGAGCCTGTTCTTCGTGTATCACTGGATCGGGCCTGACTTGGCCTCTCGGCGCGCCTTTTGAAGACACCATTTGCGCCCTGGAACTGATGAAGGCCGGCGTACCGGGCCGGTATCCAAACATGAAAATCATTTTGGCGCACCTTGGTGGAACTCTGCCCTTTCTGATGCGGCGCGTGGACCACCAGGCTTCCATGTTTATGCCAAAGGGTTCCGAAAAGCCGAGCGTCTTGGCTCGCTCGTTTTGGTACGACACGGTCAATGGACATCGTGCTGCATTGAGTGATGCCTGCGAATGCTTTGGCGCAGACCGGGTCCTGATGGGCACGGACTACCCATACTGGCAAACTGAGATGAAGCTTTGTGTGAACTACGTCAGAGAAATCGGCTTGCCTGCCAGCGACGTGGCAGCTATTTTAGGAGGTACTGCACAGAAGCTGCTGGCGCCCTATCTTTGAGTGAAGTGGATGAGCGCTTTTGAGGGTGAGAACATGTTTTGCCCGATGTAGAATACAACCGGATTGGGCGGCATGCAGCGTTGCGGGATCAAGACAGCAAACTTATTGAACGGATCGAGGCAGCTAGGTTTGAATCTTATCGGAGAATGTCGGACCGCAAGGGGCTTCTCATGAAGGCCATGGTTCTAAAGGCGCCCGGTGAACTCATGCTCGATGAGGCTGCCCGCCCCAGCGCCGGTGTTAGCCAGGTACTGATCCGGGTCAGTCACAGCGGTATCTGCGGCACGGACCTGAAAATCTACAATGGTGCGATCCCGGTTAGCTATCCGCGGATCATGGGCCATGAAATGACCGGAGAGGTCGTCGATGGCGGCCACGATGAGTTCCGGTCGGGCGAGAGGATCATCATTGACCCGGTGCTTTACTGTGGGGCATGCTTCCACTGCCGAATCGGCCAGACTCATCTGTGCCCAAACGGTATGCTGCTTGGGCGCGATACCAACGGCGGCTTTGCCGAATACGTGGCGGCACCGGCAAGCCACGTTTTTCATCTGCCGGATTCAATCGATAGCCGCACTGCACCCTTGATACAGGTCCTGACGACGTGTTTGCACGCCCAACGTTTGACTAACATATTCCCTGGTGAGTCCGTTGTTGTCTTAGGCTTGGGCGTTACCGGCCAACTCCACGTGCAGCTAGCTAAGGCGCGGGGTGCCAGTCTGGTCATCGGCATCACCCGCAACGCGGCAAAAGGAGAGCTGGCGCAGACGCTGGGAGCGGACCTAACCGTTGTGAGCGGAGATGATACGATACCGACGATCGTAGAAGCGACTCATGGACGTGGGGCCGACTTGGTTATTGATTCAACTGGTGTGACGGCGTCGCTTGCAGACGCAATTGCCATGGCCCGCTACGGGGGCCGACTGCTGCTTTTCGGGATCTTCACTGCAACCGAGGCTACCTTGCCATTCTATCAGCTTTACCTGAAGGAGCTTACAGTTAGCACCGCCCGGGCTGCCAAGAGTGAAGATTACCCGATCTGCATTGATCTGGTGCAGCGGGGAACTGTGCGGCTGGAGCCGCTGATTAGCCACATCATGCCTTTTGGCGAGTTAAAGACAGCGATCGGAATAATGGGCTCGGACAGTGGCCAGCACATGAAGATTATTCTTGAGCACGGGTAACAGTCAGGACATAGCGAGGTGTCGGGCTGGGTTGCAAAAACTTGGGATCGAGCTGCAATGCTTTACAGATTATGGCTGAACGGCAGCGACTGGCGATGTTCGAGTGGCAACATTTCGCTCCCGAGCGCGGTGCTGCCGGAGACGACTTCTCCACTGAGTTCGTTTCGCTTGCGCCACTGCGCTTCCGACTCTCCAGCCATTCGACAAAGTAGCACCTCGATCGGCTGTCTCATACGTAACGGCATACGGCTCGGTAGGGGAAAATTGAATTTCAGACGACCCCTACGAGGCGGGCTCTTTTGATAAATCCTAATCTGCTTGTGGCATTGCACGGAGTGCGTTCGGGAAGGGATCCGGGTGGGTTTTCAATGCTGGAGCGTTCATGGTCGAGTCCTTGGTGTTTTTCGCAGCTCAGATAGACACCAAGGCACTCAGCGACTTTATAACCTATTGTGAACAAATGACATATAAGCTTGGTGCCGAAGAGAGGACTCGAACCTCCACACCCTTGCGGGTACTACACCCTGAATGTAGCGCGTCTGCCAATTTCGCCACTTCGGCTCAGTATGACTCCTGCGGCAGCGGCGGGCTGTTCGTACCCGGCGTCCCCGCGGCAAAACCCGTTGTTTTATGCTGCCATCGGCCCCGCATTCTGTCAAGAACGCCAGTCAGGCGGTAGTGGTACCGCAGCCACACTGAATCACTACCAGTCACGCGGTGTTATGTTCGATCTCGAGATAATCTTGGATGGTGATGCCGACTTTCTCGCGGAACCGGTCGGAAAGGGAAGGGATGCCTGCGGAGGCCTCGTCCGACGCGATGCGCTCCACGCGATGCATGGGGTAAAAGGCCGTCGTCAGGGTTACTTCAGCGCCGGTACGGTTCGTGATCTGGCGGACAAAATCTTCGAATGACTCGATCTGGATGCCGCGCACAGTGATTCCTTCCGGCCGGAGCGCCACGAGCTGCCCCCAGACCTTCTCGCGCGGATTCACCAGGCTGGCAACGACGATTGCGTTTGGTTCGATATCTAAAAACCTCTTAGCACTCCTGCGGCGAAAATTGCGAGGTTTGGAGAAGGCGCCGGTCAGGCTACACAATATGTTTTCAAGTCAGCGGCGGGACGAAGTGGCGCTCCGGTTACGCGCTGCACGTCTTCGACGCTGGTTCCCGGCGCCAGCTCCCGCAGCAAAAGGCCTTCCGGCGTAACGTCGATCACGGCAAGTTCCGTGACAATACTGTTCACCACTTTAATGCCGGTCAAGGGCAGGGAGCACAGACTCAAAATCTTGGCCTCGCCCTCGCGCGTGGCGTGTTCCATGGCAACGATGACACGGCTGGCGCCTGCGACCAGGTCCATGCTGCCGCCCATCCCCTTCATCATCTTTCCCGGAATCATCCAGCTGGCAAGATTCCCCTTCTCATCCACTTGCATCGCGCCGAGCACAGTCAGATTCACATGCCCACCGCGGATCATGGCAAACGAATCGGCGCTCGAAAAGTAAGACGTGCCGGGTATTTCCGTGACGATTTCCTTGCCGGCGTTGATGAGATCCGGATCCTCCTCACCCTCGTAGGGAAACGGTCCCACACCGAGCATGCCGTTTTCAGACTGGAGTATCACTTCGATATCCGGAGGAATGTAGTTCGATACCAGCGTTGGAATGCCGATGCCAAGGTTCACGTAGAAGCCGTCTTCCAGCTCCTGCGCAACCCGCCGGGCGATGATTTCGCGCTTGTCCATGAATGGTGCCACTTGCGGGTGCTAACCCCGTTTTAGGTCTTGAAGAAACTCGTCGATGCGTTTGTCTGCGTGGAACGCCTTCCGGCTTGCAATTTCAAAAAGCTGGCGTATGGGATTTACTGTGATCTGCACAACATCACCCGAGGCCGGCGTAGACAGCACCTGGATTTCTTGGTTGGTAAGGCGAAGGAAAACTTGACCGTCCTCGGCCTTCATCCGAAGGTAGTATTCCCCCTCCGGATCCCTTCCTATCAGGATGCTTAAACGACCTTCGAAACTGCCGGTGTATTCGTTCACCTTCGCCGTAGGCCACCAAACGATCCGTTCTGCCTCTGTTGCGCGAATGATCTCTTGAAGGAACTCGATATCTTTTTGTGTCGTCATAGCTAACGCTTGCTCCTTTCCTCGGCCTTTTGCGCTTCGCCTAGCGCGATGCTGATCAGGTTGCTGGCCCTCCGCTGCGCGTCAAATGCCTGCCGCAGCTCTTGCCCATCCAATTGTTGCACAGATGACTCCGCGGCGAAACTCACGACAGACTCTGCAATTTGAGCGGCGTCTGTGAGGTTGTTTCTTGCGCTCCTGGCAAGGTGATCTCCCCATCGCGCCGATGCCTGCCAGCAACGATCCGATACTTCTTGAGCGAGAAGCTGCACCGCACTCCAATCCCGATTTCTCAGGGAGAGACCGGCCTGCTGCATCTTACTCCTTACTTCCTCGAAGACTTCCACGAAACTCTTAAGCCTTGAGCTTCCTCTGCAGCCTTCTTCGCTTTTTGGGTGACAACCAGTACCCATACGCTGATGCCCAGGCCGACGAGGCTCGCGAGGCTACCCCAGTTCTGCACAAAGAAATCGATCATCGCATGCGCACGGTCCGCTTCTCAATGCGCTTTTCGTACTGCTTACCCTGCACAACCCGGTCCACATAAATGCCCGGCGTCACGATGCTGTCCGGGTCGAGGCTGCCCAGCCTCACGATTTCTTCTACTTCGGCAATGGTGATATTACCCGCCGTCGCCATGTTCGGATTAAAGTTGCGCGCCGTCTTGCGGTAGATCAGATTGCCCCAGCGGTCGGCCTTCCACGCCTTGACGAATGCGAAGTCGGCAGTTAACCCGCGCTCAAGCAGATAGGGGCGGCCGTTAAATTCACGAACCTCTTTGCCGTTCGCCACTACCGTACCCACACCCGTGGGCGTATAGAAGCCCGGTATGCCGGCGCCGCCCGCGCGAATGCGCTCTGCAAGCGTCCCCTGCGGATTCAGCTCCATCTCGATTTCGCCGCGCAGCACGAGACCCTCAAGAAGTTTGTTTTCGCCCAGGTAGGAGCCGATGAGCTTCTTGATCTGCCCGTTTTGCAGCAAGAGGCCCAGGCCGAAGCCGCTCACGCCAGCGTTGTTGCTGATGATAGTGAGGTTCTTCACTCCGCGGTGCCGCACTGCGTCAATGAGGTTTTCCGGAATGCCGCACAGCCCGAATCCACCCACCATGATGCTGGCGCCGTCGGGGATGTCTGCGGTTGCCGCGTCGATGCTGGCAATGACTTTATTCAAGGTTTTAACGCTCTCATTGCGAGGATGGATTCGACTTCAAAACCGTTAGTATAGCGCGGCGCCCGGATGCGTTCAACGGCGCATGACGGGGAATGCGGAGAAGGCGTCATTTTATCTCCCGCAGCTTCTCGCGCAATCGCAACGCCTCTTCAAAGTCTTGCTCGAGCAGCGGATCGGCGAGATGCTGCTTGATGCGCTCAAGCTGGTTGATCAGCGCATCGAGGCTTTCGCGGATGTTCCCGGCATTCGTCGCGCAAATATCCCGCCATACCGAGTATGGACTTTCCGCCAGGCGAGTGGCATCGCGAAAGCCCGAGGCTGCGAGCTCGATCGGCAGCGCCTCTTCCCTCTGTTTGTCTGTGATCAGGCTGGCCAGTGCGGTCGAGAGCAGTTGCGGCAGGTGGCTGAGGTAGGCTAGTGCGTGGTCATGGGCGGCGGCGTCCATCACCCACGCCTTCGCACCCACCGACGCGATCAAGGCAGAGAAGGCCTGGCCGCGCGCGTCCTGCAGGGTTTCGAGTCCCGGCGGAGTTAGCACATATACAGCGCCCTCAAAAAGCGCGGCCTCGGCGTTGTCGATGCCGGAGCGCTCCTTGCCGGCCAACGGATGTCCTCCGATGAAAAGCATATCGCCATGGATTCGCTGTTGGGCGCGGCTGCAGATCTCCGTCTTAGTGCTGCCGGTGTCGGTGACGAGCGCGCCTGGAGCCAAGAAGCCATTGAGTTCACCGATGAGATTGAGTGTGGGCCCGACCGGCATCGCGAGGATGACAAGCCCGGCGCCTTTTACTGCGCGGCGCCAATCCTCTTCGGCTTCGTCAACCGCACCGCTCGCAAAGGCGCGCCTCAGGACTTCCGGCTGATCGTAACCCACGCGGACACCGGGAAAGCCGTGCTCCTTGAGAGCCAGTCCCCAGGACCCGCCAATCAGGCCCAGGCCGATAACCGCAATGCGCTGGAAAAAACCGTCAGAAGCCGTCACAGGAAGCGCCCGATGAATTATTGGGGTTGCATATAACAGGGACAACCTCGACCTGCGGAGCCGACAGCACGGACCATCCGCTTTTGGAGACTACGCAGCTTCGGGTTTGAGCCAGAGAAAACCGAGGGGATCCTTCGCCGCAAGAAGTCGAGGAGATGCTGGATGGGAGGGCCGTTTTTGCGCCGGAGATGGCTCCCAAAAACAGAATGCGGAGAGGCGGATTGTACGCCGCTCAAGGCTCACGTGGGCTCCCACCGATAGACATAAGCATCCTCGAAATCAACGCCTGGAAGACATCCTGATTGTCCCGAGGATCTAATATGACCCATACGGCGCATGTCTTCGATTTGTCTGCGCAAATCCTGAAATTGCGCCCAGTTTGGACTAATAACGGATATGTCGCTTACACTCAATCGGACATATCCTCGCAGCCTATCAAGTGCTTCCATGATGCGCATATAGGTCCGGAGCGGACCTTCGCTCTCCACAGCCGGAGAGACGAGAAAGAATCTCCATAACATTTCTTCCTGGAAATAAAACCACAAGGCAGCGGTAATGGGAAAGCTTTGTTCCTCAAGCATCGCTACCAGCCTCTCTCCGTCTTCGACGCTTTCCTTTACCAGTTTAGTTTTAAGCATTCTAGCACCTTACGGGAGCAGTTTATCATGTCCCTTGCTACTTGCTCATCATGAATCGCATAACGGCTGGATACAGACCAGTCCTTGACGAGCCCCCATGAGCTTCCAAACTCCATGTCATGCCTAGACCGTTCCTCAAACATATCTCGCAACCTCGCATCATCGAGCAGCTTCACGAGATCGTGGCTATGTGGAAAATTACCCTCTTCGGTCCGCTTTGCAATACACGCCTTTAAAGCACACTCAACCGCGTAACCAGCTAGATAATAAGCCCCGGAAGGTCGTCGTCTTTCGAGCAGCACCTGGGCGTCTTCCAGTCGCATCTCCGCTAGTTTTTGAAGTTCCTCCTTCGTCATATCTAGTCAGGACAAAACGTTACCATAGCTCTTTAGAACGTCCGTCCCACCGCCGGGGCGATCATGCGCAGTTCGGCCATCAGCGTACGGAACTGTTCGGGATACAATTGCTGCGGCCCGTCGCTCAACGCCTGCTCGGGGTTATTGTGGATTTCGAGGAGGATGCCGTCCGCACCCGCAGCCACCGCTGCGCGCGCCATCGGAATCACCTGATCGCGGCGGCCGGTAGCCTGCGAAGGATCGGCAATGACGGGCAGGTGCGAGAGCTTGTGGATTACCGGAATGGCGGAAACGTCCAGCGTGTTGCGGGTGGCGTTTTCAAACGTCCGGATGCCACGTTCACAGAGGACGATGTTGTAGTTGCCGCCAGACATGATGTATTCCGCCGAAAGCAGCCACTCTTCGATGGTTGCGGAAATCCCGCGCTTCAGCAGCACCGGCTTGCTCACTTTGCCGAGCTCGCGGAGCAGCATGAAGTTCTGCATATTCCGGGTACCGACTTGCAGAATATCGACGTGCTCGATCATGACAGGAATCTGAGAGTGGTCCATGACTTCTGAGACCACGAGCAGGCCGTGGCGATCCGCGGCGCGCCGCATATATTCGAGGCCTTTCGGCCCGAGACCCTGAAAAGTGTAGGGAGACGTCCGGGGTTTGAAGGCGCCGCCGCGCAACACGCGCACTCCTTCGCTGGCCACGAGCGCGGCGATGGTCTCGATCTGTTCGGGGCTCTCCACGCTGCACGGCCCCGCCATCATCACCACTTGCTGCCCGCCCACCTTAACGCCTTTGCCGAGGTCAATCACCGAACCCTCGGGGCGAAACTGCCGGCTGGCCAGTTTATAGGGAGCGGTAATGCGATGCACTTCCTGAACGCCTTCCAACAATTCGATCTCCCGGATGTCAAAGTTCGCTTTTGCACCCACGCCACCGAGCACCGTCTGCATCACGCCTGTGGAACGGTGGACGTCAAAACCCATCTTCAACAACTTGTCCATGACGGCCTGGATCTGCATCTCCGGCGCGCCTTCTTGCATGACTACCACCATGGTTCAAATACTCCTTCGCCTATACCTGACCTTCATTCATCACGTGGCGCTCGAGCGAGCGGGCTTCGTCGATGATGCGCTCGAAGAGCCGCCGGACGGCTGCATCGTCCAGCGGTCCGGTGTTGGTCTTCACGACGTTGCGTAAAATCTCCGCTTCCCGCTCCGGGGCCCACGCTGGCAGGTTACGCTCTTTTTTGTATTGTCCAATCTCCAACGCACACCGGGCGCGCTCATTCAGGAGCTTGAGCACCTGCTGATCAATCTCATCAATGCGCTTTCGCCACTCGACCATGTCCTTCATTCAGGTCTGCTCCCTGTGCCGGATTTCAACCAGCGCACAAAGCGCTCGATCTCCTGCTCGCCCTGTGCGCTGTAATGCTGCTCAATAGCATGCACCAAAGCGCTGCCCACCACGGCGGCATCCGCCAACGCTTGCACTTGGCGCACCTGTTCGGGGTTTGAAAGGCCAAAACCCACCGCAAGCGGCAGCCGGGTGAATCGGCGGACCCGCTCAACCAGCGGCGGCACAGCGTCTGACAGGCTAGCTCGCTCGCCGGTGACGCCGGGCCGCGAAATGAGGTACACAAATCCCGTTGCGAGCCGGCCAATACGGGAGAGCCGCTCATCCGTTGAGGTGGGCGAGGCCAGAAAGACCGTGTCCAGGTTTTGTCGCCGCATGACGGCCACATAGGGCTCTGCCTCTTCGGGAGGAAGGTCTACTACTAGCGCTCCATCGCCGCCCGCCGCCGCGAGGTCGCGGGCGAAGCGTTCGAGGCCGTACTGCAAAACCGGATTGTAGTAAGTAAAGATAATGACCGGAGCGCGTACGCTCCGCCGCCAGCGCGGAAGCTCCGCCAAGATGCGGGACAGTGTTGCGCCGCCGCGAAGAGCCCGCTCCGAGGCCCGCTGGATGACCACTCCATCCGCCATGGGATCGGAAAAGGGCACTCCCAGCTCGATCAAATCGGCGCCGCCGCGGTCCACAGCATGCAGAAGTTTTCCGGTATCCTCAAGCGACGGATCGCCCGCGGTCAAATAGACAATCAGACGGCCCGCGCCCTTCGTGCTCCGGTCGAGCAATAGCGCCTCGATGCGGCTTGTGCACACCTCAGACATGGCGCTAGAGGACCCCCTCAGACTGGAAAATGCCCAGGTCTTTGTCGCCGCGCCCGGAGAGGTTCACCACCACAAGATCATCGCGGCTCATCTGCGGAGCTCGCTTCACCACTTCCGCCACCGCGTGCGCGGATTCGAGCGCTGGGATGATGCCTTCGAGCCTCGATAGCAGGCGCGCCGCATCAAGCGCCTTCGCATCGCTCACGCGCGTGTATTCCACGCGGCCCTGCCGGTAAAGCGCTGCGTGTTCCGGCCCAATAGCCGGATAATCCAGGCCGGCGGAAACCGAGTGGGTGTTTGAAATCAGCCCGTCTCCGGTTTGCAGGACGTAGGTGTACATGCCGTGAATCACCCCTGGCTTGCCGCCGGAAAAGCGCGCCGCGTGCTCGCCAAGCGCGGAACCTCTGCCTCCAGCCTCAACTCCGGTCATCTTGACGGCGGCCTCGGGAATAAAATCGTAGAACAGACCGATCGAATTGCTTCCGCCACCTACGCAGGCGACGAGCAAATCCGGCAAGCGGCCAGCGGCAGCCATCATCTGTTCGCGCGCTTCCTGGCCGATGACGCGATGAAAGTCGCGCACCATCATCGGGTAGGGATGCGGGCCGAGCGCCGAACCGATCAAGTAGTACGACGCCTCGACATTTGTCACCCAATCGCGCATGGCTTCGTTAATGGCATCTTTCAGCGTTCTGCTGCCTGATGCTACACCGATGACCTGAGCGCCGAGCAGCCGCATCCGGAAGACGTTTGGCGCCTGGCGCGCCATATCCTCTTCGCCCATGTATACCACGCACTCAAGGCCCAGCAGCGCGGCCACCGTGGCCGTGGCCACGCCATGCTGGCCGGCTCCGGTCTCCGCGATGAGGCGCTTCTTGCCCATCCGCCGCGCGAGCAGCCCCTGCCCCAGGCAGTTGTTGATCTTGTGCGCGCCGGTGTGCAGCAGATCCTCGCGCTTTAGATAGATTCGCGACCCGCCCAGATGCTCCGTCAGCCGCCGGGCGTAGAAAAGAGGAGTCGGCCTGCCGGCGTAATTTTTGAGCAGCCCCGCAAGTTCTTCCCGGAACTGCGGATCATGGCGCGCTTCTTCGTAGGCCCGCTCCAACTCCTCGACGGGATGCATCAGCGTCTCGGGCACGAAACGACCTCCGAATTCGCCGAAACGTCCGTGGGCGTCTGGAAAGTGCGTCATGGTTGATAGTTCTGTACTCATCGATTGCCCTGTCTGACTACGCCGACTCGAAACCCGTAAACGGCCCGGCGCGACGATCTGCGTCCGCGCCGTTACCAGTCTTCATATGATACCGCGCGAAAAGCGGGTTCCGGCTGCGGGCTGGACGCGTCGCGCTATCACGCCCGGCTGGGATCATGCTCCATGGCAAACTTCATCGCCGGTCAGTGTCTTCGACCGCTGCAAAAAAAGCTCTTAACTTTCCGGCGTCTTTGATCCCCGGAGAGGACTCAACTCCGCTCGCTACGTCCACCGCGTAGGGCCTGACGGCGCGGATGGCCTGGCCGACGTTCTCCGGCGTCAATCCGCCTGCGAGGATGACGGTGCATCCCATCAACCGGACCTCTCGCGCTCTCTGCCAGTCGATCGTCTGGCCTGTACCGCCGATGAGCTGAGGCTCGCAGGCATCCAGCAAGAAGGCGCTGGCCGTCAGCCCCACAAGCGAGCTCGGATCAAAACCGGGCGAAACAGCTACGGCGCGGATCACCTGAAAGGATCTCAGCGGGCTTAAGTCCGCTGGGAAGCACGGTCCGTGCAATTGTACGGCGCTCACTCCGCCTTGTTCGGCCGCAGTCCGAACCCGCAAAGCATCCCCTTCGTCAGCGAAGACGCCAACAGCGGTTACGAAAGGCGGAAGCTGCGTGACGATCTTCCGCGCCGCGCCAGGTTCAAGGTAGCGCGGTGACGGTCTGTAAAAGTTCAGGCCCAGCGCCGAGGCGCCGAGCTCAACGGCCAGGAGCGCGTCCTCGGCGCGGGTAATTCCGCAAATCTTCACCCTGGTCATGATCTGAGTCCCGATCTCTCATCTGCAGCTTTGACGCCTTCAAGCAAGTCGGCGAGTGCGGTCCCCGGTTCCTGCTGCATCATGAAATGCTCGCCAATCAAAACCGCATCGAACCCCGCCTTGTACAATGCGATCAGATCAGAAGGAGACTTGATGCCGCTCTCGCTAATCTTGAGGCAATCCGGAGGAATCTTTTCGACGAGCCGGAAAGACGTTTCGAGTGACACTTCCAAAGTCTTAAGGTCCCGGTTGTTCACTCCGATAACGCTTGCTCCAGCTTCCAGCGCGCTGGCGATTTCCTCTTCCGTGTGTACTTCTACGAGAGCGGTGATGCGCAGCGCCCCGGCAAGCTGCAGAAGGCTCGCGAGATTCTCTTTCGAGAGCGCTGCCACAATCAGCAGCAGCGCGTCTGCGCCGTGCGCCACAGACTCATATACCTGATACGCGTCAAGAATGAAGTCTTTCCGCAGTAGCGGCAAACGCGTGACCGCTCGCACCTTCTCAAGATCGTCAAGCGAACCGAGAAAAAACTCTTCTTCGGTTAGGACGGAGAGCGCCGTGGCGCAGGCCCGCTCGTATTGCAGAGCGATCTCCTGGCAACGGTAGTCTGTCCGGAGCAGGCCGCGCGAAGGAGAAGCCTTTTTAAGTTCAGCAATGATTCCCGGATTCTCGCCCCGCAGAGCTTCTTTAAAGTTGCGGACTTCGCCTCTGCCTTCCGCCGCAGCACTCAAACGCGCCAACGGAAAGCTGTTCTTTGACTGTTCGATCTTCAATCGCCGCCGGGAAACGATCTTGCCGAGGGCCGTGCCTTCCAGGTCTTTCATGTTCGTGAACAAGACCGGCTGCGCTGCCGGTCTACTGAAAAGCCAAATGCGGCACATCCGGGATCGCAAATCACAAACCCCAGCGCGCCGGCGCGCGTGTGACAAGCAAACGCAAACTCTAAGCTTTTTAAACACCTGCCGTCAAGACTTCCGGACCGGTTCTTGCTCCACCTCGGCGGCGGGTTCGCCCTTCACAGACTGATGGTCCAGCCCCAGAACGGCGGAGGTGGACTTGTCGAAAACGATCGTGCGCGTGGGGAACGGGAACTCAATGCCTTCCTGCTCGAATCGTTCCACAATCCGGGTACGAAGTTCGGTCTGGACGTGATACTGGCTGGCAAACTCGCGCACACGGACAATCAGCGTAAAATTCAAGGAGGAATCTCCGAAGCCAGGCATAAATCGCACAATAGGTTTGCTCGACGGATCGAGGCCCTCCACACCGTCTTTTGCCGCCTGCACGGCGATTTCATCGAGCACCTTCTTCGCCCGCTTCGGATCGGTCCCGTAAGCCACCCCGACCTCCACCGTGACGAAGAGGCTCGGCTCGGGTTGCGAATAGTTGGTAATGATCGCCTTGCTGAGCGTCGAGTTCGGCACCACCACGATGTTGCTGGCCAGTGAGCGCATTAGCGTGGAGCGCCACCCCACGCGCACGACATAGCCCTGCTGTCCTGAATCCAACTGAATGAAGTCGCCGGGAGTGATGGGCCGGTCCGCCAGAATGTACATGCCGGCAAAGAAGTTGGCGAGCGTGTCCTGCAAGGCTAATCCCACCGCTACGCTTCCTACGCCGAGGGTCGTCCAGACCGCAGTCAGATGGACGCCGAAGTTGTCTAGGATGACGATGACCGCTAACACCGCGAAAACGGCCCGCGTCAGGAAGGCCGCTGGCTCGGTAATGCGGGCGATTTCCGGCTCCCTTTGGCTGAGCCGCACCAGCCACAACAAAACCACCTTGGCTAGAGCGTAGCAGACGAGGCCGATCACCACCACAGCCATTATTCGCGATTCCCAGCGCTCCACGCTCGCCGGTGGGTGAAATGCATCGAGCAGTGTGTCTGCTGCGAATAGAGCGACCGCCACTTCGGTAAGAATGGCCAGGAAACGTCCTGTCTTTTCCAACTCGGGCTTCCGGCTCCCCAATTGCCTCAAAAACAAGGCTGCCGCGCGCGCGGGAAACACATACAGAACGATGATAATCATCGTTTTTAACACGCCCAGCCAGAGGCGCTCATAGCGTGGCGGAAGGATGAGAATCTGCAAGTCCACATGAATCGCCGCGATGAGCAGCAGCGGAACAGGAAGGACTGCCAACAAGGAAAACAGGAATTGCACCCAAGGATTTGTCGAACGCCGCGCCCAGCGGCTGCACAGACGACGCAAGACCAGTCCTATAGTCAAGCCTATAAGAATCAGGAGAATAAGGTTGGCAAAGCGCAGCAGGCCCACGCGCACGCCGAAATAGGTGGCCGCATGATGAAGCGCCCGGCTGTATTCGGCTCTCAAAGGCATAGGCTAAGAATACCGTTCCTCCTGAGGGGGTTGCAATCACCGTCCCAGGCAGAAAAATCCGGGTCAGTGGGTGGAAATTGCCGAGCTAGACAGGGAGCCGCCGCTCGCCGGCATCTCAAAACTGTTGGTGGACGCGAAGGGATTCGAACCCTCGACCTCAGCGTTGCGAACGCCGCGCTCTCCCAACTGAGCTACGCGCCCGATGGTTGACAGGGGAAAACCTAAATATAGCATGAGGGTCGCGCTCTCACAATTCCAAACCACTATCAAAATTTGAGGCCTGACGCTGACTGAGGGGATATAATCTCACCGAACGCAGCGGCCCAGGCCGCGAACTCTGCACGCGATGAGGAATTATGAAACTTGCCCTATTTGACGAATACATTCCTGGGGTGGTGAGCGGCGGCCAAATTATTGACCTGAGCGGGGCCGTGGGCAAATCCGTGATGGATCTCCACCCCATGGACCGCATGACCGCCATCATCTCCGACTTCGGCCACCTGCGCAACCGGATCGCGGACGCTGCAACCGGCCAAGGGAAGCCGCTTAGCGGTGTCAGGCTAAGGGCTCCGATGCCGCGGCCCAACAAGATGCTGTTCGGCATGGGTAACTACCGGGAGAATATCGACGCGGAAATCAAACCTCTTTCACTTTTTTTGAAGTCTCCATCGTCGATTCTGGACCCAGGCGGCACGGTAAGGTTGCCGCCCCACGATGCGATAATTTTCCATCATGAAGCCGAGCTTGGATTCGTCATCGGGCGGCGCGGGAAGGATATATCGCAAGCCGGCGCCATGGACCATGTTTTCGGTTACACGTGCATCATCGACGTATCGGCGCGCGGACTGGGAACCGGAATAGGATTTATTGATAAGTCGCAAGACACATTTTGCCCGATGGGGCCTTGGATTGTGACTAAGGACGAGATTCCCGACCCGCACAAGCTCAGCATTAGACTGTGGGAAAACGGCGAGTTGCGCCAGGACTACAACACCGATGACATCGAGCATCCGATTCCCAACATTATTGTTTGGGCCGCGCAGATAGCAACTTTGGAAGTGGGCGACGTCTTCGCGTGCGGTACCAACCATCAGGGCCTCGGTCCGATGCAGGACGGGGAGACGTCCACCATTGAGATCGAGTGCATCGGGCGATTGACGGTTAAGGTGGAAGATTCTCTCAAACGCCGGTGGCCGTTCGGGATCGACCGCGGTGTTGGCAAGGCGGTGCGGCAGTGGAAACTCACGGGCGCGTTCCCTAAGCGGGATGAAATGTTTCAGACCAAGCGCATATCGTAGCAACGCTGGCCGGGGGCGCGCGGATGATACAATGCAAGGCATGGCAGGGCGACAATACGCTTGGCTCTTGCTGTTTGTTTTAGCGCTCGAAGGCGCGGTACCGCTCGCGACGCCGCTAGTCAAGAGCAGCCATGCCTGTTGCGATTCAGCCTGCTGCTGCGCCAACGGCCATTGTGATATGAGCGGCAAGCCTGGCCAATCGTCTTGCAGCATGGAGCCAAACGAGCACAGCCAAGGATGTGCTCTGGATTGCCGCTGCTCCATCTCAAGCTCTCCCTTAGCTGTCGTTGCGAACCACGTCCCTCTTTACTTGGAATTCCCAGCCTTAGAACCTTCTTGCGCGCTCCCCGTTTCTTCATGGCGAGCGCCCTTCAGCCGCGCGGGCTTCTGCGAAGGCCACGCGCCGCCGCCATTTCACCCTCCAAAGCAACTCGGTTGATCCGATAGATTCGCGTTCAATTTTTCCGCACAACGGCGCGGCTTTGCGCCTGTGCGCACATCTCTTTGGAGGAACCGATGCTACGCATACACAGAAGTGTCTTTTGTATAGTCATACTCGCGGCCTTATGCGCAACCGCACCTGCTCGTGGAGCGGCAGGCATGTTGCGCGGAGTTGTTCACGACCCGCAACACCGCCCCATAGTTGGCGCCCGCGTGGCGCTTAAGTCTCAAGGCGGCGCTTTGCTCGAAACTCACAATTCAGACCCGAACGGCGAATTTGAGTTCCAAAATCTTTCTCCCGGTCCGTATCAAGTCACCGCCACCGCGCCGGGGTTTGAGCCGCTTACTGAGTCCGTCACGATGGTTTCTGGCAATGTGCCGATCCTTCATCTTATGCTGGCCGTCGCGGGTGGAAGGCAGGAAGTGCAGGTCTCCGGCGCTCCAGCGACGCTCAACACTACTTCCTCAACGACGCAGACCGTCGTATCCCAGCAGCAGATCAACCGCACGCCCGGCGCCGGCCTTTCGAACAGCATGGCCATGATCACGGACTTCGTTCCCGGCGCCTACGTGGTGCACGATATGCTCCACGTCCGCGGCGGACACCAGGAAAGCTGGTTCTTTGACGGCATTCCGGTGATCAACACGAATATCGCGGCCAACGTGGGGCCGCAGATCAATCCCAAAGACGTGGAGTCCTTGCAGGTGCAGCGCGGCGGATACTCGTCCGAGTATGGAGATCGCACCTACGGGTTCTTCAATGTTGTTACTCCGTCAGGGTTCGACCGCAACAGCGAAGCCGACCTGGTCACTTCATACGGCAGTTTCAACCAGACCGACGACCTGCTCAGCTTCGGAAGCCACACGGAGCGCTTCGCCTACTTCGCCAGTGTGGACGGAAACCGCTCAGACCTTGGCCTTTCAACGCCCACTCCGGCAGTGGTACACGACCAGGGGAGCGGCCTGGGTGGATTCGCCTCCATCCTCTATAATCCCTCGGCTGAAAATCAACTTCGCTTCATCGCCTCGCTCCGAGGCGATCACTACCAGATTCCGAACACGCCTGATCAGCAGGCCCTTGGCATTCGCGACCTGGATATCGAGCGCGACCATATGCTGGGTTTCACGTGGGCGCACAGCTCGCCCGGCGGCGCCGTGTTGACCGTGTCTCCCTTCTTTCACTTCAACCGCGCGGATTACGTGGGTGGACCGGGCGATACGCCATTCATCCTGAATGACAATCGCCGATCGAGTTACGTGGGAGGCCTGGCGACCCTGGCCCTGGATCGAGGGAAACACAGCGCGCAGGTGGGAACCGAAGTCTGGGAGCAGCACGACAACACGTTTTTCAACCTTACGGCTAATCCCGGCGCAGAAGCGTTGACCCAGTCGTTTAGGCCCTGGGCCAACTCAGATTCGGTTTTTGCCGAGGACCAGTACAAACTGACTTCGTGGTTTACGCTCAACGGAGGAATAAGGCTGAGTCACTACGGCGGTTTGATCAGCGAGAACGCAGCCGACCCGCGCGTGGGGGCGTCGCTTCGCCTGCCGTGCCTGAACTGGACGCTGCGCGGCTATTACGCGCAGTATTATCAGCCGCCGCCGCTCGATACGGTCTCCGGCCCGCTTTTAAGCTTTGCTCTCCAGCAGGGCTTTGGCTTTATCCCTCTGCACGGTGAGCGGGACCGCCAGTGGGATGCCGGTCTTTCCGTACCATTCCACCGATGGTTGTTGGACGTGGATCATTTCCGGACCAGTTCGACGAGCTACCTGGATCACGACGAAATCGGAAACTCCGATGTTTTCCTTCCGCTAACGGACCTTGCCGCTCTCATTCGCGGTACAGAAGTCGATGTTCGTTCGCCTCAGCTCTTTCGCCGCGCTCAACTGAACATCGCCTACTCGAACCAGATCGCGCAGGGGCTTGGGCCGGTCACCGGCGGGCTTCTCGAATTCGCCCCTCCCGGTTATTTCCTGCTCGACCATGACCAGCGCAACACGCTGACCACTGTGATCACCACGCGCCTGCCTCGCGCAAGTTGGATTTCCACCGTCTACAGTTATGGTTCCGGATTTCTGAACGGAAACGGACCAGCGCACCTGCCACCGCACTCCGCCGTGGACTTGGCCCTGGGAAAGTCGTTTGGGAAAACGTGGTCCGTGAGCCTGAACGCGCTAAACCTGGCAAACACGCGCTTTCTTTTGGATAATAGCAACACCTTCGGCGGCACTCATTACGTGGATCCCCGCGAAGTTTATGTGCAGGTCCGATGGAGATTTCACTATTGAGGGTACGAGTCTTCCAATCGTGGCGCTGTCCTCAGCGCCTAAAGACGCTGGTGGGGACACCGGCGCTACAGGCAAGGCCGTCACCATGATTTGTAACACTCATTAATGCGGTGTCCAGTGCACTGTCTTGGTGAACAGGCCTTCTACGAAGCCGATCTGATATACGAGGAAGCAACCGAAAACAAAGCTGATCAATCCTGCGGCGGTCGCGAGGTGACGGTCCAGCCGGGCGAAGCGGTTACTAGTGAGCTTAAAGGAGGCTGCCATCGCTGCAGTGATCACCATCATACCGGCCATCGTGCCCACGCCGAAAATCGCGAGGTAGGCGATCGCCCAATAGGGATTGCGAATCGTGGTGAGCACCAGCAGGGCGATTGCGGCAGAGCCAGCCAAGCCATGTACTATGCCGATTGCAACCGGCCGCAAGACGTTGTATAGACCAAGGCGCTGCAAGAGCCGGCCAAACGCGCCAGGGCCATGCTCCTCAGCTTCGGTTTTATGGACGTGCCCGAAATGTGCGTGCGCGTGAGTGTGTACGATGTCTCCGTGACTGTGGGGGTGCGAATGGACTACGACTGGCGGCGTTACATTCTCAGCTACCCAGCGTGTGAAGCCGCTTAGGTTCAAGACGCCCAGAAGGATCAACATGAGCGCAACCGCCAGTTCCATGCTCAGCCCGAGCCGGGGCGGAATGACCACGCTGAAAAATATGATCGCCGCTCCCACGGCGAAGATGGTGAGCGAATGGCCGAGGCCCCACAAAATTCCTATCCATGCAGCCGGCCTCACTTTCCGCTGTTTGCTGACGATGGTCATGACGGCAACTACGTGATCTGCGTCGGTTGCATGGCGCATGCCCAGAAAAAACCCCAAAGCGATCAGCGCCGCAAGCGTGATGAAGTGCGATGAAAAATGAAGCACGAGAGCAGCCCTTTTTGCGGCTCGCGTAAATCATTCTTCCCTTGCGGGCACGAGCCGGAACCCGATTATAGCGATTCCGGAGCGAACCTCCAAATGCCTTCACGCAAACGCCACACAGCCGGTCGATGGCGCGGTTGCGCGCACTCACCAGCAACCAACCGCCCAGCCCGCCCCGCGAAGCGTCGTAGTTCGCCGCGTTGCGCCAGAGCTGGTAGAAAATGTCTTGCAGAACCCTTCGGCTGCTCCGGAGTCCTGAGTACCCGGTGGGCCACCGAATACACGATTCCCGAGTACCGGTCATACAGGCTCGCCAGCGCTGGTTCGTCGCCTTCCGCAACGCGGCGGATCAATTCGTTTCCCCAAAATACTGTGGTTTGAAAAATCCAAACTTCTCCCTTTGCCGTACTTAATAGTTCCAGCCGTTAATTGCTGCATCGCGCCGGAGCAGACTTTCAAACTGTGATCTCTACTCCAACGCCGTCATGCCGCGGCCGGCTTCAGGGCGGGGAACCAGCATCCCCAGCCACTTCTTACAAGCACTTAAGGAGGAAGAGCCATTATGGCAAAGACGACGAAGCCATCAAATTGCTTGATAAAGCCGCGAACCGCCGGAAATTCATCAAAGGCGGGTGGCGCAGACATCGGTTTATGATGTCTGCGATCCCCTCAGACAGAAAGAAAGATGATTCGCACCGGCAAGGGACACTTTGATAAGGCAACAGGAACAGTAGTTCCGACGCCCCATGTTCAGGAAAGGCCGAAGTCGATCGGCCCGAACGGCGAAGTGAACCTAGGGCAACAAACTACACGCCCGGCTACGAAGCAGGATAGCGGGTTGCTGAAAAAGGCCGCAACGTTGCAGTACGAACGTTGCGCTACAAGTTCTGGAGACAAACACAACAACGCCCGCTGTGGCGGGCTGATCATATTGCATCAAGAGAGAGGGAAGAGCGACAGGAAAGAGTCTCGGACTGGTTGGAAGGTCCGGCGGTGTTCGCGGCAGGGGCCGCAACGGCGAAGGCTTTCGAGGTGGTCTGCCGTGCCGTAACCCTTGTTCTGGGCCAAGTGATACTGAGGGTAAAGGCGGTCGAGCTCCGCCATATGCGCATCGCGCGCGACCTTGGCCAGAATGGATGCTGCCGCAATAGAGACGGAACGCGCGTCACCGTGAATGAGAGGCCAGTGAGGGGCTAGTTGCGCGGCGGCTGCGCCGCGCAGCGGCATGGCGTCCGTCAGGATGTAATCGGCTGAAGGAGAGAGGCCGCCGAGAGCCCGGATCATGGCTTGGCGCGAGGCTTCATAGACATTGATCGCGTCCACTTCCTCCGCGCTGACGGCTACGACGTGGAAGCTGATCGCCTTGAGGCGAATCTCCGCATCAAGTTGCGACCGGCGTTCGGGCGAGAGTTTTTTTGAGTCGTTCAGGCCGGAGATGGGTTGGGAAGGATCGAGGATCACCGCCGCGGCGTAAAGCGGCCCGAGCAACGCTCCGCGGCCCGCCTCATCGCACCCGGCTACGCGAACCCATCCGCGGCGGTAGGCGAGGCGTTCAAGCCGCCAGGTGCACTGCAATGCTTTGGCATCTCGCACGCGCGGCATGAAGTGTGTGACAGCCTCTCGATCCTTGAGCGATGCCTATTATTGAGGTTTACAAATTATCGTGACGGCTTTTACTGGTGCGCCGTTGTCCCCACCGGCGCTATTCGGCGCTGAGGACAGCGCCGCTACAGCAAATGCCGCTCACGGAAGGCCGGTCCAACCGCGGATTTGCACGAAGACGATGAATGCGGAGCAGCGTGTGTGCGGCTACTCTTCGGTCTTGGCTTCGCGGATGCGGGCAGCGCGGCCTTTCAGATTGCGCAGGTAGTAGAGCTTGGCTCGCCGCACGCGGCCGGAGCGGGTGAGCTCAACCTTTTCGATAATCGGCGAGTGAAAGGGAAATATACGCTCCACGCCCTGCCCAAAGGAGACTTTGCGCACGGTGAAGGTGGCGTTGATGCCGCCACGGCGGATGCGGATGACCGTGCCTTCGAAAGCCTGGATGCGCTCCTTATCTCCTTCCTTGATCCTGACGTGGACCCGCACCGAATCGCCGGGGCGGAATGCGGGCAGATCCTTGCGCATCTGCTCCTGCTCGATTTTTTGAATTAATGACATCATGTTGATCCTTTCGTCTTAAAGTCTTTGCCATTCGGGCCGCCAGGGGAAGCTTTGGCTGGCTTGCCGGCGGACGAGCCGGATTGTTATCCGTTCAGCTCCGGGGGTGGTCCCGGCCGGGTTGTTGAAACTTCTTCGCCGAGCTGCTGGAGTTCCCTGAGAGTTGCCCTGATTTCCTCTGGGTTGAGGCCTGATTTTTCAATCAAGTCGGGACGCCTGCGATAGGTCTTCAGCACTGCCTGGCGCCACCGCCAGACGCGAATCTGCTCATGGTTTCCGGAAAGCAGAACTTCCGGCGCCCGCAGTCCGCGAAATTCCGCCGGACGCGTGTACTGAGGAAAGTCGAGCAGGCCGCCGCACGCGACCGCCTCCGCGGAAGAAGCTCCAGTCGAGAAAGACTCAGCGCACTTCGATTCTTCGTTTCCTAGCACGCCGGGAAGAAGCCGGGTGACTGCTTCTATCAGCACGGCCGCCGCCGCTTCACCGCCGCTCAACACATAGTCGCCTACGGAAACCTCGTCGGTTGCAAGATGCGTGGCTACACGTTCGTCTACGCCCTCGTACCGGCTGCAGAGCAGAAGCAGGCGCGATGCACCGCTGAATTCTTCAACCAGGCTCTGGTTCAGTACGCGCCCCTGTGGCGTGAGCAAAACTACGCGCATGTCTTGCTGGGGCGCTCTGGACTGAATCGCCTCGACCGCGCGGAAGAGCGGTTCGGGCTTGAAAACCATGCCGGGCCCACCGCCGAATGGCCGGTCATCTACCGTGCGGTGAGCGTCATCTGTAAAGTCCCTCAGATTGTGCAAACTCACTGCCACCTGAGATCCGGAAATAGCGCGCTTCATAAGTCCGCATTCCAGGATGCCGCTGAAGAATTCCGGGAAGATGGTAACGATATCAAATTGCATGAGTTATGGCTATGCCCGCGCCTATGCCGCGTTCCAGCGCTGGCGCCGGTTTTCGCACGGGGCTGCCACTCCCAAAGCGCTCAATCATTCAGGTCCAATAGGTCTGCGGGAGGATCGACCACGATGATTTTGGAACCCGGATCGATTCTGGTGCAGATCTCCTCCGCCAACGGAATTAAAACCTCGCCCCGTGAATCCTTGCGAGCCACGTGAAGCAGCGCCGCGCCGGGCGTTGGCTCGACCGATTTGACGATACCAATTTCCGTCCACGCTCCCGGTGAGCCGGTGACAACAGAGCAGCCGCACAGATCAGACCAATAATACGAATTATCCGCCAGAGGAACCCGTTCCTCAAAAGGGATTAGGACGTGCAGTCCGCGCAGCCGCTCTGCCTCATCGATCGAGTCAACTCCCGCAAGCTTCAATACCATTCGCCCCTTGTGCGGCCATGCGGACTCCAGGCGCAATTCGAGGGGAGGCTTTCCAGGGTTCTCGATGTAAATCCGGCGGAGTTGATGAAACCGATCCGGAAAATCCGTCAGGATTTGCGCGCAAACCTCGCCGCGCCGGCCTTGGGGCTTGAGGATGCGCGCAATCGCTAGAAACGAAGTTTCCGGCCCACGCGTAGATAGCTGGGAGGCAGGGTCTGTTGGTTGCCTAGGCATGGCTGGGAATTAAAGCTTCCAGGCCATCGGGATAGGCGTTAAACGGAAAGGAAATTCTACTCCAGAATTTCCAGCGTGAAGCGCTTCTTGAGCTTCATTCCCGCCGCCCCGAGGATCGTACGGATCGACCTCGCGGTGCGCCCCTGTTTGCCGATTACCTTCCCAAGGTCTGTCGGATGGACTCGAAGCTCTAGCACCGTAACCTGCTCACCCTCCACCGTCCGGACCTGAACGTCTTCGGGTTTATCCACAAGCGCTTTCGCGATGGCTTCAATCAGATCTTTCACGTGTCCCTCCTGCAACCGAGATGCCCGGAATCAACCAGTGTGGAAATATCTCGTCAGGGACTTGCTTTTGGGACCGGCTGGAACTGTTAAAGCCGCCTTTCGAATCTACTGAGCGCCCCCGGTTGAAGCGTCCGAGTGCGGCTCGGGAGTTTTTTTGAGCAAGCTGCGCACGGTTTCAGAGGGTTGAGCGCCGACCTTGATCCAGTATGCGACGCGCTCGCGGTTTAGAACCAACTCGGGCGGTTCGCGGCGCGGATTATATGAACCCAAGATTTCTACGAAGCGGCCATTTCTCGGGCTTTCCCGGTCGATTACGACCACTCTGTAGCTGACCTTCTTTTTGGCCCCAGCCCTGGCTAAGCGTATCCTTAACAAACGACCCCCTTATCTAAAGCCTGTTGAATTTTGAGATGCTGCCCAGGTTCGCACCGTGCTCTCTGGGCAGCGCTTTCTTACACTTCAATCTTCCGGCGTTTATAACTCCTGGGCCCGGTCAGGACGATTTCATCTGACTCATGAGATCAGGAGGAATCTTGAGGCGGCTCATTTGCCGCCCGAAAAAGTTCTGGCTCACGGACTTCATCATCTTGCGAGCCTGGACGTACTGTCTTAACAACTGATTAACCGCTTGTACCGTGGTGCCGCTGCCCCGCGCGATTCGCTTGCGGCGCCGTCCGTTGATGATCTCGTGGTTCATTCGCTCCTGCACCGTCATCGAGTTAATGATGGCGTCGAGATGAATGAGCTCCTTTTCGTCCACGTGCACTTTCCCCACGTCCTTGAATATTCCCATCTTAGGCAACATGCCCAACATCTGATCGAGCGGTCCCATCTTGCGAACCTGCTGCAACTGGTCCTGAAAATCGGCCAGAGTAAAGCTGCCTGTGCGCAGCTTCTGATGGACTTCCAAAGCCTTCTTTTTGTCGATCGTTTCCTCGGCCTTTTCGATGAGGGAGAGAACGTCGCCCATGCCCAGTATGCGCGAAACAATGCGGTCAGGATAGAAAACCTCGAGTGCATCGTACTTTTCGCCGGCTCCGATGAACTTGATAGGTTGGCCCGTGACGTGATGGATGGAAAGCGCTGCACCGCCGCGAGCGTCGCCATCCATTTTGGTGAGAATCACACCGGACGTTCCCAGCCGTTCATGAAACTCCTGGGCGCTGCGGACCGCATCCTGGCCGATCATGGCATCGGCCACAAGAAGGATTTCGCTGGGCCGCAGCTTAAGCTGCAATTCACTTACTTCCTGCATGAGATGCTCGTCGATGTGCAGACGGCCGGCCGTATCGACGATCAGCACATCGTGCCCGCGGTCAGAAGCATCTTTGCGGGCCGCCAGCGCCAGTTCGATGGGAGCGGTGATCCCGTCACCGGGAAAACAGGGCACGCCGATTTCTTTGGCGATAATCGCCAACTGCTCGCGCGCTGCGGGACGGTAAACGTCTGTGGAGACGAGCATCGGACGCCGCTTCTTTTTGCTTAACCATAGCGCCAGTTTGCCGGAGGTGGTGGTCTTGCCGGAACCCTGCAATCCTACCATCAGGAAGATCGTCGGATAGTCCTTGGAAAAGGCGAGCAGCGATTCCCTTCGTCCAAGAATTTCAATCAGCTCGTCGCGCACGACCCGAATTATTTCCTGGTCAGGCGTAAGTGTGGACCGAACCTCCTGGTTTAATGCCTTCACCCGTACGCGGTCCAGCAGTTCCTTGACCACGTTAAGGTTCACGTCCGCTTCGAGCAGCGCCAGACGCACTGCACCCAAGGTTTCATCCACTGCCTGTTCAGTCAGAACTCCTTGCAGGCGAAGCGATTTGAAAACGTTTTGGAACTTTTCTTGCAAGGAGTCGAACATTAGCTTTTAGTGATCACCTGTTTGGAGATCAGCACTGGCGCTAAGCCGAAACGCCACCGCCCCGGCGCGTAACGCGTTGACAGGCGCTCTGAATCCCGGATTCCGGAAAAATGGCTTTGCCGTCCCATCCTTCTCGAAACGCGCGAGCTTCGCGGCATTTACCTTTGTAAAACCCGCGCCGAACAAAGGCCAGAGTGAAAGTCACTCGATCTAGGCTGTGGCAGGCAGGGCGCGAACCGTCATCAATCTTAAGCCTCGCCTCCGGCGTCTTACGAGGCATTCAACCCCCACGCGCGGAGTTATGCCAACCTACAGTTTCCATTCTATGGAGCGGTCACGGATAAGTCAAACAGTTGATTTCACGGCTCCTATCTGTTCTGCGCGGGATCGAGCGAGGCAAGCGTGATGTTTGGGTGAACTGCGTGCGGGCGTCCCATTTGCATTTTCGCAAATCGTAAAATCCCATCTCTTTGCCGAAATTCACTACACCGTCGCGCCGTTCTTTTCCAGATAGTTTCGGATCTTGCGCAGGGCCGAGTACATTTCCGGCAGGCGCATATAGACCGCGCAGCATTTCAGCCACAAGTAGTTATCGATAGCCGGGTAGCCTGAAAGGACCTTGTCCGGCTCGACGTCATGCGGAATTCCCGACTGCGAGCTGACCATTACGTTGTCCCCGATGGTGAGATGCCCAGCCACTCCTACTTGCCCGGCAAGAATCACGTTGCGGCCCAGTTTGGAACTTCCCGCCAGTCCCACCTGTCCACAGAGGAGTGTGTTTTCACCTATGTCACAGCCGTGCCCTACCTGCACGAGGTTATCCACCTTGACTCCGCGGCGCAGGCGCGTGGCGCCGACGCTGGCCCGGTCGATGCAAGAATTAGATTGGATTTCGACGCCGTCTTCAATCACCACCGTTCCCGGCTGAACAATCTTGCGGTAAGTGCCACCGGCTTCGCGGGCGAAGCCGAAACCGTCACCGCCTACGACTGCGCCGTTTTGCAGAATCACATCGTTGCCAATCTGTACGTTTTCGCGTACGACTGCGTGCGAGTGGGCGAAAAAGCGGTCCCCGATTTTCGCCCCGGCGTATATCACAACGAAGCTTTTGAGCACGCAATCTTCGCCCAGATTGACCCCTTCTTCCACAACGGCAAAGGGTCCGATAGACGCATTGCGCCCGATGCGGGCGCTCGGAGCAATCACCGCCGACGGATGAATGCCAGGCGTTGGCCGGCTGGGAGGATGGAAGATTTCGAGCGCAAGGGCGAAGGCGAGATAAGCGTCCGCGGCGCGCAGCACGGCGCGGCCAGGAAGCTCGACGCCGGGTCCCGCAATAACAGCAGCGGCTTGCGTTTCCAGCGCCTGGCGATGGTATTTGGGGTTGGAGAGGAAGGTTAGATCCGACGGACCCGCCTCTTCAAGGCTCGCCACATCCGTGATTTCAAGACCGGCGGGACCTTCAAGCTGGCAGTGAATGCGTTCTGCCACGTCGCTAAGTTTCATGATGCGCCTCTCATTTGCCGATAGACTCTGTGACCGAAGGCAAGACATTGCCGGGGGCCGCAGGAAAGATGCGCTTCCCGCGCGATGGAGTATACGAACAACGAGGACCCCGGTTCCTGCGGCGATCGTCGCTGTCGCGGGGCCGCCGGCCAAAGACCATGAAGCAAGACCGCCGCTTGAAGAAAAAGATTAACATCCTGATCGTGGACCGGGAAACTATCTTCCGCTTGGGTCTCCGCCGTCTGCTCAGCGTTGAGGAAGACTTTCGCGTGACCGGAGAAGCGGAAAACCCCACGCAAGCAATGCACATGGCGCGGCAACTGAAGCCAGATTTGATTTTTCTGCAGGCGGATTTGGCCGAGGCTGAAACCGCCGATCTTCTTTCTCGTCTGCGTGGAGCTTCCGCTGGCTGCAAAATAGTGGTAACCGCCGGAACGCTCGGGAATGGAGCGCCGTTGCGGTATGTGCGCGCAGGCGCCTGTGGAGTGATTCTGAAATCCATTGATCCCGCGCTGTGGGTGAAGTGCGTGCGCAAGGTGATGGATAACGAAATCTGGCTACCCAAGCGGGAGGTGGCGCAGATGGCGCAATTGCTTGAATCCACGCCGCTCAGCCTGCCCCGCCCGGTGGATACACTCACACAGCGCGAAAAGGTGATTGTCAGCTACCTGGTGCAAGGCTGGCGAAACCGCGAAATCGCCCAGCATCTTTCAATCAGCGAGCAGACCGTTAAAAACCACCTGCGAGCCGTCTACGACAAAGTCGGAGTCTCCGACCGCCTGGAGTTGGCGCTCTACGTTATCTATCAGCGTCTCGATCTGCCTTCAGTAGTCCTGACTACCGTTGACACAAATTAATTTCAGTTCTCGTTAACAAAGGTAGCCAAACGCCGCAAGCGCTCGTGGCGGCGGCGCAAAAGTTCGTCTGCGGGAAGAGATTGCAGTTCTCTAAGGGCGCCGGAAATCGAGCGGCGCAGCGTGGCGGCGGCGGCAGGAGGGTCGGTATGCGCTCCGCCCAGCGGTTCAGGAACTACTTCATCCACGATACTGAAGCCGTGAAGGTCCTCTGCGGTCAACTTTAGAATGCGCGCCGCTTCTTCTTTGTGTTCCCAATCGCGCCACAGGATTGAGGAGCAGCTTTCCGGGGAGATGACGGAATAGACGGCGTTGCTCATCATGATCACTTTGTCGCCCACCGCAACGGCGAGCGCCCCTCCGCTGCCGCCTTCGCCATGGATCACCACCAAAATCGGCGTCGCCAGCTTGGGAAGTTCCTTCAGATTGTGCGCGATGGCTTCGGCCTGCCCACGCTCCTCAGCTCCGATCCCCGGATAAGCGCCGGGTGTGTCCACAAAAGCCACTATGGGAAGCCCGAATTTAGCGGCTAGCCGCATCAGCCGCAGCGCCTTGCGATAGCCCTCTGGCTTCGGCATTCCGAAGTTATGCGCCACCTTCTGTTTGGTGTCGCGCCCCTTCTGCTGGCCCACCACTGCAACTGGCTGGCCCTCGAACCGCGCGAGGCCGCACACCATTGCGTTGTCATCGCCAAAGCGGCGATCGCCGTGCAGTTCCGTAAAATCGGTGAAGAGCATCTCGATGTAATCGAGCGTGTAAGGCCGTTGTGGATGCCGGGCCAGCAAAACGCGGCTCCAAGCCTCGTTACCCTTAGGCTTCGCGCCCGTTCCGCCTCGCATCGCCTCCAATTGATATCGGAGACGCTCGATTTCGTCCCGGCTGCCAACCGACGGTGAAACCTGCTCGAGTTCGGAGATCTGCCGCTCCAACTCGTGAATTGTTTTTGACTCGTTGGGTTGTGTGTCGCCCATGTCTTTTCGGTTATCGCATCGGCGGAATGATCTTGCCCGCCGTGGACTCAAGACGAACCATTATAGGAAAGACTTGCGATCGCAGCCCTAGGGCATTCGGCCTGGCACTTCACGCTCGACGGTGACGGCTTCCTTGCCGCAAACGGCCTGCAATTGAGCGATGACGTCTGCGTTCACACTCACACCGGCGGGCTTTCTGGAACGCAGGCGAGCCTTGAAGTCACCCGGCTGAAGCAACTCAAAGACGACGGGGTTCTCACCGGGATGGGCCGCGAGCAGGCTTTCCAGGCTATCCAGCAGCTTCTCGGGGGCGCGGCCCAGGTTCAGGCGGATTAACACTTCGGGTTTCACTCGATTCACCGCCGCTTCCAGCGGCTGCACTTCGTTCACCATTACTTTCGGTCTGGCGTTTTCCTCGTGCCGCAAGCGGCCTTTGATCAGCAACGCTGAATCCGGTTTGAGCAGGTTTTGAACCTGTTGGAGGGCTTGTGGAAACACAATCAATTCAACGGCTCCGTGCAAGTCTTCCAGCGTGGCGCTGGCCCACAGATCGCCTTTCCGGCTTGGCCGGATGCGCACCGAAGTGAGGATTCCGGCTAGCGTCACCGGAGTGTCGTTTTCGGCCTCCTCGAGGGAAGTGCTGTCGTGACGGGTGAGTGAGCGGAGCGCGTCGCGATATTTTTCGAGGGGATGGCCAGTGACGTAAAAGCCGAGGACTTCTTTTTCTCCAGCCAGCCTCTCAGTTTCGGTCCACGCCGGCGTTTCGGGCAGGGGCGTGGCTGCCACAGGCTCAGAATCGCCTTGACCGAAAAGCCCCGTCTGGCCGCTTTCCATCTGTCTCTGCCGCTTCTGCCCGAGATCCATGGCGCGGTCGAGGGCAGCCATCATTTGTGCGCGATGGGCGCCGAGCGAATCCATGGCTCCGGCTTTAATGAGGCTCTCGATGACGCGCTTATTGAGCAATCGCAAGTCTACGTTCTCACAGAATTGATAGAGACTATCAAAGCGGCTCAGTTTTTTTCGCGCTTCGAGCACGGACTCAATTGCCGCCTCGCCCACGTTCTTGATGGCCGTGAGGCCAAACCGAATATCGTTGCCGGAAGGGGTAAAGGTGCGGTCACTCGAGTTGACGTCCGGCGGGAGAATTCCGATGCCCATGTCGCGGCACTGGTTGAGGTAGCGGGTCAGCTTGTCCTGGTTGCCGATTTCCGCCGTCAACAGTGCGGCCATAAACTCGACCGGATAGTGGGCCTTGAGGTACGCCGTTTGATAAGCAACCAGCGCATAGGCCGCTGAATGAGACTTGTTGAAACCGTAGCCGGCGAACTGTTCCATCAGTTCAAACAGTTTTTCCGCCTTCTTCGGCGGAATATTGTTGGCCCTGGCTCCCGCCAGGAACTTTTCTCGTTGCGCCACCATGACTTCGTGCTTCTTCTTGCCCATCGCCCGCCGGAGCACGTCTGCTTCGCCCAGGCTGAAGCCTGCTACGCTGGCAGCGATCTGCATGACTTGTTCCTGATAGACGATGACGCCGTAAGTTTCCTCAAGAATGTCTTTCAGTTGCGGCAAGTCATAGGCTACTTTCTTTTTGCCCGTTTTGCGGGCTATGAAGTCATCAATCATGCCGCCTTGAATGGGCCCCGGCCGGTACAGGGCATTGAGGGCGGTGAGGTCTGTGAGGCGATTCGGCTTGACGCGGCGCAGGATGTCCGTCATGCCCCGGCTTTCAAACTGGAAGACACCTCCCGTGAGACCCTTGCCGAGCAGCTCATAGGTCTGCGGGTCATCGAGGAGAATGCGGGCGAGGTCAACCTTTTCGCCCCGCGTCGCATCAATCACGCGAACCGCATCGTCGAGCACGGTGAGCGTGGCGAGACCGAGAAAATCCATCTTCAAGAGGCCGATCTTTTCGAGATCGTCCATCGCGTACTGGGTGGTAATTTCGTCCTTGCTGCTCTTGTAAACGGGAACGATCTCCTGCAGGGGCTGGGGAGAAATCACCACTCCCGCCGCGTGCGTGGAAGCGTGCCTGGCCAAACCCTCCAAACTCATCGCCACGGTCAGCAAATCCGCCACCCGGGGGTCGCCATCCCGCACCTGGCGCAACTCGGGCGACTGCTCGATTGCTTCCTGCAGGCTGATGTTCAAAACATTCGGTACTTGCTTGGCTATGCGGTCTACTTCGGCGAACGGCATGTCCAACGCACGCCCTGCGTCGCGGATCACGGCCTTCGCCCCCATAGTACCGAAGGTGATGATCTGACTGACATTGTCCCGGCCGTATTTCTCCGTGACGTAGCTGATCACTTCGCCGCGGCGGCGCATGCAAAAGTCGATGTCGATGTCGGGGAAGGTGATGCGCTCCGGGTTGAGGAAGCGTTCGAAAAGGAGGTCATATTGTAAAGGATCGATGTCCGTGATCTGCATCGAGTAGGAGACCAGGCTTCCGGCGGCGGAGCCGCGGCCCGGCCCCACCGGAATGCACCGCTCGCGGGCGAAACGGATGAAGTCCCAAACGATCAGGAAATAACCTGCGAAGCGCATCTGCTTGATGAGTTCGATTTCGCGGTTCAGCCGCTCTTCGTACGCTTCGAGCGGATATCGCAGCCTGCCCTCGGCGCGCAGACGCTCAAGCAGAGGCCGCCGGTGGTTGAAACCCTCGCGCGAGACCTTTTCAAAGAATGTCTCCAGCGTTTCGCCCGGCGGCACCTCAAAGCGCGGGAAGACGTGCTGGCTTTTTTCCAGGTGCAAGTTGCAGCGTTCGGCAATCTCCAGAGTGCGGCGCACGGCTTCGGGGATTTCCTTGAAAACTTCCAGCATCTCGTCGCCGGACTTGAAATAGAACTGGTCCGAGGCAAACTTCATGCGCGCCGGGTCGCTCAGCGTTTTCCCTGTCTGAATGCACATCAATACTTCTTGGGCTCGTGCGTCGGTATGGCGGAGGTAATGGCAATCGTTTGTGGCCACGAGGGGAATGCCCGTTTCGCGGGAAAGCTGTGTGAGACTGGGATTGATACGCCGCTCCTCGGGCACGCCCTGGTCCTGAATCTCGAGGTAAAAGTTGCCTTTCCCGAAGACGTCACGCAGGTCGTAAGCCGATTGGCGTGCTGACTCGTAGCGGTCCGCCGTGAGGGCAGAGGCGACTTCGCCTTTGAGACAGGCGGAAAGGCCAATAAGACCTTCGGCGTGGCGGGCGAGCAGATCCTTATCGATACGCGGCTTGTAGTAGTAGCCTTCGAGGTAAGCAAGAGAGGCGAGCTTCACCAGGTTGCGGTACCCTTTTTCGTTCTCGCACAGCAATACCAAGTGGTTGGGACGGTCGGCGCCGGGAGAGCGGTCGAACCGGTTGCTGGGGGCCACGTAAACTTCGCAGCCAATAATCGGTTTGACGCCTCGCTTGATCGCTGCGTCGTAAAACTTCACAGCGCCGAAAAGGTTGCCGTGATCGGTAAGCGCCACGGCAGGCATGCGGAGTTCAGCGGCGCGATCCATGACCTTTGGAATGTCACATGCGCCGTCGAGCAAGCTGTAATCGGTGTGCAGGTGGAGATGAACGAATTCCGAGGTGGACATCACGTCTCATTCTACCAGAAAAGCTTTTCCCTCCAGCAGCCTTCGCCGCGCCGCCTGATGTGTGGCACTATAGTTTCATGGAGATGGCTTGGAATCGCGGAAGCGCCGGCCGCGGGTGGTTGCGGCTAGTGATGGAGGACCGGGTTCTCCATGTGCCGGTTTCGGTTCTTTTGACTTTTTTATCTGGTGAACGCGCGGAGCGATTTTTTCATCCAATAATATGAGGGACCGGGCCGCGGCGGTTAGTGGGCTTATCGCGATGGGTTGCAAGTTTCACGTACCGGGAGGACTGATTATGGGACAACGAAACAGCATCCGCTCAGGAAAGCCTTTAGCGGTGCTGTGCAGTCTGGTTCTTGCTGCGGGATGTTCGAGCTTAGCTTCAGCGCAGCAGGCAAATCAAACACCGGTCAAGGTTGCAGCGACCTCCAAGCGGGCGGATCCCAAAACCGTAACGCCTTCTCTTAAGAGCCTTGCCAGCATTCGCGTTCAATCGTCGTTAGTCGAAACCCCTGTGACGGTGATGGATAGCACGGGTGAGTTCGTTCAGAGCCTTTCGAAAAGTGATTTTCAGGTTTTGGACAACGGAGTGCAACAGCGCATCGCCAAGTTCGGACTGGCGACGGCGCCCGTGGCGCTGGTGATTTTGGTTCAAACCAACCAAACCGTGGCTCCCTTGCTGGATCAAGTTCGTCCGCTCGGTTCTCTTTTCTCAGACCTTTTGCTGGGCAAGCAAGGACAGGCGGCGGTGATTTGCTTTGATACCAAGGTGCGGGTGGTACAGAACTTTACTTCAAGCGCGGCGGCCCTCAGCCAGACATTGCAACACATCACCGATGAGGGCGCTCAGGCGCGGCTGAACGATGCGCTGGCGCGCGCCATCCTGATGCTTGTTAATCGTCCTGCTGCGGAGCGCCGTGTGATCATCGTTTTTTCGGAAGGCTTCGATCGCGGAAGCGAAACCACGAAAGCGGAAATTGTCCGCGCCGCAACCGGGGCGGACGTGGCTATTTATGGGCTGCAGTTTAAGCCGGCGGCGGCTCTGCTCAAAAATCCCCAGCCGTCGCCGGCTCCGGATGCTCTGACCCAAAACCTGGCCCTACCCGGCATGCCGGGAACTCCGCGGACGCAAAGTATGCTGCAGGGTGAGTACGACACGCCGAACATTTTGACGCTACCTATGATCTCGGATATAGGCAACGTAATCGCCTCCGCGAAAGGCAAAAACTTGTTGCAGCTCTATGCCGGATTCACGGGGGGATCGGCTTATTCGCATTGGAAGGCCAGCCAGTTGCAAAAGCAGCTCATGCTGGTCGCGCTGGAGGTCAACAGCCAGTACATTTTGGCTTATGCTCCAAGCACGCTGAACGAAGAGGGCTTTCACCGCGTGCAGGTGAAGGTGCTGCCGCCGGATTTGAAGGTCATGGCGCGCGCCGGGTATTTCTACAAGATCAAGATGAAGAAAAAGTGAATTGACCTCTGTGCTTGGGGGATTGGATTCCGCCTCAGAATGGCCGCAACCCAGGCCGCGCCGGCTGGCCCAGCATTCTTGCCTTGGCGCCGGAGCGGTTTTACTCAAATCCTCGATAGTCCCACACGTGAATTCGTTTGCCCGTGCTCAATTCAATTTGTGCGAGGTAAGGCCGCATATCCGCCGGGAGCACCTTGAGCACCATCGCGTGCAAGCTGCTGTCTTCGCGATATACCACCGTGAAAAAGAGATTATTCTTCCCGCCGGAACCGGAGGGTTTGGACTTCCATCGCAGCTTCATGTGTTTGATTGCACGGCTGACGGAAGGCCGGTATTGCATGACGGTGATGGATTCAAAAGGAATAGTGATGGCGCCTTCCGGGCATTCGAAAGTCATGGAGGCATGCGTCAATTCTAGTTTGCCCTGGCAACCGGCATGAATCGTTTCGGTGCCGCCGGCATATGTGAATCGGGGTGCCTGTCCCGGAGCAGCCTCGATCGCCAGCAATGAAGCGGCGATTAAAAGCTGCATTCCGAGCAGGCCTAACATCACGAAGCCTGCTTTGATTGCGCCTGTCACTTTCATACTCAAATGTCCTTTCCAGAAGCGGCGCTGAGCCAGCCGCCCTCAGCGCTATACAGAGCGACATAAGTCGGCGACGGACATTTGCTGTAGCGCCGCTCTATGAGCGGCGAAATCCGCCGGTCGTAGACCGCCGCTACAATTCTGGAGCGTCGTCGATTTATGTCGTTATGTATAGATCCCGCTCCCAATCCGCCTTGCGCTGCAGACGCGGGCTTCGAGTCAGGTTTTCGAACTAAAGCCGAGCTTCATCACGGCTGAGCGATCCCGCCGGATTCGACGCGAGCCGAGGATTCGGCGTCCAGCGGAACCTGCACCATCGCGTACCACGGAACGTTGATGTTGCCCCACCGGGCAGGCTTAAACTTCCACAGCGCTAAAATTTTCTGGGCTTTTTCAAATTCCGCGGGTGTCCCCGATAGCAGAGTGGAGTCTACCACGCGCCCTTTGCCGTTAACCAGTACTCTTACGAATACCAGTTCTTTGGCTCCTCGTAAGCCGGGTTGGGTAGGCGCCTGTGGCGGGCGAACGAAACGAGCGAGAAATTGTTCGGGCTCCGGGGGTAAATCCTGAGCCTCGTGGCTAAAAAGGGCAAAGCTTACATCAACTGTAGTTTGAAATTCGGCAGGCCCTGAGCGGGTTATTAATGGGCGATAGGTCCAGCGGCGGATTGCGTGCAATGCGGCCATGGCAAGGAATGGGTGGCCGCGGAGTACGTGGATTTGCTGCACCCTTCCGTTGCAGTCCACCGTAACCAGCAACCGCACATGGCCCCCAATGTAATTCAGCCGGGCAAGCATGGGGTAAGCCGGCCGAGACTCCCGTAGCAGCAGCCTGGCGGCACGGCTGCGGGGAAGCTGTAAAGGCAGGGTGTTCGGCCCTGACGTTAGGCAAGGTTGGTCAAGGCCGCGTGCAACCGGCGTGGAGCAGAAGATCGCAGCGGCCAAGAGCGCCACCAGGCAACGGCCGCCGCTAGGTGTCGGATTCGAAAACGACTTGTGCCACCACATAATGGTCTGCGTGCGAAAGCGAAACGGCGGCGCGGGACACACGTAGCTGGCAGGCTATTTCTTGTGCGCGGCCTTTAAGCGCCAGCTCCGGTTTTCCGCTTGGCAGATGGGTGATTTCCACATCCCGCCAGCGCACGCCTGCCCTCCAACCTGTCCCAAGAGCTTTGAAGACGGCTTCTTTGGCTGCGAATCGCGCGGCGTAACGCTCCGCCTTGTTCTTGAACCGTTCGCAGTAGGCGACCTCATCGGGCGTGTATACGCGGTTTTTGAAGCGGTCTCCGTATCGTTCAAAGCTCTGCTCGATACGTTTCGTTTCCGCAATGTCGATGCCGGTTCCCACGATCATTTGCAAGGTCCTCCGGGCGGGCTGAGCCGCACTCCGTGAAACTCTCGATCAAAAAGGACGAGCGCGATTCCAGACCAGCCGGGCGGACACGGCTCTCAATGGCCGGTTCCAGCCCTCTTGAGCTGAATCTTCCTGGGTATCGGGGATTGTGGATGAACGCGCGGCAATTCAGAGGATCAGGAATCCCCGTTTGCCTCCTCAGCATCACCTCTATCATAACACGGCGGGAGCAAGCCTCAAGATCGAGTTGGAGATGGCCTCTGTCAAGAAGCGCGCTTGCGGCATGGATCACTTTAGCCTGGCGAGCTTACGCGCTTCAGCGAGAAGTAGCTTCCGGTCTGAGTCAGTGAGGCGAGGGTATATCCGCTGCAGGCGCGCCAGGAAGTCCTTCCGGTCATCATCTACATCCAGTGACAGGCGTTTCAAGGCGCTTCTGGACCCTGTCCGAGGCCGTGAAAAAGGAACTTCGAGCGAATAAAACAACGCGTAAAGTGGAACTTCCAATGCGTTTGCCAGGCGGCCGATGGTATCGAGAGAAGGAGTCCGGTGGCCGTTTTCGATGCGGGAAATATGGCTTTTGAGTATTCCGGTTTTTGCTTCGAGGCCGCCCTGAGTGAGCCCGCGCTCAAGGCGAAGCTCCCAGAGCCTTTTCCCGAGCCGGGTAACCGTAGCAGAGGGTTGTCTTTTCGGCGCCCTCGGAATAGCCATTATCCCCCTCCCCAGTTTCGCCTTAAGTTCCAAGCATCTTGAATGACGCGAAAGTACTGGTACCAAAGTCTGAATGGAGGAGGTTGAATGCCGCCTGGAAATTCCCACGATAACGATTGCTATACATAACGACATAAGTCGTCGACGCTCGAAAGCTGTAGCGCCGGTCTGCGACCGGTGGATTTCGGCGCTCATAGAGCGCCACACCAGCAAATGGCCGTCGCCGACTTATGTCACTCTGTATTTAGAGATGGGCGGAGACTAATCCTGCGACGTCTGGGACGGTTGGGCAGAGAGGCTGCTGACAAGGTTGGATAAGTCCTGGCTGCAGGCTTGTGGATCAACTCCATTTGACTTGAGCTGGGGATAGAAAGAGGGCAGATTTTGCTGAAAGAACTGGAGCGCCAGATCGGGCTTTCCGGCCTTGGAATAATCGGCCGCCACGGTTTGTAATAAATGGAGTGACCGCTGCTTATTGATCCGCCATTTTGCCAGATTATCCTGCAACACGTGGTTCAAAAAAGCTGTGAAGCGTTGCGTCTGATCTGAGAATTGGCCGTTATTGTACGCGTAAACAGAGATGACGTCCGCGGCGTCGGCGTGCTGGCCGCAGACCGTGCGATACGGGCGGTGAGCCACAAGCTGCCAGCCGGACTTGCGGTCCAGCCGCAGGACATCCAGACCCTCGAAAGGCAGCCCGTCCAAACCCGCAATTTGCCCTGCCACCTTAACGGACTGCTTGCCAAGTTCGATGACCGTCACCGTGCTGCAGCAGTGGTCGCCCCCGGAATATTGGCCGAGGATTACGTCTGGGTTGCCGTCGCCGGAAAGGTCCCGAGTGTAAAGGGGGCCGCCGTGAATCCGATAGTCGGGCAGTCCGTGGCGGCCCGCGAAGTCGTAAAGTTTTGACCACGAGACGGTGGAAGCTTCGATGCTGTCCACTTTGAAAACGGGCTGGTTCTGCACGTTGTAAATCACGAAACGGTAGGAGGCAAAAATCAGAGGGGCTGGCGCGGCACGATACAGCGCAGCGCGGTACCGCCCAAGGTAAAACGTTTTAACCTGCTCGTAACCTGGAAGGTCAGGGATTCGGCCCCTCAGTCCTGTAGTTTTCAGGACGAAGTTCTCAGCCGAGGCCGCCATATCCTTGAACGTGAACCCGCTCCATCGCCGCTGTACGCCGAGCGCCACCAACACCAGCAGCGCGGCGACGGCAATAGAAACGATACTTTCGCCTTTCTCCATAACGTTGTGCTGCTGTTCTTTCCTCGCGCCGCGCTGGCGTTCTGCGGAGCGCTGAACGGGCGCCCCGGTATTTGCGGCTCCCAGCAAAGAAGTATAGCGGCGAAATTCCCGCGCGCCTATGGCTGCAAAGTAATAGCCGCTATTCGTAGCGCAGCGCGACGATTGGATCCAGCCGGGAGGCCTTCATTGCCGGCCAAAGCCCGAAGAAAAGGCCCACGCCAACCGAGACTATAAATCCCGCCGCCACCGCCCAAAGCGGAACGGCGGAAGGAAGTTTGGGGACAAAGGACCTAATCATCAGACTGCCGGTCCATCCGATCGCGATGCCTATCAACCCTCCGGCTCCCGTGAGCGTCATCGCCTCCAGAAGAAATTGCCAGCTTATGTCCCTGCGGCGCGCACCGATCGCCTTGCGTATGCCAATTTCCCTGGTGCGCTCGGTGACTGACACCAACATGATATTCATCACGCCGATGCCTCCCACAAGCAGGCCGATTGAAGAAAGCACAATCATCGCCAAAGCGGTGGTTCCAATGATGGAATTGAACTGTTGGATAAACGAGTCGGCGGTGGAAATGCCAAAACTGCCGGGTTGCCAGGGTTTGTCTCCCCGCAACCGCCGGAGCACGCCGGTGGCTTCGTCGATGGCCTGATTTCTTCTTGCCGGATACGCCTGGGCCAGAATGAAATTGTCCTTGACCGCCGGATAAAGGCTGTTGTAGGTGAGATACGGGATGAACACCATCCGGTTATCGCCGGTATCGATAAAGAACTCCTTTCTCTGGCCGAGCGTTCCAATCACTTCGAAATTATGGCCGCCTACAACGATTGTTTTGCCGACCGGGTCCTCGTGCGAGAAGAACATCTTGACGACGTCAGAGCCAATAACGGCCACGTCCCGGCGATGCCAGTTGTCTACGGGAGTGAATAACCGGCCTTCGGCCAATTCCGCGTTGCTGACGGCGAAATCGTTGGGTGTCGCTCCGATAAGGTTGCCGTCCACCATCTCGCTGCCCCCGTACTTAATGACGGGTGGAATGGATTCCCAGTTCACCAGTTCCACTGCGACTCGCCGGATATCCGGGCAATCCTGGTGAACGGCCATGGCCTGGGCGTAGGTGACCGGCTTGCGCGTCCGTTCCTCGCGTGTGAGATGGAAGTGAATACCGGGCTGGAACTTGAAGATGTAAACCGTGTCCGTGCCGAACTGCTTCGCCATGCCGGAGACCTGTAGCTCGAGGCCGGTAATGATGGAGGCGACCAGAATGACCGTGGCCGTCCCAATGAGCACGCCGAGAACGGTGAGAAAAGACCGAAGCTTGTGCGTCCGCAGCGTATCGAGCGCCAGCAGCAGGCTTTCCCGGACGGTCGCGCGATCCATCGGCATGGTTAGTTTTCCATCCGGAGGGCTTCGATAGGGTCCAACCCGGAAGCCTTATTGGCTGGATAAATTCCGAAGAAAAGTCCCACCAGCCCCGCCAGTAACAAGCCTAACACCACGGCGCTTGCGGGCACCGCCGCCACGCCGAAAAGCGCGTGCAGGGCTGCGGTGATGGCAAACGCCAGAATCACGCCGGCCACTCCTCCCACCCCCGCGATTACGGTGGATTCGGTGATGAACTGGATCAGGATGTCCCGCCGCCGCGCTCCGAGCGATTTGCGGATGCCGATTTCGTGATAGCGCTCGGTCACGCTCGCGAGCATGATGTTCATGATTACGATCCCGCCGATCATCATGAATACGGCGACGATTCCGATCGTCGCGCCGAAGATAGACGCCGTCAGTTGCTGCCAGGCCGACATGATGGTTTCCGACGAGTTGATGCCGAATGTATCGTCCTCGCCGTTTGGGATGTGGCGCTTGGCCCGCAACAGCGCACGGGCTTCATCTTCAAGCGGCGCTATCTGGCGGGCGTTCCACGCCTGAACGAAAATGTTGAGCTGGGGCTGGGCAACGAACATTTCCTGAAAGGCGCTGAGCGGGATTTGAGCGAAATTATCACGGCTCAGGCCGAAGGTGGTTCCGATCTTCTTGGCCACCCCGATCACCCGGAAGGGGAGGCCGCGAATCAGAATTTCCTGGCCGAGGGGATCGGAGTTCGGAAACAGCTTCTTCACCAGGTCGTTGCCGATGAAGCACACCATGGCCCGGTGCAGCGCGTCTGAGTCCGTGATGTACCTTCCGTAGGCAACCTCCGTCTGGCCGATGTCCGCCAGGCCCGGCGTGACGCCGCTCAGTTGAACGTCCTCGATCGTCTGCCGGTTGTACTTTACCTCCGGCGGTGGATTGAGATTTGCCGCCGCGCCCATGTGTTTATAGCCGCTCAGGTTTTGCCGCAGGAAATTGTATTCCTCAACCTGAATGGGCCGGTTGCGGCGCCGCGCCTCCAGATGTTTTTTGTAACCCTGCGCCCAGCGGAATTCGGAAACAAGAAAAGTGTTTGCGCCCAGGTTGGCCACGTGGCGTGCGATGTAAAGATTCAAGCCGTTCACCACTCCCATCACCACGATCAGCGTCGCAGTCGAAATCACCACGCCCAACAGGGTGAGGAAGGATCTCAATTTGTGACTGCGCAGTTCGCCCAGCGCGATCCCGAAGGCCTCGCGCGCCGTGAACCATAAACTGGCGCGCCGGAAGGCGGGCGGCGGAGAGAAGGGTACTGCGGTCCGGGAGTGAATTTCAGCGCCCACGTGCGCTCCGCTGTGAGGGTGGTAGCCGGGAGCCACGCTTTTCAGGCTGCGCGCGCCTTCCGTCAGACATAGAAGAATGCGGGTGGCTCATACATGGCGACTTTGTCATGTGGGCATTTTTTGCTCACTGCCCACATCGTAAAAGTGCGATGTGCACGTCACCCGCAAAAGGTTCAGGCCGTGGTCTGCGGACGCCTAGCGCGTCTGCTCGTCGCGGTCGATCTTGCCGTCCCGGATGTGAATGATGCGGTGGGCGTGCACGGCGACGTCGTGCTCGTGCGTGACCACCACGATTGTGTTCCCGGCCTGATGCAGCCGGTCGAACAATGCCATGATTTCAAGCCCCGTCGCGCTGTCGAGATTGCCGGTCGGCTCGTCAGCAAGGAGCAGCGATGGATCGTTGACCAGGGCGCGCGCGATGGCCACGCGCTGCCGCTGCCCGCCCGAGAGTTCGGCGGGCTTGTGGTGCATTCTGGGCTCGAGATCGACGCGGCGCAGCACTTCGCGAGCGCGCTCCAACCGCTCTGCGGCGGGCGTGCCGTTATAGATCAGCGGGAGCTCAACGTTGTGGAGCGCCGTCGACCGGCCGAGCAGGTTGAACGTTTGAAACACGAAGCCGATTTCCTTGTTGCGAATGGTGGCGAGATCGTCATCGGAGAGTTTGCTCACCAGATTCCCGTTCAGCCAATACTCGCCGCGCGTAGGGGTATCCAGGCACCCGATCACGTTCATCAGCGTGGATTTCCCCGAACCCGAGGGGCCCATGATCGCGACGTATTCCCCGCGCTGCACTTCAAACGATACTCCGGATAGGGCGTGGACTTCCGCGCCGCCCATCAGGTAGGTTTTCCACAGATCATGAGTCCGGATCAGCGCGTTGAGCGGGGGTGCTGTCCCTTGCTGCGGCTGCGGAGATGCAGCGACTTCCAATCCCATGGGTATCCGCTCCTGTGATCTAAGGGGCTGTCAGATAATAACTATTCCATTTCGGATTAAATACACCCCCTCCCCCCTGCCCTCTCCCCGCAAGCGGGGAGAGGGCAGGGGTGAGGGGCGCCACCCAATGCGTTTCGGGTGCAAGGTGAACAGGTTATCTGGTAACGCCTCCTAAGCACCGTTGTGCATGTCCCTACACAGCCGGGCATCCGGCGCGTTCTCAATCGCTGTTGGGCGGGTTTCCGCCCGGCAGAGCAGTGTTATCAATCCTGATCCTGGCCCCGCTGCGAAGCGTCCGCAAGGCGGAATAGCTGCCCGTCACGATTTCTTGCCCCGGTTTGAGACCTTCGAGGACTTGCACGTTCATGGCGCCCATAATGCCGGTCTTGACCGGAACAAAAATGGCCCGACCGTTGCGAATCACGAATACGCCCTGCACTTCGCCGTTGTTTGGATCAATGCTTGACGCCTGATTCCCGCTGCCAGCCGGTTGGAATTCCGCCGCCATCGCACCGCCCTGTGCGCCATCAGAATGCTGCTGAATTTCGTTCCGCGACCGCAGAGTGATCGCCTGAATGGGGATGCTGACGGCGTCCTTTGACACGGCGGTGATAATCCGGGCCGTGGCGGAAAGCCCAGGGCGCAACATGGCGGGAGGGCGATCCAGCCGCGCGACCACCTTGAACTGCTTCGCTTCCTGGCTGCTTGTATTGCTGTCCGTGGTGGTCGCGGTTGTCGTCTCGCCCGTGGTGCTGCTGAGGGCGCTCTGCCCGATTTGCGTCACCTCGCCCTTGAACGTCTGGCTGGACAAGGCATCGATCGAAACAAAGGCCGGTTGGCCAATGCGAACGCTGGCAATGTCCGTCTCATCCACCAGAACCTCGGCATCGATCACGGACAGATCGGAAACCTGGAAAAGAAGGCTGCCGGTCTGATTCTGCACGCCTGGAACCACGTTTTCACCCGCGTGGACAGGCAGAGCCGTAACCACGCCGTTGTAGGGCGATGTGTAAACCGTTTTGTTCCGCGCATCGGTGGCCCGCACCAGCGCCGCCTGATTCTGTTCCACCTGGGATTTAGACATCTCGGAATTGAACTTCGCTTGCCGGTACTGCGCCCTGGCTTGCTGCAGGCGGGCCGCCGCCGATTGCACGCTGGCCTGGGCCACCTGGTAATCGCTGAGGCGCTGATCGAAGTCCTGTTTGGCGATAAGGCTGTCCTTGAGCAGTTCCAAGCCCCGGTTGTAGGCCAGCGTCTTTTGCGTCAACTGATATTTCGCCTGTTCGAGATCGGCTTGAGCAGTCTTCACCGCCGCCGCAGACGACTGAACCCCAGCTTGCATCGCCGCGAGGTCTGATTTCGACGTCTGTAGCGCCGCCTGCTGAGCGTCAACGTCCGCCTGTTGCTCGATGTCCTCGGTCTTCAGCAACAGTTGTCCCTCTTTTACTTTGTCGCCTTCTTTGACATAAATATCGGTGATCTTCCCAATCGAATTGGCATTTACGTTGGCGTAGTTTTCCGGCTCGATCTGTCCAGAAGCGGTCACGACCGCCGTCAAATCCTGGCGCGCTACCGGGCTGGCCTGCACCACCACGACTCCGCGCCTGCTCCACCAGATTCCGGCGGCAACCGCAAGCGCCAAGGTCGGGATGGAGAGGCCGGCCAGCAGCTTTTTCCTAAGCGGCGTCATGGGTCTCCAAGGTCATAAGGTTTCTCACCGTGGCGGTCTTGCGGCGCTGTTCAGGCGTCATTCACTCACGCTTCATCTCTCGCGGCGGACGATTCCAAGCCATCGCCCGGCTAGCCTGATTTTACGCCTATCGGTGAGAACCGTAAAACGCGCGGGGCAAATCTATGGCGCCACCACGCGCGCGAGTCCGGTTGCCTTTTCCGGCTCAACGTAGACGGGATCAGCCGAAATCTTCAGGCGCAAGCCTTTGCGGCGGGCGCGCAGCTTGCGCAGGCGGGCGCCTTCAAAGCCGGTCACGCGAAAGCGGCCGCGCGCGCGGGAAATGAGCACCGCATGAGGCGTGCTGGATGTGGTCCAGGCAGCGAGGCGAGCTTCATTGCCGCGCGTGAATAGCAGCACATAATCGCCAGGGCCGCCCACCGCCAGCCGCCGGGTGAAGCGGGTGCCTGCAAGCGCGTGGCTGAGAGTCTTTGCCGCCAGGTACGCAGGCTTCGGCGCAAACACAGGCTGCGCACCGCCCCGATAGGGGAAGCGCACGAGGCCGAAGTGCACCTCGGGGTCCCGCGGGTCCGCGCCATCGTCCTGCCAGTCGTACCATATCGTCAGCGGCACTTCGCTTGCGGCCTCAAAAAGCCACTCGCGCGCAAGCATTCTCGCCTGCGTCTGCGCATCCATGTGATCGTAGCGCCAGGTGGAGGAATAGCCCCACTCGCTCGGGATTACGGGTATCTTCTTGCCCGGCGGCGCATAACGCGCGATCAGAAAGCGGACGGCGCGCAGCTCCGGTAGCACGGTTTCCGGATCGCGCTGCCGGTAGGGATGCACGGAAACGCCCGCCCAGTAATTCAGCAATCCAGCCTGGAAACAGGCGGCGAGAAAGCGCAGGTCGATCAGCGCGCAGGCCGGACCGATGATCGTAGCGCCGGGATCAGCTTCCTGGATGGCTTCGCCCGTGGCGAGCGCCAGCAGAATGTAATCTTCGACGTTCGGCGCGGGCCGCCAAAAGCGGGCGTAGTTCGGCTCGTTGTACATCTCCCACACCACGCCGCGGCCGTGGAAGTGCAGCGCTGCGGCGGCAGCCCAGCGGGCGAAGGCCGCGCGGCCCGCATCCGTGTGCGGGGCAATCCCCTGATCGTAAAACTTGTTGGCGTAGTCGAGAATCAGGATGGGCCGGATGCGATAGGGAGCAAGCGCCGCCAGCAGGCGGTCATAGGCGGAGAAATCGTAGCGGCCCTTCACGCGCTCGGTCGCGCTCCAATCGAGATCCATGCGCACCCAGTGGAAACCGGCAGCAGCCAGTTCCTGCATTTCACCAGGCTGCGGGGAGGTGAAGTGAATATTCACGCCCAGGCCATCGGGGATCGCGGGGTCGAGTGGGATTTGGCCCTGAGCCAATCTGGGCGAAGCGGCCAGAAGCGTGATGAACGAGGTCAGGAGCAGAGCGAACTTGCCTGCTGCCGCCTGCCGCTGCCAGGGAGATTTTGACAGGGTAGACCTGCTGCGCCAGGAGGGGATACGAAGCCAACTTGGGGTCACATTTCGCATAAAGCCAACGGCAGAGTGGGATTACTTTTGTGTTTTCAATAACATGCGGGTTTGCCTGGGTAAAATCTCCATAACCTATTCATAATTAATTAGTTATAAGAAATTCTTAAACTTACTCAGTGGGTTCGTTTGGGTTCGTTCCTCTAATATTCCTTTATTTTCAAATACTTATGGGTTCGATGGCTTCAACAATCTTTTTGTGTTTTCGGAGGATTCCTACGGCTGCGTCCGGTAGCCGATTTGACCAGGCGTTGGGCTGGAAAATTCATGAACATAGTCTACACAACTAGGCCATAAAGAGTCAAGGGAAATGGGTCCGCGCGGCTGGCCTCATGTGGAGTGCGGGAGCAAAGCTCCCACCGTGGCCACCCCGTCGCGCCTTCCACGGCGCAGATATATGAGCTTTGCCCTCGCCATGTAGTCTGGCCGCGCACGATATGCGCTTGAATAATCTGTGTGAAAACTGCGGTTGTAGCGGCGGTCTGTGACCGCCGGTCTTGATTTTTCAATAGCTTCGGCGCTCATAGAGCGCCGCACCAACTTAAAACCGGCAGTTTTCACACAGAGTATCAAACCACGAGCCAAGCAAAAGCGGCAGCTACGCTGCCGCACTCCAAGGTGCTTGCGCGCGCCTTGCCTGTGGCGCCGGTGTCCGCACTGGCGTCTTTCGGCGCTGAGAGCCTGCCCTGAGCGAAGCGAAGGGACAGCGCCGCACCAGTTAAAGCATCCCTTCGACGATGCCGGGAACGGCTTCCAGGGCTTCCGCCAGCCTGGCGGGATTTTTGCCGCCCGCTTCGGCCAAATCCTTGCGGCCGCCGCCCGAGCCTTCGACCAAGACGGCGGCGGCTTTGACTATTTTACCGGCGTCGAGCTTGGCCGTGAGGTCTTTTGAAACCGCAGCCACGAGCGACACTTTGCCGTCCTCCGCGCTGCCAAGCACAATGACGCCGGAGCCTAGCCTGCCGCGCAGGTTATCCACCATCTGGCGCATGGCGGCGCGGTCCGGAACTTCGACCCGCGCGGAGACCACGCGCACGCCCTTAACGTCCTGCGCGTGATCCAGCAGATTTCCGGCGGCAGCGACGGCGCGCTTGATCTGCGCCGCCTCCAATTCCTTGCGCAGCCTTTTCTCTTCTTCGGCAAGCTTTTCGGCGGCCACGAGCAGATCGTCGGGCTTTGCGCGCAGAATTGCAGCAAGGCCGGAGAGAGTTTCATTTGCGCGGCGCAGCTCCGCGAGCACACCGCCGCCCGTGAGCGCTTCGATGCGGCGCGTGCCTGCGGCCACGCTGCTTTCGGAGATCAGCTTGAACAGGCCAATGTCACCCGTGCGCCGCACGTGCGTGCCGCCACAAAGCTCTTTGGAAAATGAGCCGTCCGCGACGGAGACCACGCGGACTTTGTCCCCATATTTTTCGCCGAACAGCGCCATGGCGCCGGAGTTCAGCGCCTCCTCGCGGGGCATTTCCACGGTAACGACTTCTTCATTCTTCAGCACGTGCTGATTCACCAAATCCTCGATGTCGAGCACGTCTTGCTCGCCGAGCGGGGCAAAATGGGTGAAATCGAAACGTAGCCGGTCGGGCGCCACAAGCGATCCGGCCTGCTTCACGTGCGTCCCAAGCGTCGTTCGCAGCGCCGCGTGCAATAAATGTGTGGCCGTGTGATTGCGACGGATCGCATCGCGGCGCTCTGCATCCACCACCGCCGCCACCACGTCGCCGACGCGCACCGTATCGCGCGCGATGGCCTTGTGCGCGATCACGCCCGTCACTGGCCGGTAGGTATCGGTAATGTGCGCCACCTCATGATCGTTTCCCGGCGCATAGAAATGCCCAATATCACCGACTTGCCCGCCCGCTTCGGCGTAAAACGGCGTGTGGTCGAGAATGATCTCGCCGTACTCGCCGGCGCCCAACTCATACTTGCTTCGATCGTCGCGGACGACGGCAAGGACCTTGCACTGGGAAGCCGTGGTTTCTCCGTAACCGAGGAATTCGGTACGCCAATGGCTCGGCGGCGGAATATCCACCCCGCCTTCAGGATGCGGGACACTGAACATCCCGCCGGCAAGCATTTGATAGGTAGGACTAGCGGCTTGCTTTGCGGTACCTTTCCACGAAGCCCTCGCCCGCTCGCGCTGGTCTCGCATCTCGATCTCGTAACCGTGCCACTCTATAGTCAGCCCATAGTCCTTAACTATGTCTGCGAGGAAGTCCGGCCGTAGTCCGAAGGTGTCGTGCAGTCGGAACACATCTTCGCCGCGAATCCACGCGGCTCCTTTGGGTGGGACCGAATACATATGCTCTGCCCCTGGAATGATCTGGACCGGCCTCAGCCAACCCCTTCGTATGCCGGGATTGCCCTTCCACTCCCTGAATGTCACCTCATCGCCCGAGTCCAGAACGACCATAGCCTTGTCGAGCTCCCTCAATGCGATCGCGATTGTTTGTTCGTAGCGCTCCTCCTCAATCTTGATCGCCTTCGCGATATGCTGCGCGCTCTCGACTAACTCCGGATATGCGCCTTTCATTAGCTCAACGACTTCGCCGGCCATTTTGTACAAGAACGGATCGTTCAGGCCGAGCGTTTGGCCGTGATATAAGGCGCGGCGGATGATAAGGCGCAGAACGTAACCCCGGCCTTCATTTGAGGGGAGCACGCCGTCGGAAATCAAGAACGTGGCGGCGCGGCTGTGGTCGGCGATGATGCGCAGCGAAACGTCGGTTTCGTGATTTGCGCCGTATTCGACGTTCGCAAGCTCGGCGGCTTCGTCGATGAGCGGCTTGAAAAGGTCGGTATCGAAATTCGAGAGCTTGCCTTGCAGAACTGCTGCCAGGCGTTCCAGACCGGCGCCGGTGTCCACAGAAGGCTTAGGCAAAGGCTCGTCATGCGTCTTGATGCATTTCTGCGTGCCGGGCTCGCACGCATCACAGATGCGGTTAAACTGCATGAAGACCAGATTCCACAGTTCGACATAACGCCCGCAATCGCAAGGGAACTTGCACTCGGTATGGCCCTGATCGCTCGCCGCCGCGCCCATGTCGTAATGGATTTCCGAGCACGGGCCGCACGGGCCGGTATCGCCCATCGCCCAGAAGTTGTCCTTCTCATCCATGCGAAAGATGCGCTCACGCGGTACAATCTTGGCCCAGATTTCCTCAGCTTCATCGTCTTCGCGGAAAACGGTGATGGTGAGCTTCTCGCGCGGAATTTTGTAGACATCTGTGATCAATTCCCAGGCCCAGGGGATAGCTTCCTTCTTGAAGTAATCGCCAAAGCTGAAATTCCCGAGCATCTCGAAGAATGTATGGTGGCGCGTAGTGCGGCCCACCTGTTCGAGGTCGTTGTGTTTGCCTCCGGCGCGCACGCATTTCTGCGAGGAGCAGGCGCGGGAGTAGTCGCGCTTTTCGCGGCCCAGGAAGACGTCCTTGAACTGGTTCATCCCAGCGTTTGAAAACAGCAACGTCGGGTCGTTGGCCGGTACGAGCGAGGACGAGCGCACGATGCGGTGGCCGCGCGCGGCAAAGAAGTCAAGAAAGGTTTGGCGAATTTGATTTGAAGTCATAGGGAAATTGATTCATTGCATCATTGAATCATTGGTTCATTGAATTACTGAATCAATCATCCAATGACTCAATGGCCCTGGTTTGGGGCTTCAGCTCCGGCCGGGAGCGCACCGCTTTCATAATATCATCGGAGCGGAATCCGAGCCGCATCAAGCTCTGGCAGAGCGCGTAAAATTTGGGGCGGGTTAGGGGAAGGCGGAGGGTTCGGAGTTTCTTTTCGAGGGCGCGCTCAAGCAGATCGCGTTCGCCGGTTTCTTCGAGGGCGGCATCGAGCGCGGGATCGATGGCGGCGCCTTCAACGAACTTCGCGCGCAGCTCGCGGCGGATGCGCTCGCGGCCAAATCCACGGCTGCGGGCGAGCATGGAAGCGTATTGCAGCGCGAACTTGCGGTCGTCGAGATAGCCGAGCGCGCGCAGGCGGGCGATGGCTTCGTCCACCGCTTCGGAGCGCCCGAATTTGCGTTCGAGCGCGCGGCGCACTTCGGCGCGCGAATGAGGGCGGCGCGCGAGCATTTGCAGCGCCGCCGCGAGAGGGTTCGTGGGATTTGTCTTAGCCGCCAAGCCGTTCCACGCGGGAGAGCATCGCGCGCTCCATTTCCTCGCGGGCCGCCTCGGTGGTGGAGCCGATGCCGTCGATGCGCAGCTTCAATTCCTGCGGGTTTGAGGAAGACATGGAGGCCTCTTCCAGGGTGATTAATTTCTGCGAGTACAGATCATACAACGACTGATCAAACGTCTGCATGCCGTACTGCGAGGTGCCGGAGGCCATGATCTCGCGGATGAGGCGCGTTTTTTCCGGATTGATGATGCACTCGCGGATGAAGTCGGTGGCCATGAGCACTTCGACCGCCGGAACGCGGCCGTGTCCGTCCGCACGCCGCACCAGGCGCTGCGAAATCACGCCCTTCAGCGTGGAGGCCAGTTGCAGCCGCACCTGCCGCTGCTCATCGGCCGGAAATATGGTGATGATGCGCTGGACGGTTTCCTGGGCGTCGAGCGTGTGCAAGGTGGAGAAGACCATGTGCCCAGTCTCGGCAGCGGAGATGGCCGTCCGCATGGTTTCGATGTCGCGCATTTCGCCCACCAGAATCACGTCCGGGTCCTGGCGAAGGGCGGAGCGCAGGGCCACCTCGAAGCCGGGTGTGTCAAAGCCGACTTCGCGCTGGTTGATGAGTCCTTTTTTGTCCTGATGGTAAAACTCGATGGGGTCTTCGATGGTAATAATGTGGTCGGCGCGCGTGGAGTTAATGCGGTCGATCATGGCGGCGAGCGTGGTGGACTTGCCACTGCCGGTGGCGCCTGTCACAAGCGCCAGCCCGCGCCGTTCCTCGCAGAGTTTGTGGACCACGCGCGGCAGGTGAAGCTCCTCAATGCCGCGAATCACCGGAGGGATCACACGCAGCGTCATGCCGAGCATGCCCCGCTCCTGAAAGGCGTTGACGCGGAACCGGCCAAGGCCGGGGACGGCATAGCTCATGTCCACTTCCGCCGAGTCCTTGAATTTCTGCTTCTGCCGGGCGTTCATGATGCTGAAAGCGAAGCCCTGCATCGCTTCGGCGGTGAGGCGGGGAAACTCGGTGATCGGGTGCAAGTTCCCGTCAACCCGGATATAGGGGTAATTGCCCGCCTTCAGGTGCAGGTCTGAGGCGCCTGATTCCGACGCTTTGCGCAAGAGATCTTCGATCGTCATGCCTTTTTTCCTCCACCGGAGAGCCCTTCCCGCGTGGTGGGATGGGGCGCGCCGGGTTAGTTGATTCCTGGGGGTTATCGGCAAAGCGGCGCGAAAAGGTTAACGGGGAGCGGCGCTGCGGCCTTTTCCCGGCCAGCGGCGGCATGGCACGGCCAAGCCGCGCCTACTTCACAGGCACCGGCTGCGCGCAGGAGGTGAGCCAGCCGTACTTATCGTCCGCTTTGCCCGCAGCAATGGAAAGCAACTTTTCCTGCAGCTTGCGCGTGATAGCGCCGGGTTGGCCGCGGCCGATCACGATGCGGTCAACCGAGCGGATGGGCGTGATTTCCGCCGCCGTGCCGGTGAAGAACACCTCGTCGGCGATGTAGAGCGCCTCGCGCGGGATCGCCTGCTCGACCACAACCAAACCCATGTCCTCAGCCAGCGTGATGACGGAATCGCGGGTGATGCCGGGCAGCACGGAGCAGGCGAGCGGAGGCGTATAAAGCCTGCCATCGCGCATGATGAAAATGTTTTCTCCGCTCCCCTCGCTGACGTTGCCCGAATTATCGAGCGCGATGCCCTCGGTATAGCCGTTGATGGCGGCTTCCATCTTGATGAGTTGCGAATTCATGTAATTCGCGGACGCCTTGGCCATGGCGGGAATGGTGTTGGGAGCGAGCCGGTTCCAGGAGGAAACGCAAACGTCGATTCCGTTCTTCAACGCTTCATCGCCCAGGTATTTCCCCCAGCGCCAGGTAAGAATGTAAATTTCGATGGGGTTTTTGAGCGGATTCACGCCGATTTCGCCGTAGCCGCGAAAAGCCACCGGGCGGATATAGGCGTGCTGCGCCTGGTTCACGCGGATAAGCTCAACCATGGCTTCCTGGAGTTGATCGCAGGAATAGTCGAGTTCCATGCGGTAAATCTTGCAGGAATTCACCAGGCGGGTGGTGTGTTCCTTCAGCCGGAAAATGGCCGGGCCCTGCGGCGTTTCGTAGCAGCGGATGCCTTCAAACAGGCAGGAGCCGTAATGAAGCGCGTGCGATCCTACGTGGATGTTGGCGTCCTGCCAGGGAATAAACCTTCCGTTGTGCCAAACTTTCTCGTAGTAGTCGATAGGCATGAGTTGTTCTCCGCGAACGCCATTGCGCAGGCTGAACTTGCGGCGCTAATCCAAATTATAGCACGCCTGGCTTCGCCTCAGAGGGGCGAGTTGTCTTGTCGCCCCGCACCTGTCCCGCTACGCGCGACACCCTCTCGAGTCTGTGTGAAAACTACCGTTTTTGAGTGGGTGCGGCGCTCTAGGAGCGCCGAGGCTATTGAAAAACAGAGACCGGCGATCGCAGATCGCCGCTACAGCCGCAGTTTTCACACAGACTCTCTCCCCCGATGGGGGCGAGGGAGAGGATGGAAATAAGGGGACGGCCGCTGAGGTCCTCCGGAGGGATCGGCAATTTTTGCCGATGTTGCGACACCAAGCTTATTGAGAATTACAAATTATAGTGACGGCTTTTTTTGTAGCGCCGGGCTTCAGCCCGGCACAGCCTTCAAAATGCCGACCTGAAGGTCGGCGCTACGGCAAACTGAGCGGCTTTGCGGCTTGCTTCCCGGCGGAACCGCCCATAAAATAACAAGAGTGTGTCCTCAACACGCGAAAGTGATTCTTAATGGGCGATTTCTTTCAGGTTGCATTAGGCAAGATCATCGGAACCAAGAACGACCGCGAGCTGAAGAGGCTCGAGGACCGGGTGGGCGAGATCAACGCGCTCGAACCCGGCATGAAGAAGCTCGCGGATGCGGATTTCCCCGTCAAGACGGCGGAGTTCCGCCGCCGGTTGGCGGAAGGCGCAACGCTCAATGACCTGCTGCCGGAAGCCTTTGCGCTATGCCGGGAAGCGGGCCGCCGCGCCATCAACATGCGCCATTTTGACGTGCAATTGATCGGCGGCATGGTGCTGCACGAGGGCAGGATCGCGGAAATGAAGACCGGCGAAGGCAAGACGCTGGTCGCAACGCTTCCGGTTTATTTGAACGCGCTCGAAGGCAAAGGCGTGCACGTAGTGACGGTGAACGATTATCTGGCCAGGCGCGACGCGGCCTGGATGGGCCCTATCTATCGCTTGCTCGGCCTGAGCGTGGGCGTGATCGTGCACGACCTCGATGAGGAGGAGCGCCGCGCGGCTTACGGGAGCGACGTTGCCTACGGCACCAACAACGAGTTCGGCTTCGATTACCTGCGCGACAACATGAAGTTCGAGCTCAATGACTGCGTGCAGCGCGAGTACCGTTACGCCATCGTGGACGAAGTGGACTCCATCCTGATCGACGAAGCCCGCACGCCGCTCATCATTTCCGGTTCCTCCGAAGAATCCATCGAAAAGTATTACAAGATCGACAAAATCATTCCCAACCTCGAACCGGGCGTGGACTACGACGTTGACGAAAAGCTGCGCACGGCGAGCATCACCGAGTCCGGCGCCGAGAAAGCGGAAAAGCTGCTCGGCCTCGAAAACCTTTACGATCCCGCCAACGCCGATTACATCCATCACCTCTATCAGGCGATCAAGGCGCACTCGCTGTTCAAGCTGGACCGCGATTACGTGGTGAAGGACGGCGAAGTGATCATCGTGGATGAGTTTACCGGGCGGCTCATGCCCGGCCGCCGCTGGAGCGACGGCTTGCATCAGGCCATCGAAGCCAAGGAAGGCGCGAAGATCGAGAAAGAGAATCAAACGCTCGCCACGATCACCTTCCAGAACTACTTCCGCATGTATGACAAGCTTGCCGGCATGACGGGAACAGCGGAGACCGAGGCGGCCGAGTTTGAGAAAATTTACGAACTGGAAGTGGTGATTATCCCCACCAACCAGACGCTGATCCGCATCGAGCATCCGGACATGGTCTACCGTACGGAGGGCGAAAAATTCCGCGCGGCTATCGAAGAGATTCAGGAGTATCACCTGCGCGGCCAACCGGTGCTGGTGGGGACGATCGCCATTGAAAAGTCCGAGCGGCTGAGCGCGCAGCTCAGGAAATCCGGCGTGATTCCCGTGCGGCTTCGCGAGGCGCTGGAAGCCGCGGGCCTTGAAGGACCGAAGCTGCAAAAGTGGGCGCAACAGCTCGTCGAGCGCCACGCAAAGGCCATGGAATGGCTGGCGCGCGCCGGTGTTACGGCGACCGCCGCGCAAAAGGTTTTAGGGCAGCGGTCGTTCCAAAACCTCAGCGCAGGTTCGAACGGCAACCGCGCGGCCTTCCTCCAGGCTTTGCTCAAAGGCAGCAAGCGGAATGGCGGGCGCACGCTTCCGCCGTCTGATGAAGCGTTCGCGCCCCAGATCCTGGACCTGATTCAATGGGCTGGCGGGCGCGACGGCGGCCGTAATGGCGGGGCTGAAAAGACGCTTCCCGTCCTCGACTATCTGATCGAGCTGGATTGTCCGCCGCCGCGTTTCGCGGAAGTTATCGAAATGAAGGAAGTTCGCCACTTTGTGCTGAACGCCAAGCAGCACGAAAGGGAAGCGCTCATTGTGGCGCAGGCCGGGCGCATCGGCGCGATCACGGTTTCCACCAACATGGCAGGCCGCGGCACGGACATCCTGCTCGGCGGCAATCCGGAATTCATGGCGCGGGAGGAATTCCGCAAGGCGCCGGAAAAGCACCGCCAGCAGGGCATTGACCCGGAGCCGCCGGAGCTGCCCGCCTCGGGAGCGGCTGAAGAAGTCTTCCAGGCGTACGCAGAGGCTTACAAGCGCTGGCGCGACAACTGGAACGCGTTTGTGGCCCGCTTTAAGGCCCTCACCGACGTGGAGCACGACCGCGTGGTGGCTCTCGGCGGGCTGCACATTCTCGGCACCGAGCGCCATGAAGCGCGGCGCATTGATAACCAGTTGCGCGGCCGCGCCGGACGCCAGGGCGACCCCGGCTCCTCGCGCTTCTATCTTTCCCTCGAAGACGATCTGCTGCGCATCTTCGCCGGCGAACGCATCTCGAAGATCATGCACCGGCTGGGTATGGAAGAAGGCGTGCCCATCGAGTCGCGGCTCATCACCAAGCGCATCCAATCCGCGCAAAAGGCCGTCGAGGCGCAAAACTTCGAATCCCGCAAGCACCTGCTTGAATACGACGACGTGATGAACAAGCAGCGGGAGACCATCTACGGCCGGCGCAGCGAGCTGCTGGAAGGCAAAGATCAGAAGGAATACGTGTTCGAAGCGGCTGACCGCGTGGTGGATTGGCTGGTAACGAGCTTTTGCCCCAAGGAGCGCCCTAACGAATGGAAGGTGGACGGCCTCAAGGCCGAGTTTTGGGCCCGTTTCGGCATCGACCTGCGCAGCCACCAGGAATTAGAGTTTGATCCGAAAGCGCTCGACGAGCTGACCGAAAAACTGAGGGCTATTGTCCGCGCGCGCTATGAAGATCGCGAGCGCGTGTGGGGTCCGGAGCGCATGCGCGTACACGAGCGCATGATCATGCTGCAAGTGGTCGATTCGCAGTGGAAAGACCATCTGCTGGCGATGGATCACCTGAAGGAAGGCATCGGGCTGCGCGGCTACGGCCAGCACGACCCGCTGGTGGAATACAAGCGGGAGTCTTACGACATGTTCGAGGCGCTCATGGACCGCATCGAGGATGAGTCCTTGCGCTACCTCTTCCTACTTAAGACTCCCGACGAAGAAGAGGCGATGATTCGCGAGTACCAGCGCCGCAAACGCCGCGAGCAGGCTGAGATGCAAATGGTGGGCGGCGCCGCGATGGAAAAGCCGCAGCAGGTTGTCCGGCGCGAAAAGATCGGCCGTAATGATCCCTGCCCTTGCGGCAGCGGCAAGAAGTACAAGAAGTGCCACGGCGCCGCGGTGGCCGCGCCGTCCGCAACGCCTCCATCCACTCCCGTCGATGCCTCATGACAAGGCAGGGGCCGCGGCATTGCCGGCAGAGCCCCTGCCTTAACTTCCTTCCGAACGCCCGCAGCTACCGGCCATGGTGGAACGTGAAGTCCAGCGTCGCCATGTGTCCTGTTTCCACATTTACCTGTTCCGTCGCGGTTCCAAACGCCGCCGTCCAGGCCCCAATGGTGTAGTGTCCTGGTGGCAAACCCTCGATGCTATAAGATCCCTTGCCGCCCGTGACAGCGTAGAATGGATTGCTCATTACGCCGATGTAGGCGGACATCCACGCATGTTGGTTGCACGTTACCGGCACCATGATCTCCGGATGCGTGAAGACCTTGGTGAAAGCCGGCGCGCCAGGCGTCTGGCTTTGGTTCCAGGAGCGGTTATCTTTAGGCATCGCGTGAATGTTGTGCGTTGTCAGGTCGCTTGAGACGACTTTTAGCTTCTGCCCCACCATGATCCCAAGCACGTGCGGCGCGTACACGCACTTGATCTGGTCCAACGTCACCACCGCCGCCGGAGTCTGGGCGTGGTAGTTTTCGAGTCCTGATTCGACGTAGATGAACACGTTGGGAAGCGTGTTATTGCTATTCACTTCTTCGTCCTGAAAGTAGACCCTGGTTCCTTGGTTTACCTTCATACAATACGCATCCTGGTTCATCAGAATGGGCTTTAGCTTGGGATGCGCTCCTTCAAAATGCACCGCCCCCTCGATGCCAGTTACTGCGCCGGCGGCGAGCGCTGCCTTGCCCATGCCCGCCCAGAAAACTACCAGAAGCGCCGCTACTTCCACTATTTTTGTTCGCCGCATTTTCACAAACCTCCCAGTCAGACGTTTCACCGCCGTCGTATGAGGAATGGCGGATCGTGCTCTAATAGACGAACTGAACCATGAAGTACACCGCGTTGTTATTTGAGGCGTTACGGCCGGCCCCATCGTAATTCGTTGGCAATCCGTTGAACGTCAGATAGTCAGTATACTGCCCGAGCAACTCGATGTTTTGCACGGGCCAATAGGCTGCCTGCCAGGTGAATCCATCGCTCTTCGGACTCCCATTGGCGCTCCCTGAAACTGCCCCAGGGGCGTAAAGCAGGCTGTCCGGAAAGCCGTAGGTCAGGAAGTACCCCATTGTCAGGCCGTACTTGTTGCCGAAATGATAGGTTCCGTCCAGACGATAGGTGTTCAACTGGTGCTTGGGCTCTGCCACGAGTCCCTGCTCGAAACTCGCCATCTGGTTATTCGACTCGTGAATGTAAGTACTGTGCAGCGTAATCACGTCATTGTGCAGCTTGGGCAGCACCAGCTCGTACTGCGCATCGCCTGCCACATCCATGTACTTATCAAACGGTCCGGCGACCGCGTTGGGTGAGGATTCCACGTACATGCCGTAGGTTCCGACTTCCAAATAACTGTTGCCTTTGCTCTGCTGCCACGCCAGTCTCCAGTAAGGCGCTACGCCCCGGATGTTGAAGCCGAAGCCGGTTCCTGTGGTTGGGAAAGGCGAGCCGATGTGGGCGGTCCGGTAGATGGAAACGTCCTCATAGAAATGATTGTCCCACATCGAATACTCGCCGATGCCCGCAACGTCCTGAGCCAGGCCGCCGTCGATCAGTGCGCCCGCCGCCGGCGTGGGTGTGGCGTCCGGGCCGTACCATGGGTATCGCCATGCCGGAACGTCATTCCACAGGTCCTCCACAGTGGGGTTGTTATTCAGAGTGATTCCATAGACCAAATCCTTGCCTGCGAACGTGGTTGAATTGGCATAGCGAAGGTCCATATTGTCCGCGCCGAAATGGTCGCTTTGGCCGCTGTAGGTCAACTGCACGAATACGCCCGCTTTATTGGCTACTGCGCCAGCCAGAAACAAGCTGGCCGATTGAGGAAACTCGAAGCTGTTGTTCTGGCTGCCCGGAATGGGGCGTTCTGTCATGCTATCACCCAATTGGAACTGCACGGAAATCGGCAACCATTGATTCAGGCTCAGTCCTGATTGGGATGGGCCGCCCTTCGAGGTGATTTTCTGAATGCTGGCTTGTGTATACCCGTTCAGCTTGAACCACCGGCCAAAAGGCGTGAGCTCCGGATAGGTATAATGACATGACGAGCAGGGCAACCCCGTCTGCCTTGAAAAGCTTGGAACCGCTTTCATTTTTACAGAAAGCAGTACAACAACTCCAAGTACAACCCCGCTTAGAACAACCATAAGCCTTTTCGCGTTCATCTTCGCCACTCCTTTTTGCAACCTCGGAATGCCAAAGCGGTGAAGCTCACCGCGGCCGTTTTTACATAAGACAACAGTTTTATCAACGCCAAATTCTCTTCCACGCATCCTAAGTTTAATAACCCTGTCCTGCCGCCACTGTGACCGCGGTCACGGCTCAATGTGACCTGCGTCACCAACATTGCCCATATTGTGTGGCGCGTGGAACAACAACCGTATATTGGCTCCCATGAAGTTTAGTAGT
>NFUN01000165.1 GCA_002197525.1 Acidobacteria subdivision 13 bacterium RH2 MAG17b | reverse complement strand
TTTGAGTTGGTGCGGCGCTCTATGAGCGCCGAAGCACTTGAAAAATAAAGACCGGCGGTCACAGACCGCCGCACCAGCCGCAGTTGTCACGCAGACTCTAGGGGGCGAGGGGCTCGCCGCTCCGGAAGCGCTGTGACGGAAAGGAAAGCCTTGCGCTGCCGGTTTCTTGTTTGTTCCACGGAGCAGCAGTTTTACGTGCAAATCTGTTCGCGGTAAGCTTCGAACGGCTGCCGAACCATCACGGGTGTGGAGATTCAGTGCCGCCATTGTTGGGCGGCCTCATCCCAAACGATCGCGGGCGCGGAGGACCTTGCTTAATCTTGTATCCTGCCGGGACCTTGAACAGATTCTCCGGCGGCTCACCGAGCTTGAGGTTGGTGATCTGGTGCGTGATCACGCCAAAGCGCGGGTCATCCCGCCGCGTCATGAGGTAAGTTTGCAATTGGGGGCTGTACCAGCGCTCGGAAACCACCGTGATGGGCTTTTCATTGCCAATTTTCCCCGCAGGGATCACCGTGGTGGTTCGAGTTCCTTCGGCGGTTACTCCGTCAATCGTCCGCGTGCCCAGGGAAACAGACTGCGGCTTGGACTCTACTCTTTCACGTTTGTACATGAAATTCCCGCCGGACATTCCCATTGTCGTTACTCCGCCGCCCATTCCCATCATCACCTTTGGTCCGCGGGCCATTCCCATCATGCCCTTTCGCCGGGCAGGCATTTTGTATGCCGTTTTTCGCGCGGCGTCGAGCAAGTAGGTGACGTGCTCGACGGGATCAAAGAGGGTTACCATCTTGCCTTGAGCGGCCATCGGTCCGAGCATTGACAGCGTTCTCTCGCGGCGGATTCTTCCCGCGCTGTCACGATAAATCGACGCCGTCACCTTGTGGTCAATGTGGTTCCCGTCGCTCAAGGTCTGATGGATTTCCGTCTCTGCTTCGGCGGAATACGGCGCGCCCTTGACAACCTTGAACTCCATCATCGGCCCAGCAGCCAGAAACATAAATTGGTGCATGGGGAAGGGGCCGGGCGGAGGTGGCGGTGGGTTCTGCGCTAGCCCCACGCTCGCAATGCCGGTCACCACACACAAAAATCCATACAGCATCCATGATTTCTTCATCTCTTCTCCTTCCCTAGCGGGACGAATCATCTTCCTGCGAATCAAAACGGATAGCTCTGGCCACTCCATCCTCGCCAATCAAAACATCTGCCTGGACATACGACTCGGACGCGGCGCCCGTCACCGGAAAGCCCATGGAGGCGAGCGCCGAACGCGCCACATCTACACGCACAATCTGACCCGTTCCCAAGGAATCCAAACCTTCGCCGTAAGGCAGCGGAATGAAGCCGGAGTATTCGTTCGGCTCGGAAGTCGAAACGGTTCGCCCGGTTGACGGAGAAGTTGTGCTCACGCCCGGTTGCACCGTCACTTCCACCCGGCCCTTGTTGCGCGGAGCGGGTGGAATCTCCGGCACCATGATAACCGGTTGGTTATTCCGCACCGGCTGGGAGCCGTGCCGCGCCCAGATGGCTAACCCAACGGCAATCAGGCAAGCGCTGGCAGCCACGGCCACCCACTTCCCTTTCCAGAAGCGCACAACTCGCCTGCTCCGGCGGAGATAGCTCAGCAGGCCTTCTTCCACGCTGTCCGGGGCCTGCTCCTGGGCGTCTGCCGCTGCCAGTGCGCGAAGGCTTTCGGTGAGCGCCCGCGCCTCATTCAGACGCCTCCCGCACTCGGGGCACTCGCGGGCGTGCTTGAATAACCGGCGGGTCAGAGCAGTATCACTTAAACGCTCGCACGCCAATTCATCCACCAGAATCGCAAAGAATTCGCATTCCATTAGCGTTCCTCCGCAGGCCTGGCATCGACTTTCATCAGCGCTCTCAGTTTCCCGGCCAGGAGCGTGCGCGCACGGTGGAGGCGGGAGCGCACCGTGCCCACCGCGCACTTGAGAACCTCAGCCGCCTCCTCATAGCTCATTTCGTTCAAATCACAGAGCGCTACGACTTCACGGTAACCGGCCGGCAGAGTCAGCACCGCCCTTCGCACGCGCTCGATCGTGTCGTTGCGTTCAAGCTCTCCTGCCAGGTCAAGAGCCTCCGCTGGCGTTCCATCCTCAAACGCCTTCTCATCTGTTGAAAGCAGCGGCGTGCGTTCGTGTTCCAGCAGCCGGAGCACACAGTTACGGCTGATTCCGAACAGAAACGATCTTAAAGAGCCGCGGCTGGGGTCGTACCGCCTGGGGTCGCGAATTAAGGTCATAAAGACTTCCTGCGTAACGTCCTCCGCCGCTGTGCGATTCCCTGTCATGTGCAGCGCAAAGCGGTACACCGCCCCTTGATGGCGCCGGTACAGGCGGATAAAGCACGCTTCATCCCCCGCCCTCAGGCCCTGCAAAAAATCGCCGTCACCTGGATCCGAAGTCACTCTTACCATCCAGTCTGGCGATCTGAGTCGCCTGCTATCTGTAATTCCGCTTCTCCCCTTAAAAAGTTCCACAATTTCACCCCGTCATGGATCATAGAGGCGCGTCGTGTTGACCAATCCGGTCCCCTTGGTAATTGACGATTTTCGGGCTGGGTGTGGTGACAAGATTTTTCAGGAGCGCGGCAGAGCCGCTTTTCCCAGTCGTGGTGAGGCGGCGTTCTCTGAACCCCGAAAGAACCGGCGGCCGGAGGACGCTACAACTACAGCCTGTCAGCCCGCCCCTAAGTACGGTATTTCATAAGTTCGCTCACGTATTTCGGCGCCCCCTCACCCGGCGCTTGTGCGCCACCCTCTCCCCCAAGGGGGCGAGGGCGGCATCT
>NFUN01000164.1 GCA_002197525.1 Acidobacteria subdivision 13 bacterium RH2 MAG17b | reverse complement strand
GGCGGAGAGGGTGGGATTCGAACCCACGTGCCCGCTTTTGGCAGGCAAGACGCTTTCGAGGCGCCCCCGTTATGACCACTTCGGTACCTCTCCGCGGTCGTGATCTTGGTACAGCGGGCCTCGCACGTTCGTGCGCCAGCCTGAACGGCCAAGCCAGGCCCGGAAACCCTCACTAAAGGTCACCAACTCGCTTCACGCTTTAGCATGCTGGCTACGCGCTTGCTCGCGGCGCTGCCGGAAAAAGCCGCGCAGGATCGAAGCGCAATCTTTCTCTAAAACTCCGCCGCGAACTATAATCTGATGGTTCAGTTTGGGGTGATTTAGCACGGTTAATGCGGAGCCGAGTGCACCCGCTTTGGGATCAGCCGCTCCGAAGATCAGTTCTCGCACCCGCGCCAGCGCCAAGGCGCCCGCGCACATGGCGCAGGGCTCGATTGTAACATACAGGCAGCACCCATTCAGGCGGTAGTTTCCCAGTTTCCGGGCCGCGCGCCGCAAGGCCAAAACTTCCGCGTGCGCCGTGGGGTCGTTGCGCCGGACCGGCGCGTTGTGCGCCCTCGCAATAACCGCGCCTTCATGAACGACCACGGCTCCAACCGGGACTTCGCCCTTCCTCATGCCGCGCTTGGCTTCGCGGAGCGCCAGGCGCATGTACCTCTCGGATTCCAGCATGGAGGTCTGATCCCGCCCGCTATCCGCTTTGGCGCACTGGGGCGTCCCCGTTTGGCTACGCATGGCGATGGCTCAGGCGGCGCCCGGCGTTTGCTTGGGGGCTTGGAAATCGAGCGCTTCATTCGTTACCATCACGCTTGATCTTTTGGGGTCAACCGTGCAGGGTAGTTCAATTTCCGCCAACATATGCAGCAAGTTTCGCCGTGACGCCGCTCCGGGCCGGGCAGCCTGGCCCCAGATGATGAGCTTTCGGGAAGATACGCCGATCTGAATATCTTCGGCCTGAAATCCAGGGACCTCTGCATGGACTTCGACTTGGCTCCCAGCATCCGTGATCTCGATGTTTGAAGGCTTAATCAGGTCGCGCTCCGCTTCAAACCAATCCTCCATGTCATGGCCGTGGCTGCGTCCTTTCGCCTCATACATCTCGTAAGCCCGGTAAGCGATCGCCTTCTGAATGGCCTCTTCGAGCGCCCCAAGCTGCTCGCCGTATATGATCCGTGGCTTTGCGGCCAGTGCGGACGGCTTCACAGATCCCTCACCTTTCGTGGACATGCCCATACAAAAAGCCCCCTGATTCCAATCCCGCCCCGATTGGGAATCGCGATTCACATAGTGCTTGAGTTCATTCTAACACCGCGAGGGGTCTTTTAATCCGGGACGTGACTCGAGGGTTGTGGTTCAGTTTGGCTGCTGGTGCGCCGCCGGTCTATGACCGGCGGCTTTGCCTGTACCATTACCGGCCCAAGACACAGTATATGGAGCTGCTAGGCATGACTGCGCTGCACGGCGGCTGATTCTGCCTGCTTGGCGAGACCAAGGCGTTCCTCGCCTGAATAAACGACAAAGCGCTTGCCGCGCAAAAATCCTACCAGGGTGAGGTTCAATTCGCGGGCGAGTTGGACGGCGAGGCTGGAAGGAGCGGACACGGAAGCGACTACGGGCACACCCGCTACCGCGGCCTTTTGGATGATCTCGAATCCACCCCTACCGCTTACCACCAGAACATATTCCGACAGCGGCACGCGGCCTTCGAGCAGCGCCCAACCCACAACTTTATCGACGGCGTTGTGCCGGCCCACGTCTTCGCGAAGCGCGACCAACTCTCCGCGAGGATCGAACAGGGCGGCGGCATGCAGGCCGCCGGTGCGGGAAAAAATAGCTTGGGCAGCGCGCAACCGGTCAACAAGCTGGCAGAGGGTTTCGGGCGCTATTCGCAGGTTGGGGTTTGGCGGGCGGATGCCACGCACCCGCACAGACTCAATGGAAGCCTTTCCGCAGATACCGCAACTGGAGGCTGCGAAGAAGTTCCGCTGCACCTGTTCCAGGCCGAGCGCCACCTCTGGCGCCAGTTGGACGTGAACGATGTTGCCGTCGCTCTCTTGCCCCGAAGCGCCGTCTTGTTTGCTGGGCCGGATGCTCACCAAGCCGTGCTCCGTCTGCGGGCAATGCTCCAGGACAAGAATCTGTTCGCGTCTCTCAATAAGCCCTTCGGTGAAAAGGAACCCAGCGGCCAGCTCAAGGTCATGGCCTGGCGTGCGCATCGTCACGGTTAAGGGCAGGGTTCCGGCCCGGATCTGCAATGGCTCTTCAGAGGCTAGGTCGTCCTCAAAGCGTCGCACCGCCCCCTCTTGCCACTCCGAAACCGAAGCCGGCTCGATGCTACGCTGGCGCTGCTGCATGTCTGCTCCCTCCTATGCTCGGGCAATCTTATCAGTCCTAATCTCCCGGAAGTTGCACGGGCCGGAAAATCCCATTTGCCGCGCTCCGGGTTACGACAGCCATGTAACACCTGGCTGCAATCCTCATGTTAGCGCTAATAGCCTTCAACTCGAAGCGTGGGAGGCCACCTGAGATCCTTCGTGCTCAAACAACAGGATATCCTGTTCGCTCTGCTGGGTGGCAAAGAAGTCGACGGGCGAAGGCGGTGCGTGATACCATTTGGAACGTTGTTTCGCAGGTTGCGGTGGTGTCCAACCGCCGGAAATCCGCCTGTAACAGGCGGGCCTTGCAAGCAACCCTTACGTCAGGCTTCGGACTCTGTGCAACGGACGCTCGCGAACCCCGCCAGGTCCGGAAGGAAGCAACGGTAACGAGCCTCTCCGTGTGCCACAGGGCGCCCGAAGCCTGGCTTCAATCGTTTTGGATTTGCGATTTTGGATTCCGGACTCAGGCCGGTAGGGCCATCCAAAATCAGAAATCCAAAAGCCAGAATTCCATGTCCTACCAAGTCATCGCCCGCAAATACCGGCCGCAAACCTTTGTTGAGGTCGTTGGGCAGCGTCTGGTGTGCGAGACGCTGAAAAACGCGATCCTCTCCAACCGTGTGGCGCACGGATACATTTTTTCGGGCGCGCGCGGCGTGGGCAAGACGACGATGGCCCGGTTGGTGGCCAAGGCGCTTAACTGTGTGCAAGGGCCTACCGTGAAGCCGTGCGGCGAGTGCGATTCCTGCCGCGAAATCACCGCTGGAAACTCGGTGGACGTGCTTGAGATCGACGCTGCCTCCAACCGCGGCATCGATGAAATCCGCCGCCTGCGCGAAAACGTCCGCTACCTGCCCGCCAGGGACCGCTATAAGGTCTTCATCATCGACGAAGTCCACATGCTCACCACTGAGGCATTCAACGCCCTGCTGAAGACTCTGGAAGAGCCTCCTGACCGCGCGCTCTTCATTCTGGCCACGACAGAGGCGCACAAGCTCCCCGCCACGATTCAATCGCGCTGCCAGCACTTCGCGTTCCGCCTGCTGGACTACTCCGAAATCATGTCGCGGCTCAAAGAGATTTGCGGGCGGGAAGGCGTGGAGGCCTCGGGCGGCGCTTTAGGCGCCATCGCCCAAGCTGCTGAAGGCAGCCTGCGGGACGCGCTGTCGCTGCTCGATGAGGTCATCGCCGCCTGCGGCTCGCAAGTGGACGAGGAAAAGGTGCGGCAACTCCTGGGCGTCGTCCCCTCCCGCCTGCTCATCGCGCTGGCGGAGGCCATCCACTCCGGAGATTCGCGGCGCGCGCTGGAGCTGGTGAGCGAGGTCACGGGAGAAGGTTACGACCTGAGCGCGTTCTGCGGCGAGTTCACGCGCTTGGTGCGAAACCTGATGGTGGCGCGAAGCTGCGGAGTGGAAAGCGCTCTGTTACAAGTTCCTGACGAAGACCGCAGCGTAATCCAGCGGCTGGCCGGGCTGTTCAGTGAGGAGGATCTCACGCGGTTTTTTCAAATCATCCTGCGCGCGCAAGGCGAAATGCGCTACTCGCTCCAGCCGCGCTTCCACTTGGAGCTTGCCTTAATGAAGTTGGTGCACGCGCCGAAGCTCGCCGCTATCGAAAGCCTGCTGAGCGCCGTTCGCGAGTCCGGAACGGCTCCGCGTGGCGGCGCTGGCGGGCCGGGTGCTCCCGTCCGCAACCCCTCCGCCCCCGTAACCCGGCCACCGGAGATCAAACAGGCTCAATCTGCCCCCGGCCCGGCCGCCGCCCGCGCTCCAGTCCAGGTTTCGCGCCCCATTTCCCCTCCGGCCACGGCTTCGCGCGAGCCGGTTCAGGTTGTGGAACCTCCACCCAGGCCCGCAGCATCCACAAACCCGCTCCCTCCGGCGCCTCAATCGTCCGAACCGCTAATGGCTGCCGCCGCAGAGGACGCCCGCCTTGCCGCTATCAAGGCCGCCCTCTTTGAGCAATCTAAAGAGGCGCTAATGCATCTTGAAGAAGTAACTGGTTGGCGGTGCGAGGATGGGCAAGTGCATTTCATGTACGCCAAGAAAGATGCCTGGCGTGCAGACGTGGTAAGAACTCCCCGAGTCCAGGAAAAGCTGCGCGCCGCATGTGAGAAGGTGCTGGGCCAGCCAGTTAAAATTTATGTTACACTCAACTCGGAAGACCGCCAGCCTGGTTCAGCTCGGCCAGGCGCCCAGGAGCGGGCGAAGCGCAATCCCGCGGTGGAGGCCTTCCAGAAGCGTTTCGATTGCGTTGTAATGGATGTCAAAGACCTGAGCCGGGAGTGAGCCATGAAAAATCTGCAACAAATGCATCAGATCATGAAGCAAGTGCAGCAGCTCCAGGAACAGCTTCAACAGCAGTTGGATCAGCTTGTGGTGGAAGCCTCGGCTGGCGGCGGCATGGTAGCCGTCAAGATGAACGGCCAGAAGCAGCTCGTTGGCGTTCAGATCGACGCCGAGGTGTTTTCCTCTAAAGACGCCGAAATGCTTCAGGATTTGGTCGTAGCCGCGGTCAACGAAGCGGGCCGCAAGGTGGATGAGCAACTGGCTAGCCGGGTGGGGAATCTGACTGGCGGACTGAACCTTCCCGGCTTGACGTAACGGGATCTTAATCCCGTTGCTCTTGGGCGGAGGGCGTGTCCTTAGGGCCGCCAAAAGAGCAGGAAATTCGGTAGTGACTCAGTTTGCCGTAGCGCCGACCTTCAGGTCAGCATTTTGAAGGCTGTGCCGGGCTGAAGCCCGGCGCTACTACAAAACCAAAATGAGTCACTACCGGAAATTCAGTGGCATTTTTGTTTGCTTCTGCCCTGAAAAGTTCGGTAGCACCCCCGCCCGTCCTTTCGGCCACCCTCTCCCCGTAAGGGAAGAGGGGCTGGGGGTGAGGGCCATTTTCATGCTTTGCGGGTGTCGCCCAGGCGACATAACCATAGTTGCTACCACCGGGTTTGCCCGTGCGGAGTTTTGACGCTTTGGCAGCTCGCACAACCGCATTTTACCGCTGGATGCAGAGCGCGATCTCATTCCGATCATCGGCGCTCCCGGCTCCTCTAACTCCATGAGTATATTCGCTGGCCCTCTGGACCGCCTGATCGATGAACTCAAGCGGCTTCCCGGAATCGGTCAAAAATCCGCCCAACGCATCGCCTTTCACATCGAGCGCTCTTCGCGCGAAGAGGCAGAGCGCATGGCGCGCGCCATCCTCGAGGTAAAAGACAAAATCAAGCTGTGTAGCCTCTGCAACAACCTCACCGAGCAGGACCCCTGCGCCACCTGCTCTGACCTGGGCCGAGATCGCTCCGTTATTTGCGTCGTGGAACGCCCCTACAATGTGCCGGGCATCGAGCGCACCCACGAATTTCACGGTCTTTATCACGTCCTGCACGGAGCCCTTTCACCGATCGAAGGAATCGGGCCGGCAGAACTGAAGCTCAAAAACCTGATCGAGCGGCTGAAGAGCGGAACGGTGAAGGAGATTATCGTCGCCACCAACCCCAACGTGGAAGGTGAAGCCACGGCCGTCTACCTTTCAAAGCTTTTGAAGCCGCTCGGGGTCAAAGTCACTCGCATCGCCATGGGAATCCCAGTCGGTTCCGAGCTTGAGCTCGCCGACGAGGTAACATTGCTTAAGGCTATGGAAGGCAGGCGGGAAATTTAGCAGTTTGCTGGAAAAAACCGCAAGCGCGCCGGAACCTTTCCTCCAAGTGGAAAAGTTGCCCGAAGACCCGAAAATCCACCCAGGAGCGCTATCATGATGACTTCTTTCCGTTCCTACCTATACCCAATCCTTGCCGCGATCATGCTGGCGAGTATGCCGCCGCTCGCAGCGCAAACCGGACCTGCTATCCGTCTCACTGTCGATGCCACGCAGGCGCCGATGAAGATTATTCATACCGTAATGGTGATGCCGGTGCATCCCGGTCCATTGACTTTGTACTATCCCAAGTGGATTCCGGGGGAACACGCCCCTGACGGGCCAATCGCCAACCTTACCGGCCTCAAGATCACGGCCAACGGCCAGCGGGTTCCGTGGCGGCGTGATTTGGTTGATATGTTTGCGTTCCACCTCACGGTTCCTGCCGGAGTCACCGAGCTCAACGTGGCGCTCGACTACATTGAACCGGAGGTGATCTCCGGCTTCAGCGCCGGAGCGTCGGCCACCGATAAGCTCGTGGTGATCAGTTGGAACCAAAACCTGCTTTACCCCGCTGGGGCCACAGCTCAGCAGATCATCTACGATCCTACGCTGCGTTTGCCGCAGGGCTGGAAATTCGGAACGGCGCTGCCGGTTGAGCATCAGGCCGGGGACGTGATCCATTTCAAGCCGGCCGCCTTGAACCGCCTTGTCGATTCTCCCGTGCTGGCGGCCGAATACTTGCGCGTTTTCAACGTGACGCCGCCGGGCGAACCCATCCATCACGAAATCGACTTGGCCGCAGATAGCGATGCGGCGCTGGCCATGACCCCGCAAACACAAAAGGATTACACAAACCTGGTAGCTGAAACCGGCAAGCTTTTCGGCGCGCGCCATTACCGGGATTACCACTTCTTGCTGTCCCTCAGCAACCATGTGGCGCATTTCGGTCTGGAGCATCACGAATCCGACGACAGCCGTGTGCCCGAACGCACCATTATTAATCCCGAGGCCCTCGAGACGACCGCATATCTGCTGCCGCACGAGTTTGTCCATTCCTGGAACGGAAAGTTCCGGCGCCCGGCGGATTTAAGCCCGCCTTATTATGACCAGCCGATGAAAGGAGATTTACTCTGGGTTTATGAAGGCCTCACAGACTACCTCGGCGACCTGCTGGCCGCCCGCTGCGGGCTGTGGACGCCGCGGCAATACCGGGAATACCTGGCGCTGATCGCGGCCATGCTCGGGCCGGGACGCCCAGGACGCACCTGGCGTCCTTTGCAAGACACCGCCGCCGCCGCCCAGGTTCTCTATTTTGCTCCGGACGAGTGGGTCAACTGGAGGCGCAGCACCGACTATTATCCGGAAGGTGATCTGGTTTGGCTGGAAGTGAATGCCACCATCCGCCGCCTGACTCACGGCAAGAAATCCCTCAGGAGCTTCCTCCAATCGTTCTACGGCGGTCCTAACCAGGGACCCCAACTGAAGACATATACCTTTGATGATCTGGTTGCGGCGCTCAATCAGGTGGCGCCTTACAATTGGGCAAATTTCTTTCATGCCCGTCTCAATTCGACCTCGCCCGAGGCTCCCTTGGGCGGCATCGAGGCCAGCGGCTGGAAGTTGGTCTACAACAATAGCGAGCCGCAACTGTTGCGCGCCCAGGAAAACGTGCGCCACATCGTGAACGCCGCTTATTCAATCGGTTTGTTGATGAAGAACAACGGCGCTATTGTAGATTCTATTGTAGGCATGCCAGCCTATCGATCCGGCATCGCCGCAGGAATGCGCCTGGTAGCCGTCAACGGCCGCGCCGTCACTCCCGGAACGCTCCGCAACGCGCTTCAGGAGGCGCTCCAAGAAGGCGTAAACTCTTCACAGCCGTTGCAGTTGTTGGTCTTGAACGATGATTATTACAAAACTTATTCGCTCGATTACCACGGCGGCTCGCGCTATCCGCACCTCGTCCGTGAGCCGGGCAAGCCCGACCTTCTCGATGAGATTTCAAAACCGCTGGCTTCGCAATAGGCGCCTTGATCCGGCAACCTTGTGGTAAACGAGTCAGGTTTTCGTTGCCCCTCACCCCCAGCCCTCTCCCCCTTTTCAGAGGGAGAAGGTGTCGCGCGCAGCGGGACGGGTGAGGGGATGACGCTCTCAGGCAAAGAGCCTCGCTAGGAAATTTGCTTAGGCTCTCATCCAAAAAATATCGCACGTGGGCGCTTGGACCCGGCGGAAAGGATGCATCACAGATCGTTTCTCTGTTCTCACGCCCTCTCAAAACGGAGCTAAAACCCGACGATTCCCGCGCGCCAGAGGGCCAGGCTTCATGGCTGAATCGCAACGTGATCGGCATGAGCCTCACCAGCTTGCTCTCCGATGCTGGACATGAAATGGCCACCGCGGCGCTGCCGGGATTTCTAGCAGCGCTTGGCGTTTCCGCAGCCGCTCTCGGCCTGATCGAGGGCCTCTCGGACTGCGTCTCAAGCGTCACAAAGCTGGGCGCTGGCTGGTATTCTGATCGCGTCATCCGCCGCAAGCCGCTGGTTGTGGCCGGATACCTTCTCACCGGCTCCTCACAAGCAGTATTTGCCTGGGCGCACGGCTGGGATTTAATTCTGGTGGGCCGCGTCCTTGGGTGGTTCGGGCGTGGAGTGCGCAGCCCGCTGCGCAACGTGATGCTTTCAGCTTCAGTGCCTCCCGAAGCGCGCGGCAAGGCGTTTGGATTTCACCGCGCCGGCGATACCGTAGGCGCAGTCATCGGCCCTCTGCTCGCGGTCGCCATGCTCGCAGGGTTTCATTCCCACGGCCTTGCAGCCACTCACCCATTTCGCCTGATCTTCCTTCTGACTCTAATTCCCGGCCTCGCCGCGGGGCTTGTGTTCGCCGCCATGGTGCGCGAAACTCGCGGGCAGCCTTCAGCGGCGAAGCTGTGGACGTCGATCCGGTCTTTGCCCCGCTCCTTTGGGAGATTGCTTTGGGGCGTCGGGTTTTTCGGCGCCGGGGATTTCGCACGAGCGCTGATCATCTTAGCGGCTGCGCAATTGCTCAGCCCTGTCCACGGCACGGCGCGCGCTGCCGAACTCGGCGGCTTGCTTTACGTGGTTCACAACGTGTTTTACGCTGGGTGCTCGTATCCAGTCGGTGCGCTTCCTGACCGTCTTGGGCGGCGCGGGTTGCTCGTGGTAGGCTACACCTCTGGGGCGTTCGCTGCGTTAGGCTTTGCCGCCGCCTTCGCTTGGCGGCTCGCTTCGCCCGGGTATCTGCTCTTGCTGTTCGCTCTCGCGGGGTTTTCCGCCGCCGCCGTCGATTCTCTCGAAGGCGCAATCACGGCAGACTGTGTCACGGACAAGTTACGCGGCACTGCCTATGGGGTAATGGGTTTGGTCAATGGCTTCGGAGACCTCGTGGCGAGCGTCGTGGTGGGTGGCCTCTGGACGTGGGTCTCGCCCACCTTCGCGTTCGCCTATGCAGCCGTAGTCATGGCCCTCGGAGCCACCGTTCTTGCAGCCCTCAGATAGAGAGTCCGGGCAACTGCCCTACGGGCTGACCAATTCCTTAAACAGTTTAGAGAGATGGCACGGGAAGGCAAGGCAGTTATGCTAGCCGGCTGCTTGCCAGGAACGAGCGGCGTGCAAGGCGGCAAGATATCCAAACGTCATTGCGGCGCCCAACTGCGCTCCGGCTCCTGGATACTCTCCGCCCATGACAGAATGCATATCGTTTCCACAGGCGTATAACCCCTCAATGGCATAGCCGGATTGTGCGAGGGCTCGCGCGTGCTCGTCCGTGCGCAACCCGAGACTCGTTCCAAGCGGCGTAGGAACAACTGCTACCGCATAGTACGGTGGCGTTTCAATCGGGCCGAGGCATGGGTTCGGCAGGCGCTTCGGATCGCCGTTCGCACGATCATATGCGTTGCCGCCTTTTCCGAAGTCTGCGTCGATGCCGGTTTGCGCAAACGCGTTGTGCCTGGCGGCCGTTTCGCGTAACCCCTCGGCGTTGACGCCGATGCTCGCAGCAATGTCCTCCAGCGAGTTTGCCGCACGCAGGTAGCCGCTTGTGATGAACGGTTTCAGCACGAGCGTGTGTGGCCGGACCATCCCGAGACCGTACTTCCAAATGAAGCGCCGGTCACAGATCAGTATCGCCGGGATGGTTGGAACGGCCTTGTTCGACCGGTACATGGCCCGTGTGAACTCGTGGTAGGAGACGGCTTCATTGACGAAGCGCTTTCCGGCGGCGTTCACCGCGATCAAACCTGGTTTCGCACGGTCCAAGACGATATGAGGGTATACCGCTGTCGAGCCGTCCTTACGCTTGGCGATTGAACTTGGGAACCACAGCGCGTTGTCTTCTCCCGGCTCGCCCAGCGCAGCCCCGGCCTGCTGCGCCAGCAGGAGCGTGTCGCCCGTGCACCCCTCGAACGCAGCGGTATACTGCGCGACCGGCTTCGGCAAAAAGCGCTCACGCAGCGCAGCGCTTGCGGGAAAACCGCCGCCGGCGAGGACGATGCCACGTCGGGCGCGAACGCGCAGTTCCGTGCCACCTCGGTCGATAACAAGGCCGAGGACGCGGCCATCGGCGGCGATCAGCGTCTTTGTACAGGCGTTGAACCAGATTGGCGCGTTGCGATCGAGGAGGTTCTTGAAGAGGCGGGCCGCCAGCGCGTTGCCCAGGACTAGCCTGGTGCCTCGCTTGTAACGGAGCCGGTCAAGGGCATAGCGCGCCGAGAGTCTCGCGCCCAGCGCGATGCCATCCCACGACCAAGGGATCCGCAACAGGCGTGCAACTTCGGCACGGGTCACCATCATCCCGCTGAATACCATCAGCTCCGGCAACGGCGCGCGGACACGGTCGAACTGTTTGCCCAGCGAACGGCCATCGAATGGCATCGGCTCAAGCGGACGGCCGCCTTCCGCTGCGCCCGGAAGCTCCTGCCGGTAATCAGGATGGTGAGGGTAGATTTTGAAACGAACATCGCTGCGCTCTTCGAGATAGCGCAGCATCTCCGGCCCGGCGGCTAGGAATCTTTCGCGAAGCGCCCGTTCCGCGCGGCCATCGACGAGGGTGTCAAGATAATGGCGCGCAGCCTCCGCGTCTCCGGAAATTCCGATGCTTGCTTGCTGCGGGTTTCCTGGAATCCAGACGGTGCCTGAGGAAAAGGCCGTCGTGCCGCCCACCTGATCCGTCTTCTCGACGAGCAGGGTCTTCAGCCCTTCGAGCGCCCCAACCAGCGCTGCGGTCATGCCGCCCGCGCCTGCCCCAAGCACAACGAGGTCGTATTCTTCGTCCCAGCGTTCGCCTGTCAATGCCGTGGAAGCGGGGTCAGCCGGCTGCATCGGCCACGTCCGCCATAGCGTGTTGCCATCGAATCCATCACCTTGAGAAGTCTGTAAAAGCCACGGCTGTAGCGGCCGCCGGTCTTAATCTTTCAATCGCTTCGGCGCTCAGAGAGCGCCGCACCAGCTCTATGCCTGATTCACAGTGATCATCTTCAGATTGCTCATCTCGCGAATCGCGTAGTACGGTCCTTCGCGTCCCCAGCCGCTCGCCTTCGTGCCGCCCGAAGGTTCGTGGTCAGCACGCGATCGTGAGGGCGCGTTTATGTTCACAGTTCCGTACTCCAGCTCTCGCGCCACTCGCAGCGCCAACGGGAGCGATTCCGTAAACACACCCGCCTTCAGCCCCCAGGGAGTCGCGTTTGCCGCAGCAATCGCTTCTTCAATTTCGGAGTACGGAATCAACGTAACGACAGGACCGAAGACCTCATCGCAGACCACCCGCATCGTTGGCGCGACGTTGGTCAAAACGGTAGGCCAGACAAGCGCGCCGTCACGGCGCCCGCCGCACAAGAGCTGCGCGCCAGCGGCAACGGCTTCATCGATCCACGCCTTGACGCGCTCAGCGGCGGCGGCTGAGTTCATCGGCCCGACCTCCGTTGCGGGATCGAAGGGATCACCGGTGGCCAGTTTTTCAACACGAGCCACAATCGCCGCCGTGAACCGTTCAACCAGCGAACTGTGAACGTAAATGCGCTGCGTCGATACGCAGGACTGTCCCGACATTCCAAACGCCGCGCCCGCCAGCATTTCCACCGCGGTCTCCCACCGTGCGTCTGCGTGCACGATGACCGGTGCGTTTCCTCCAAGTTCAAAGACCGTGCGCTTGAGCCCGGCATCGCGCAAAATTTGCCCGGCGACCGCTCCGCTCCCCGTAAAACTCACCAGCGCGACCGACGGGTGGCCAACGAGCGCGCGGCCCACCTCCGGCCCGCCATGCACGATATTGAACACGCCGGGCGGCACACCTGCTTCGAGCGCGATCTCCCCGAGCAGCGCGGCGACGCCCGATCCTTGCGGATGCGGCTTGAGCACCAGCGTGTTCCCGGCCGCGAGCGCCGGGCCAAGCTTGTGGGCAACAAGGTTGAGCGGGGCGTTGTACGGTGAGATGCCGGCAACGACGCCCACCGGCTCATAGACAGCGAAGCCCAGCTTCCCACGCCCGGCTGGGACCTGATCCATCGGAATTACCGCGCCTTCGATCCGTTTGGCTTCCTCCGCTGCCACCTCCATGGTCGAAACCGAGCGAGCAACCTCGGCTCGGCCGTCGCGGACCGTCTTCCCCGTTTGCCAGCACATCGTCTCGGCGAATTCAGCCTCGCGCCGCGCCATGCCGCGCCCGATTTCAGCAAGAACCCGCGCCCGCTCGAACGCGGGAACATTCCGCCAACTTCGGAATGCCCTTTGGGCCGCCTCGACCGCTTCGCTGACCGCAGCCAGCGGCGTCTGGACAAGGTGCGCCACTTCCCGGCCATCGTAGGGGTACCGCAAGACCTCAAAGTCCTCACCGTCGCGCCATTCGCCACCGATGAGCGCGCGGATCCGGGCGAGGCTCGCCACCGTACCGCTGCGGCTCGCGCCTCGGGCGAGACCAGCGCCTGTTAGGCCCGTTAGATTAGACCGGTCAGGCCGGTGATCGTGTTCGCCGGCAACTAAGGGTTCGTCATGAAAGGGTTGCTGCATGTGGCGTCTCCAATCGTTTCAATCGTCGCAGCCAGTGAAATCCGTAGGCTTTTGGATTGCGTTGTGGCAGCGGCTTCTAGTGTTGTGTCTCGTAAATTCGTTGTGAAAGTCCTGTCAGGGCAGGGTTTTCAACCGTGCCGTCAAAGCCCTCGCCCACCGCTTCGCAGTCCCACCTCCCACTAGGAGAGGACTGGAATCTCCTTACTTTTACCCTCGCCCCCTGAAAAGGGGGAGAGGGTGGCCCGCGTAGCGGGACGGGTGAGGGGGCAACGCTTCCGGCACCGCCGAAGCTGGCACCGCCCAAAAGACCAAGGGGCCGGAGGCTCCTGCCACAAGGCTTACCGCGAGGCGCTGCTCGCCGCCGAATCGAGGCGGGGTAGCTCCGGCGGCACCGAGACCACGACGAACACCAGATCCTCAAGACCGGTGTTGGCGATCGCGTGCACAACACCGGGCGGTATGAAGATCGCGGTGTTCGGCTCGACCACAATGTTCCGTTCGTCGAGCGTCATCAGGCCTTTGCCGCTAAGGATGTAATACACGTGCTCTGCGTTGGGATGCGTGTGCGGCTCGACGTGCCCTTTGGGCTCGTAAATGGAGACGCGGAAATCATAGTAGCGGGTTCCGGCGTTATCCGGATTCACAAGTAGCTTGGAGAGCGCCCCATGGTGCCCCGGCGCTTCGATCCACGGAAGCTCCTCGAGCCGCACCACCCGCGCTTCGGCTTTGCTGGTTGTTGCCATTAGTCCTCACCCCATCCAAAGTTTGGCATCGGATGCGGGATCGGCGGAAGATCCCAACTCCCGGTTGCGAGCGGCCGCGCCTCGCGATCTATCCGGATATCGAGCACCGTTGGCCGGCCGGACGAGATTGCCGCCCCGATTTGCGGCGCGAGGTGTCCCGGTTTCTCTACGGTCTCACCGACGGCACCCATCGACCGGGCCATCATCGCGTAATCAGCGGTGAAAAGTTTCCCGCACGCATCGTTAAAGCTCGTTGCAAGCTCCCGGTTGTTGCCGAAATAGCCCAACTGTTGGTCACGAATGGAGCAGTAGCCGTAATTGTTCCAGACGAGCCAGACGACAGGGATATTGTATTCGACCGCGGTGAGCACGGCGCTCGCATTCATCACGAAGCCGCCATCGCCACACACCGCGATTACCGGACGGTCTGGGGCGGCCAGTTTGGCACCGAGCGGCCCTGCGATGCCGAATCCCATCGAGGCGAAACCCCAAGTTTGGATGAGCGTACGCGTCTTCCAGGCATCGTACTCGGCGATCAGCCAGTTGTGGTGGACGCCAACGTCTGATAATACGATGCCGTCAGCCGGTACGGCCTTGCGCAGGTCGGCCACGAAGCGCTCCGGCCGGATTGGGATGGCGTCTGAAGTGCGGGGCGCTGCTGTGGCCGCTTGCCACCGCTTCCGCCATCCGGCGATTCGATCGAGCCACCTGTCCCGCCCGCTGCCGGCATCCGCGCCGCGCGCCGCAAGGAGCTGCTGCAGAACCAGCTTTGCGTCGCCAATCACTCCGATTGCTGGCTGGAAGTTCCGGCCGATCTCGTTCGCATCGATATCGACATGAATCAGCTTGCTCGGCGGAATGGCATACGTAAAACCGCGAAGCCACGCGCTGGTTGCCCGGTCGTCGAATCGTGTTCCGAGCGCCAGGATCACGTCGGCGTTACGGCAAGCCGCATTCGCCATGTAGGACCCGTTGCGGCCAGTCGCACCAAGGCTGAGAGCGTGGCGGGCGTCGAAGACACCCTTCCCGAACGGCGTGGTCGCGACGGGGATGCGCATCGCCTCGGCGAAGGCGAGCAGCGCAGGCTCTGCGCCGCTCAGCTCAACGCCGTGTCCGGCAACAATTACAGGACGTTCAGCATATTGGAGCAGCCGCATTGCCTCCGCGATGGCTGCGGGATCAGCGGCTGGCCGCTGCCAATTAGCCTCCGGCCAGTGATTCTCGCGTTCTGCTGCGCTCTTATCGACTGGCTCCACGAAGACGTTAAGCGGGACGTCAATATGAACGGGTCCCGGCCGTCCGTTCGTCATTAAGGCGAAGGCTTGGCGGAGCGCGAGGGGGAGCATCTCTGGGCGGGTGGGTTGAAAGCTGCGCTTGACGTAGGGACGTAATACGTTAACAAAATCACCCTGGAAGTACCTTCCGCTCTCCTGGAACGGGCCACGGTTCCATTGCCCGGTCGGCACGTTGCCGGTGATATTGAGCATCGCTGAGGAGTCCGCAAATGCCGCTGCGATGGCTACCACAAGATTCGCCGAACCCGGTCCACATGAAGTGAACGTGGCCACGGGCTTCTGCTTGACGCGAAAATACGCTTCGGCCATGAAGGCGGCCGCCGATTCGTGGTGCACGGAGATCGTTTTGATCTCGTCCTGCCGGTCGAATAGGCCGTCGAGGAGCCCGAGGATGCCGTGACCGCACAATCCGAACACGTACGGTACCTTTTGCTGGATCAGGAAGTCCGCGATGTAAGCGGCCCCTTTCGACGTTGGATTCACCCGGGACTTGGTCATGCAGAGCGCTCCTTATGCATACACGAAGATGGTGTGAGAAAGGAATTCTGTAGGCGCAGGCGAACCGTTTTTCGCCGGGCGTTGGCCATCAAGCAGTGATCGCGACGAGTGCCGCCCCAGCGACTCTCCACTTGCCGTTCTCCTTCACAAAAAACCGCACAACCCGGTATGCTCCCGCGTCGCGCCTGCCGGGAAGAACAGGTCCTTTCAGCGTCGTATGGTCGGTGGCGATGGCGAAGTTTCCATAGACAGCCCGCAATTTGAAGTCGTCCGGAAATGCTCCGACATTCGGAGCGGGGTGCGCTCTCGAAATCATATCCATCAGCTCCGCCTTGCTCACCACCCTCCCGCCGGGGAGGACCTCGAAAAATTGACCGGTCCATAATTGCTTCAAAACGTCCAGCTTCTGGTTGCGCGCGGCTTCCAGCCACTGCTGGTCGATCTCCCAGAGCTGCTGCTCGAGGCCGGTATGACTTTCGGTTGCCTCGCTTGTCTTGCTGGCCTGCGCGCTGGCATCCACGGGTGGAACCGGCTTAATGGGGCAAAGGGCGGATTCAGCGACCCTCCATTTCCCATTCTCCCTAACGAAAACCCTCGCGACTCGATAATCCCCAGTGATGTCGTGTCCATAGGCGTGGGTGCCTTGTTGGGTCATATGGTCGGTCGCTAGCGCCACGTTTCCATAAACGGCCCGCAACTTGAAATCATCCCGGGTGGATCCGGTCCCTGGTTGGCGGCGGGTCTTGCCCAGATGTTCCATCTGATCAGCCTTGGTGACCACTCTCCCTCCAGGGAGGATTTCGATAAATTGGCCGGTCCACATCTGATCTAGAAAAGCCATCTTCCTATTCTCCACTGCATCCAGCCACTGCTGATCGAGCTTCCAGAGTTGTTGTTCGAGAACGGAACGGCTTGCGGTGTCCTCGCTCTTTTGGCTGGTCTCCTGAGCAACGGCGGTCAGTGAAGCGGCTAGAGCTGCCACCAAAGCGAGCGTTCGGATGAATTTCATCGCAGGTCTCCAAGATGAATTAAGTTCAAGCAACATTGGGCCGCCCCGGAAAGTTGCTTGGTCTCCATGGGTAATAGCACGGTGCAGTACGGGTTAGGCATGGAGGTTCTCTATAGGCTTTCCAGACTATGCCAAAGAAGCCCGGTTTGGCAATCCATAACTACGTTAGCGTATCCATGATATCTGGCAAGGCTTCGCCTCGCCGGCGGCTCGTAGAGTCTGTATGAAAACAGCCGTACTTCAGTTGTAGCGGCGCTCTATGAGCGCCGAAGCTATTGAAAAATCAAGGCCGGCGGTCACAGACCGCCGCTACAGCCGCTGTTTTCACACAGACTCCGTAACCCCTTCCAGCCGGGCTTTCTTTGGGCGCGAAGGCTCAGCCTTCGCGCCCAGCAAGACCTTAGAACGCGCCTCCGCGCCCGGAACAGCCACAGGCTTTCCGCACAACGGGGCGGCGCAGCCGCTTCTCACACCAGAATGTGCGGTTAATTGGACATCTCTGGGATCCCCATTCTTTCGTTGACACTTATAGCCGCATCATGGTAACTAATATCGCTCCAGCGCGGGCTGCCTCCAACTTTGGAGAAGGGCCGTTAAAGGTATTTGTGTGATCGGAGGAAGATTCAATGCGGGTTCTCATCGTGCACGGCCCAAACCTTAACCTGTTTGGCCGCCGCGAACCTGAAATATACGGTTCGATGACACTTGAAGAAATCAATCAGCGGCTAAAAGCGCTGGCAACAGAGTTGAACGTCGAACTCGTGATTGTGCAGTCGAATCACGAAGGAGCGCTCGTCGATGCCTTTCACGCCCATATCGACGACGCCCAAGGAGCGATCATTAATGCGGGCGGGTTGACGCAATACAGCGTGTCCCTGCATGACTGCATCAAGGCTATGCCTTTTCCGGTAATCGAAGTGCACATGTCAAACCTCGCTACGCGTGAAGGCTGGCGGCAACACTCGATTATCACACCGGCGGCGCGGGGCACCGTGCAGGGTCTCGGTTGGCGCTCCTACACCGCCGCACTCCGGACGCTGGTCGAGATCGTGGAAGAAAAGCAGCGGGGCCAGAAACAGCGAACTTGAAGCCTATAGGCGCGAGTTTATAGAAAAACGGCAAGGGAAGATTGGTGGCGCTCAATTTCTGCTATGCGGCGAGTTCATCTTGCCGCGAGGCCTGAAAGCCTACAGTTGTGAACCGGAGAAAGGCGCTGTTAACCCTGAGCAGGAGGTTTGTGATGAGACGCATCGAAAAGCTTGCTTTGGTGGCGTTTGTATTGGCTCTCAGTTTGGCGCCTGGCCTAAAGGCTCAGAACAAGAACCAAGCCGTTATCCAGGAGCTGACAAAAATCAAGCAGGAATGGTCCGAGGCTGAACTGAAAAAGGACATACCCTTTTTGAACAAGTTGTGGGCCAACGACTGCGTGTTCGGCACCAGCCTCGGCACTGTTATGAACAAGCAACAACTGATCGAACTGATTAAGGGCACAAACCGCAAGGTCACAGAACTCCACTCGGAAGACATCCACATACGGCTTTATGGCAATACGGCAATCATGACCGACCATACGACCATGCGTGGCGTGTACAACGGAAAGCCATACGGCGGTGTATACCGGTATGTCCGAATTTTCCGGAAAGAGGGTGGAACGTGGCGGGTAGTGCTGGTACAAGCAACGCCGGTGAAGGCCGTGCTGCCGTAAAAGCGCACATGCTGCGCTCCCCGCTCCAATTGGCGGACCGCTTGGAGAAGTCCTCCAGCGTGTGAGGTATTTGTTAATTTCTCGTAATTTATTTTTAACTTTCGCTTGACTGGCCGTTCCGATGGTGATATAAAAGGCAGCGATCTAAATTGTCTTATAGTGTATCGGGCCTTGCAGGTTAATGCTGGTGTTGAAAGTACACGACTAACCCTTTGCGATGAGGAGGGGGTATGGAAACTCGGTGGATGAATAAGTCTATACAGTACATCTTAGCGGCACTCATGGTACTTGCCTTTGCCGGACCGCGGCAAGTGTTCGGCCAGATCGTGGGAGCGACGATTACGGGCACGGTTACGGACCCCTCGGGGGCCGTAACGCCGGGCGTAAAAATCGTCATCACGAATGTGGCAACCGGGGTTACCCGGAATACCATCACGAATAGCGTGGGTTACTATACGGCACCGAACTTGATACCAGGGCATTACCAGCTTACGACGACTGCTCAAGGATTTAAGACCGTGATACGGCGCGGGATCACTTTGACCGTAGGCCAAGAGCTTGTGCTGAATCTGACCATGCAGGTGGGTGCGGTGACTCAAGCGGTCACCGTAACGGGTGCGCCTCCGACGGTGCAGTTGGCCAACGCAACGCTGGGCGGAGTCAATAATCGTCTCACGGTGGTTGCGCTTCCTCTGAACGGCCGTTCTTGGACGCAATTGGCGGCTCTGGTGCCGGGCATCCATTTTACCGAGGACCAGCCGCCCATCAACGCCGGCGACAGGGTTAAGCGCGGCTTGGCGAATGACATAACTGTTGCAGGCGGCAGGCCGCAACAGAACATCTTTCTCCTCGACGGCATCGATGTTGACGATTACGCGAACGCAGGCCCGGCGAGTTCGCTGGGAGGCAATTTGGGCGTGGATGCCGTTCAGGAATTTTCGGTCCTAACCGCAAACGTCGGGCCGCAATACAATACTGCCGGCGGAGTGATCAGTGCGATCACGAAATCAGGAACCAACCAGTTCCACGGAGATGCTTACGAGTTCCTCCGCAATGACGCGTTTGACGCAGCAGCTTTTACGGACAATTCGAGCAATCTCCAGAAATCGCCTCTGCATCTCAACCAATTCGGCGTGTCCGCCGGAGGTCCGATTAAAAAGGACAAGACCTTCATCTTCGGCGACTATGAGGGAGTCCGGCAAAGTCTGAGCCAGGCCGTGATTGACAATGTGCCTACCGCAGCCGCGCGGACCGGAAACCTCACTACCGGCACTGTGACCCCGGACCCGTCCGCCGTCAATTTTCTGAACGCTTTTTATCCTTTGCCCAACGGTCCCATCTCCGGCGACTTGGGCCTTTTTTCATTTACGGCCACCCAAGTTACTGCCGAGAACTTCTTTGTTACCCGGTTGGACCAGACATTCTCAGACCAGGACCACCTCTCGGGCACGTTCATGATTGACCGTACATCGCAGAGCGAACCTGACGAGATGAACAACAAGCTTATCGATAATCCTGCTCACCGGTATATGGTTGGCCTTGAATGGAACCACATTGTCTCACCCACGCTGATGAATTCCCTCCGCGTCGGCTATAACCGCGACGTCGTGCAATCGCCGTCGAATTCAACAGCAATAAATCCTCTGGCCGCGAGCACAGCTTTTGGTTTTGTTCCTGGAGATAGCGCAGGGATGTTACAGGTATTGGGACCAATGACTATGTTTTCCGGAGGTCTCTCCGCCGCAGCGCCGTTTGGGTTCCACTGGTGGACGGAGCAGTTGGATGACAACGTGTTTTATACGACGGGCGCGCACTCGATCAAATTTGGCGCGAGCTTCGACCGTATCGGTGACAATTCGTTTGGCGAAGACCAGCCTGGCGGTCTCTTCGTGTTTAACGACCTGCCGGGCCTTCTGACCAACAACGCCGGTTCCTTCATCAGCGACACGCCAGGCACGGAGTCTCCGCGCGGAATCCGGCAGTCCATGTTTGGAGCTTATGTTTCCGATGACTGGCGCTTCCGTCCGAACCTGACCCTCAACTACGGACTGCGCTACCAGATGGCTACCATCATTACGGAAGTTCAAGGCAAGCTCAATAACCTTCGAACCTTGTCGAGTGCGCCGCCCGTCAATCACTTGGGAAGCCCTTATATCCAGAATCCCACGAAGCTGGATTTTGAGCCGCGGCTGGGTTTTGCTTGGGACCCCTTCCACAACGGCAAGACGGCGATCCGTGGCGGCTTCGGGGTGTTTGACATGATGCCGCTGCCCGTTCAAATGGGAAGCGGAGTGGACGGTAGTTGGCCGTTTGACGCGACCAATAGTCTGTCTCCCGCATCTGGTTCTACCACCCTGGCGCCAGGTTTGTTCCCGACAGGAGCATTCTTCCAAGGGCTGAGCCAGGCGACCCATCGCTATTACATCCTCCAGAACAACCCTAAGCGCAACTACATCCTCCAGTGGAACTTTAACATCCAGCGGCAGATTGCACCAGCAACGACATTCATGGTGGGTTATGTCGGTGGTCGTGGCTACCACTTCTGGGATCAAGCCGATGACAACAACATGGTGCTGCCCACGCAGACGCCGCAGGGCCTTGAGTGGCCCTGTCCATCGTTCACTCCAACCTTGACCGCTCAGGGCACGACGATCCAAAACTGCAACCAGCCCGGCACGGGAACGATCATTAACCCCGCCTTGGGCCGCCTTCAGATGGCGCTTTGGGATGGGCAGTACTACTATGATGGTCTAAATGTCCAAGTCCAAAAGACTATGAGCCACGGCGTCCAGCTTGAAGGCTCCTATACCTTCTCCAAAAATATTGACTACGGATCGGGTTCTGTGGCTTCCGATCCTTACCGGAATTCCATTTCCAGCCTTCTTTACTTCTGCATGAAGTGCCACAAATCTCTTTCCGACACTAATGTCACGCATGACCTGACCTTGAATGGCGTCTGGGACATTCCAAGTCCGTCGTTTTTCAACGGTCCGGAGAAGGAAATCCTGGGCGGCTGGGAGAGCGGAGGAATTTTAACTGTGGAATCGGGTTCTCCGTTTACGGTGCTGCTTGCCGGCGACCCGGTTGGCCAGAATTCTACCGATCCATATTCGTACCCGAACCGGCTGGTTGCGCCAGGCTGCGCAAACCCTGTGAACCCACAAAATGCCTCAAATTACGTCAAGCTGCAATGCTTCGCTCCTCCAAATCCGAGCACGCTTTTCGGTAATGAGGGACGTAACTCCTTGATTGGTCCTGGGTTGGTAACGTTCGACTTCTCGCTAATGAAGAACTTTCCTTTCAAGGCAATTTCGGAAGACTTCAACGCGCAGTTCCGGGCAGAGTTTTTCAATATTGCCAATCGTCCGAATTTTACGTCTCCCAATGACAATCGGATAATAATGGACCAACTTGGAGTTATACAGTCAAATGCAGGTGCAATTACACTGATGAACACGCCTCCCCGCCAGATCCAGTTTTCGCTCAAGCTGTCATGGTGAGGTCGGAGCCTGCAATTACCCCTTGAGCGGGCAGTGATTTGCTCCCGCGAATCGGGTTTCTGATTACTACAAAAAGCGCCGCCGGGCCACCGGCGGCGCTTAGTATCTGGGCGCGAACGCCTGCCCTTTGACAAATTACCACCGGAGGATCTTCATGAAAGTTTTTCGCGTTGCGCTTTGTGCAGCACTAATCGGCGCTTGGTTACTGGCTTTCGCTCCCGCAGCTAGCGCTGCAGGCCAAGGAAGCAACGATGCCGCCACCATCAAAGAATTGACGGAGCTCGACCGGAAGTGGGTTGAGGCAGCCGCCAAGCACGATACCGCTTATCTGAACAAATTAATGACTGATGACTTTTTCGAGTGTTCAGCAGGCTCCGGGGGAGAGATTTCAAACAAGCAGGAGTTATTCAAGAAGGTCAATGCCCCCAGTCGCCACGTGAAGAGCATAACCGTGGATGAGATACACGTACACCTTTACGGAGATTCAGCGCTTGTGACCGATCGCACGAATTTCATCGGCAGCGCGATCGGAGCGCACAACGTCAGTGGGTATTACCGCGTACTCCGGGTTTTCGTCAAGCAGAATGGCAGGTGGCGCGCCGCCGGGGCTGAGTTGTGCCACATGGCACCCTCAGTCTACGGCAAAAGCTACTAACTCCAAGGTGATACGGTCCTGGTGGCGAATCCTACTCACCGCCAGGAAAACCGCATCTGGTGCGGGGATGGCCGGAGCATCGCTGGGCCTCCCGGCCGACGATAAGCGTTGGCGGTAGCGCTTCTTATAGACAGCGACATAAGTCGGAGACGGGCACTTGCTGCTACAGTTTTGAAGCTGTTTGTAGGAATAGTCCTGCGGAAGGCTTCGGGGTGTGTGACATACCCTCTCTGCCGGTTGAAATGGGGTCCGAAGTGGAAGGTTCCTGGCCGTTTCTAGCCACCAGCAACACCTCGGGCGTCTTATCCGCCGGTTCCTTTCCAACGAAAACTTACGCTGATGCCGCGGCCACTCATACCTGCCACCTTCACCAGTTTCACCCCAGGCACAACCACATTTGCTTCGTTCCTCCAAACCCCTGTGACCGCTCCGGTAATGAGAGCCGCAATACTCTGATGGGTCCAGGATTGGTGGACTGCGACTTTTCGGTGGTCAACAACATCCCCTTCAAGGCAATTTCAGAAAACTTCAACGCGCAGTTCCGAACTGAATTTTTCAATATCCTCAACCGGCCGAACTTTCAGTCTCCGAATGACAACCGGACTATCATGGACCAATCTGGAAACTTAATTCCCTTCGCGGGTGCGATTACGCTGACAAACACAACTTCCCGCCAGCTCCAATTTGCGCTGAAGTTGTCGTGGTGAAATCCTGAAGACGGGTGTATTCTGGCCGACTCGATCGAAATAGCCAAATATCGCTGGGGGCTGTACATAAGAGTTGTTCGAGTTGCGGGGTCCGCCGCGGGAAGGAAACCATGATGGTGACAGGACTCTGGAAGATGACGCGCGTCGCTCTAACCGTTGGTGTGCTGCCACTTGCTGTCGCGCTGATGATCGCGTCCACAGTCGCCGCGCAGGGGCGCACGCTTGCACAGCTCAAGGCGGAGGTGCAGGCGCGCGCCGAACGCAATGCGTATCCAGTCAACGGGCTCAAGCCGGGCGAGGTGCGCGAGGCTCTCTCCCGGATTCATAGCTTCAACGGCGATGAATGGGCGGCTTCCTGGAGTATCCTCGGTGACCGCTACATGACCAAGGCGCAAGCCGAACTCGCATCGTCGCCGCAGCAAGCCAGCAAGGACTTTCTTCAGGCCTGGCGCTATTACAGTTTTGGCGCTTGGCCTGCGCCGGTGACGCCCGGCAAGCAGAAGGCTTATGAAAAGGGACTCCGGGCCTATCTCGCGTTCGCCCGCCTGCTTGCCCCGCCCCTGGAGGTGGTGCACATCCCCTTTGAAGGCAAGGAGATTACCGGATATCTTCAGATGCCGAAAAGCCCGAAACCAGCGCCCATCGTGATCGCCATTCCCGGCCTCGACCAACGCAAGGAGAACATGGCGGAGCGCTTCCGCCAGATGCTCGCCTACGGCGTCGGCTATCTGGCGCTCGATGCGCCTGGGGCGGGACAAGCGCCGATCAAGGCTGCTCCCGGCGCGGAGCGTATGTTTTCTCCCGTCATCGATTATCTGTACCAGCGGCCGGATGTTGACCACAGCCACATCGTTGTCTATGGCGCCAGTTACGGCGGCTATTGGTCAACGGTACTCGCCGTCACGGAGAAAGACCGGCTGTGTGGCGTCGTCTCCCAGTCGCCGCCCGTGGACAAGTTCTTCCAGCGGGCCTCGACGATGGCGATCCCCGCCAACCGGGAGTATCTGTTCGACTATCTCCCGGCGCACTTGCTGATGTTCGGAGTGACGAACATCGACCAGCTTGCCGCCGTGCACGAGAAGATGTCACTCAAAACCCGGGGTCTTCTCGACAGGCCAACAGCGCCGATGCTGGTGATCGGCGGTGCGCTCGACACGCAAGTGCCCATCTCCGACACCGACCTCCTTCTGAATAGCGGCCAGACGCCTAAGGACGCGTGGATCAACCCGCAGGGTGGCCACATGGGGCGGGAATCCAAGGTATGGTCCGGCGCGCGCATCTTCAAGAGCGTCACCGTGCCATGGATACTTCATAGGGTGGGCGCGAAGCCGTATTAATCCGCTCCGTGTGGCTGCATTCCATTGCCATCAGGCCGCTTGGAGACTTTCATCTGCAACTATTAGGCGCGAGCCGGTGATTTGGGACGAATTCGAAGCGCCAACACACACGTCGGTCAAACTCTTCTCTGAAAAGGCTCAGGATGCGAAACGATCTTCGATACGTACTTTTCTGTTTCGTTTTCATTTTTGCGTTTGCGGCGGCCGGTTTACGGGCCCAACAGCTCTTGGTAAGACAAGGCGACTTCGTCGCTCACGATTTCCGTTTCAAATCGGGCGAGACGCTGCCTACGCTGCGGCTGCACTACAGGACACTGGGCAAGCCGATTCGCGATTCACAAGGCCGCGTCACGAATGCCGTGCTGATCCTTCACAGCACCGGCTCATCAGGCCGCCAGTTCCTCCAGCCGGAATTTGCCGGCGTGCTCTTTGGTCCCGGCCAGATTCTTGACACCAGCCGCACTTACATCATCCTGCCCGACGACGTCGGCCACGGCGGTTCGAGCAAGCCGAGCGGCGGCCTGCGCATGCGCTTTCCGCATTATGACTATGCGGACATGGTGGCTGCGCAACATTTGCTGGTAACCAAAGGGCTGGGGGTGAATCATCTGCGGCTGGTAATGGGCACGTCGATGGGTTGCATGCACACGTGGCTGTGGGGCGAAACCTACCCCAACTTCGTTGATGCGCTCATGCCGCTCGCTTGCCTCACCGTGCCGATAGCCGGGCGCAACCTCATATGGCGCAAGGTGGTGACGGACGCGATCCGCAGCGACCCTGCCTGGAAAGCCGGCGAATACACCCACGAACCGCAGGAAGGACTTCGCACTGCGCTTGGCATGTTTCTAATCGCCGTCAGCTCACCGTTGCAAATGCAGATGCATTATCCCACACCCGCCGCTACTGACCGGTTTCTCGAAAATTACTTCAATAAGCGTTTGCCCCCGGTCGATGCAAACGACCTGCTCTATCAGATGGACGCCTCCCGCGATTACGATCCATCGCCCGAGCTCAGCAAGATCAAGGCGTGGGTCATGCACGTCAATTCTGCCGATGACTTCATTGATCCGCCCGAACTCGGCATCGCCCAACGCGAAATCAAGAAGGTGAAACACGGCAGGTTCGTCCTGCTGTCCATCAGCAATCAGACGCGCGGCCACGCCACCCACACCCATGCCGTGGCTTGGAAGCAGTACCTGGATGAGCTGCTGAAGGAATCGGCTCGCTAATCTCCGCTCATAAACGCTTGCTCGTATTCAGACCCATCTCTGCGACACATTTGTGAGTCAACTGATGATGAACGTAGGGCGGCCTGCCGTTCAGTAATACTCGGGGCGCCGGTCGGCGAAGATGGGTATCCGCCCTCTTATTTCCGAGATCGACGCAAAATCAACATCGGCAATAACCACCTCTTCCCTATCTTCCGAGCCTTCGGCCAGCACCTCACCCCACGGATTAATCGCCAATGAATGGCCGAAAAATACATCGTTCTCGTCTGCTCCCACGCGGTTAACGGCGATGACAAACATTTGGTTCTCGATAGCTCTCGCCATGTTTAGAGTCAGCCAATGTTTTCCCCGGACTTTCGGCCACTCAGCCGGCACAAAAAGCGTTTGGCATCCGCCCAGAGCCAGAGCGCGGGGAAGTTCGGTGAACCGGATGTCGTAGCAGATGATTAATCCCGCCTTGCCAAAAGTCAGATCAAAAGTTGATTTACAGGACCCTGGGCTAATGTACCTTTCTTCACCCGCCAGCCCGCTCAAGTGTATCTTCCTGTACTTGGCAACAACGTCCCCGTTTTGGTTGATGGCGCAAGCGGTGTTGTAGACCTTGCCGCCGTCCGTTTCAGCAATAGAGCCGGTTATGATCTCCACCTTGTTCTGCTTCGCCACGGATTTGAGCATTTGGATCGAAGGCCCGCTTGCTGGTTCACCGAGTTTTTGGATTTCGCTTAACTTGTAGCCGGTCGTCCACATCTCTGGAAGGACGAACAGCTTCGCCCCGGAATGAAGCCCATCTTCAATCATGGCGAGCGCTTTCTTTTGATTGGCCGCAACGTCCCCCAGAACGATATCCATCTGAATCAGAGCAACCTTCATTGCTTCATCTCCTTCCCGAGAACCGCGACTTCGTAATGATGGATGATACTGCGTTTCAAAACCGGATCCTCCAATTCCAAATCCCAAGCTTTTGCAAAAGCAAAGCCTCCGTGGGTAGGCACTGTCCCGGAGTAAATGACTGCTCCGTCAAGCGGCGAATCCGTCTCACGTTGTACAACCTTGATCAAATCGGAAACGGGCAGTAAGGCCGTCACTTGCCCTTCCTGGTACAAGCTTTTGCCTTTTTCGCCGCTAATCCAGGCTCGCAGAATCAGGGAATCCCAATGGCCTTGCACCTCTTCGAAATCCCAAACCCGGTTCGCCACCGGCTTTTCGCACATCTGTTTCGATTTCTCGATATTGGTTTTTTCGAGATTACGGTCCGTGTGGTCGCTGCCAACGGAGATGTAGGTCTTGCCCGGCTGGATGAAAACGGTGAATTCTACCTCTCCGGAGGTTTCTCCGCCTTGTACCGTGATGTCCGGCCGGTCAGTCAGTAAATACGCGCTCACTGGATACACGGTGGGAGTGCGCGGCGGCGCCGGAATACCGATCTTCGCCAATTCGTCGATATGTTCTTTCACCTTGGCCTGATCACGTCCCGCATACCCCACACAATACAACCGGTTAACTGGAATCTCAATCGGCGCAGTTGTGCCGGCTTTTACCAAAGAAACTCTCATCGCATTCATTCCTCCAGGTGTTGACATAAATTGATTCGCAAATCTACTGATCTTCGCAAAATAGTGTGACAACAAGCGCTGGTGCGGCGGCCTCTGGCCGCCGGCCATTCGGCGCTCACAGAGCGCCGCACCAAAAGAAGCCTGTCACTACATTTTGCGATCCTCAATAGACTGGTCACTGGGTAACGCGGCACTGACGAGCCGGCCTCGCGCTACTCCGTTGCATCCTCGCGTCACTTCACGCCAGCGCCGGGCTGGTTGCGCGGCATGAAGACCAGAATCAGCACCGCCGCAAGAACCTCGAGACCGGCAACCACGGCAAGGCCCGGTGAGGTTTTGCCCGTCACGTCTTTGAGCCACCCTACAACAGAGGGACCAACCCAGCCCGACAGGTTGCCCAGCGAGTTGATGAACGCGATGCCGCCCGCTGCCGCGGCACCCGCCAGCAGCATCGTCGGCATCTGCCAGAACGGCGCGAACGCGCTGAGCACGCCTGTCACGCTGAGTATGAGAGCGGCGAACGCCAGAACCGGAATCTTCGCGAACACGCCGATCAGGACCAGGCCAATGGCTGCCGCCAGGCACGAAAGCGCGCAATGATACCGCCGCTCAAGCGTGCGGTCCGAATGCCGGCCAACCAGCACGGTCCCCACCACGCCAACGGCGTAAGGCACGGCCGATAGCAGGCCGATCATCGTGTTGCTGTTCACGCCCAGGCCCTTGATGATCGTCGGCCCGAAGAATCCAAGCGTCGGATTGGCGCTGACGAGGCAGAAGTAGATGAGCGTCAGGAGCCACACCTGCGGAACCCTTAACGCTTCGCCGAATCCGTGTTTCCGGGGGCCGGCTTGGCGGTTGTCCGCCTCAAGATCGGCAAGGACGAGCTGCTTTTCGCTGTCGGTAAGCCAGCGTGCCTGACCGGGCTTATCGACGAAGACGGCGAGCGTAAGCAGCCCCATGATGATCGAAGGGACGCCCTCGAGCAGAAAAAGCCACTGCCAGTTCGCAAGGCCTGCCCGAACGCCCAAGTTACCCATGATCCAGCCCGAGATCGGGCCGCCGAGGATGCCAGCGAGCGGGATGGCGGTCATAAAATAGCCGAGCATCTGCGCGCGGCGTCTCGCGGGAAACCAATAAGTCAGGTAGAGGATCACGCCAGGGTACAAACCGGCTTCGGCCGCACCCAGCAGGAACCGGAGGATGTAGAACGATGTCGCGGTCTTCACGAACATCGTGGCGGCGGCCGTGATGCCCCACAGAATGGTAATGCGGGAGATCGTTTTGCGGGCGCCGATCCTCTCCAGCAGGAGGTTGCTCGGAATCTCGAAGAGCAGATAGCCGAGAAAAATGATGCCCGCGCCGAACCCGTACACCGCTTCGCTGAAGCCAAGATCCTTCAGCATCTCCAGCTTGGCGAAGCCGACGTTCACTCGATCCACCCACGCCATCACGAACAAAAGGATCAGAAACGGCATGATCCGCTTCGCGATTTTGACGTAGATAGCCTCAACATCGGCAGCGGAGCCGGCGCTGGCATGTCCGGGCGTCACGGCAGCGGCGCGTCCAATGGAGCGGTCCATTTCCATGTGCATCTCCCTTGTTCGAACCAATGGCGGATGGCGCCGTGAGAATCAACGCATATAGCTTGGTGCGCAGAGGGGTCTAGGGTTGCGTTTCGGAGATTCTTTGCAACAATCCGGCTCGCCGTAATTTCTTTGAGGCCTTCGTGGCTTCGCGCCTTTGCGTGAGGTTTTTATTGAACGAATTTCTGAAACATAGCAGTAACAGCCAGCAAGTCAACCCGCGAGATCGACGTGTTCATCACACGCCTTCACGAATGGCCGAGCACAGCGTGCGGCTGGTAAGGTTCAGCTAGCGCCTTCAACTCGTCTGCTTCGAGTTTGACGCCCAGAGCAGCGACCGCCTCTTCGAGATGATGTGCCTTGCTGGCCCCGATAACCGGCGCCGTAATGCCGGGTTGATGCAATATCCACGCCAGCGCGACCTGCATATTGGAGACGCCTCGTTTCCTGGCGATCTCACCGACTCGATCGACAATGGCGAAATCAGAATCCTGATGGTAGAATTTTTGCCCTCTATCGTCGGTCTTCGCCCGAACGGTATCTCCGAAATCCTCCTTCCGCCGGTTTCCTGCCATAAAACCGCGCGCCAGAGGACTCCAGGGAATCAGGCCGATGCCCTCCGCCCGGCACAGCGGAATCATTTCCCGTTCTTCTTCGCGATAGATCAGATTGTAATGGTTTTGCATCGTCACGAATCGGGTCAGACCGAGTCGATCCGCCGTGCCAAGCATCTTCTCGAATTGCCAGGCGTACATCGAAGAAGCCCCGATATAAAGCGCCTTGCCGGCTTTCACGACCTCATCGAGCGCCTGCAGCGTCTCCTCGATGGGCGTTTCATAGTCAAACCGGTGAACCTGGTAGAGATCGACGTAGTCGGTCCCCAGCCGCCTCAGGCTGTTATCAATCGCGTGCCGGATGTGCTTGCGCGAAAGACCCCTTTGATTGGGATCGTCGCCCGTCGGAGTATTCACTTTTGTGGCGATCACGACTTTCTCTCGGGAAGGGCAGAAATCCCGGAGAGCGCGGCCCAGAACCTCCTCGCTCGCGCCGAGCGAATAATCGTCCGACGTATCGAAGAAATTGATGCCCAACTCCAGAGCGCGCCGGATGAAAGGACGGCTCTCTGCTTCGTCAAGCACCCATTCCCGCCACTGCTTTGAACCGTAGGCCAGCGTACCCAGACAAAGCCGCGAGACCTTTATTCCCGTTGATCCGAGCCGCACGTAATCCATTTCTCTTTCCCCTTTTCAATCTCGTCGCAGTGAGGAACTGAACTGCTCGATGCAGGCTGATCAGTGGAAACAATGGCGCGCCTGGAGGGACTCGAACCCCCGACCTACAGATTCGAAGTCTGCCGCTCTATCCAGCTGAGCTACAGGCGCGCTTGGGAGCAAACTTCATACCAAGATACTACGAAGCTCGAATCACCCGCTACCCCAAACTTGCCACCTTGGTTAGCCGGTCCACCGCCTCCAGTTCCACTCTGCGAAGTATATAAACTCCGCACGAGTCACGGAGCTCCGCTTGAAAGATTGCCTCACTTGTCTCGCTCGACCCTGCTAACAGTCGAATAGGGCATTGGGCGGGCTGATTTGTGGCTGCTGGGGGGCTCAACCTTTGCTTCCAAGCCAGGGGTTAACGTGTTATGCCGAGCGCACGGTTCAAAACCTCCAGCAGTTCATCGCCGGTCAGCTCGATTGGATTGCCCTTCATGCTGCTCGCGCGCGAAGCCTTCTCCGCGATCTCAGGGGCGTCTTCGGCGCGGATCCCATGCGCTGCGAGCGGCTGCACGTTCAACTCGCGGCACAGTTTGCGCACCCACTCCACGCCCTCTTCCGGCCTAGCCACTGGATTGCCGGTGAGTATCTGTGCCACCGTGGCGTACCGCCGCAAGACATCACCATGCGGCGCACGCGTCCTCAAAGCCCGCACGTTCACCTCCATGCCGTGGGGAAGCAGCGCTGCCACAAGCGCTCCGTGCGGCGCATAGAACATTCCCCCGATGGGGCCAGCAAACCCATGCACCACGCCAAGACCGGAATTTGCCAGCGCCAGCCCTCCCAACAGAGCAGCGAGCGACATAGCGTGCCTGGCTTCGGCGTCCCGCCCGTCCTGGTAGGCTCGCCGCAAAGCACGTGCAGCAAGCGGCAGACCCTGCAGGCAAAAGCCGTCCGTGACCGGGGTAGCCCGGGTGCAGACATACGGCTCAATGAGTTGGGCGAGCGCATCAAGACCGCTCTCAGCTGTCTGGCGGGCGGGCAGATCCCACGTCAACTCCGGGTCAACCACGGCCAGCCGCGCGAGCATCCGCGGGCTGCGCAGGCTCGCCTTCACCCGGTGCTCGGGCGAAGCGAGCACGGCGTTGCGCGTCACCTCCGCGCCCGTGCCCGCCGTGGTGGGAACGGCGATAAAGGGTACAGAGGGGACGCTCAGCGGTTTCCCGCCGCCGATCACTTCAAGATAGTCAAGTATCTCCCCGCCGTTCGCAACGAGCGCCGCAATGGCCTTCGCTGCGTCGATGGCGCTGCCGCCTCCAAATCCGATCACCATGGCGCACTGTTCCCTACAGGCGAGCTCTGCGCCGAGCCGGACCGACTCCACGGTGGGCTCCGTTTCGATGCCGAAGCGGAAGCACTCAACGCCCGCCGCGCTCAGAGCCGAGGCGAGCGGCGCGGCGCGGACCACCGAGCGCCCGGTCACGAGCAGGGCGCGGCGGCCAAATTCTCGCGCTGCGGGCGCGACTTCGCGAACCGTTCCAGGGCCGAAAATTACCCGGCCCGCGGTGGCAAGTTCAAATCGCATTGCGGTCCCTTACCAGTTTTGATCGGGAGGAAATGCATTTGTATAGAATGCCCGGCTCCGTGGTTCGGCCAACATATCTGCCTTCTCGACAGTGTCGAGCCACTTAAGGTAGTGCGCTGACTTCCTGTGGGCGTCCACGGCCTGTTGTGTGCGGTATGCCTCCACAAATACGAAATGCGTGGGATCCTCGTGTTGCTGAAGTATATCGAAGCGGGCGATACCGGGTTCCTGAATGCTGTGCTGTGCGTTTTCCACGATAGCCGCTCGAAATGCTTCCACGAATTCCGGTTTCACGTGTGCGCGAACAATAAGAACAATCATGGCGCCTCCCTGGCGCGCACGGATTTATCCCTTCCCACGCGCCAAGGACTATTCAATCACGCTACGGCCTTTAGGGGAAGACAAAGGGTTGAATATCCGTTCCGCCCTTTCCGCAGGTCGAAAGACGCGCTAAGCTATGGGTGGCGGCTAGTTGTTTTGAGTCGCAAGGTCAAGGAATGATTCACGGCCCCACCGGCCAATGGAGTTCAAGCCGTTAGGGTTCCCAGCGAAGCTTATGACCAACACGCCAGAGCCCTGGCGCATCCCATATATCCGGAGGGGCGATTTGCTGCCGGTAAGATTGATGAAACCTCGAACTTTGCATCGTGACGGATTTGGACGTAGGGGCATATGCCTTGTTCTAGGCGCTCTATTTTTCGCCGCGCACCAAGCCTTTGCGATCGCACCTGAGACATGCGTTGGAGACGGTCTTCCGGTTGGCGTCTTCAAGCTCAAGGTCTCGCCCCCCAAAGGCGGAGCGCCGTTGCCGTTGAACTCCGTCAACCGGATCGACGCCGGTGACAAGTTGACGTACGAACCGGTCGAACTTCCTCCCTCCATTCGAGACCGTGCGAGAATCGCCGTGGTAGTGGTCCCTGAACCAAAGGAGGCCAAGAAACATGCGGAGGTTCTCGATGCGCGGCCCGCCAACGCGGCTGCGGAATGGACTTTGCCGATGCGGGCTTCGTTGATCGGAGTGGTATTCGGACCACACGGGCTGGACATGAAAAGGGTGAATTCTCTGGTGCAGAAGAACCCGCAACTGATTTCGCAGCTTGCTGATTACACCCAGCGGACAAAGATGGTCAACGCGCTCGTGAAGACGCTTTCCCAGTATGAGCAGTCAAAGCCAGGTACCGAGGACTTAAACGCCGCCTTGCGCGGATTTTCCTCACAATTCGGCGTGGGGTTGCCGGCGCTGACTCCAGGCGCTCCGGCGCAGCAGCAGGCATCGGTGCTCCTGCACGCCGTTCTCCCCGATCTCTCCAATTCAGACCCTCTGGTTTCTGGAAGGGCGGCAGCGCTCGAGCAATCTGCAGGCCTGGCCACCACGGTGGCTGCGCTGTTCTATGGGACGCCGGTCGGGCTGGCGGTGGGCGGAGCAGCGCTTGTGCAAAACCTTAGAACCATCGCTTTCCCCGCCACCGACTTTCGTGCCGCCTTCACTCAGCCGTCCAGTAAAGGAGGCCTTGATTTCTGCTCGCCGAACCAACCTCCCAAACCTCGAACCCGCATCGCCTACCTCTGGATGCTGCGGCCGCCGGATGCGGAAGCCCCGAAAGCATCTCTCACCACCCCGGTAAATCTTGCGCTCGGATCTAAAGCCACCGTTGTAGTGAACAGCGCCTCTCACGCCGAATTGGGCCTTCTGCCGCGCGCACGCGACTGGCAGGTAGTCTCTTCCAGTCACAGCGCAGCCATTCCCGTCAAAGTCACAGTTGGGCCATCGCACGATAAGCTGGCGCTCGACCTAAGCAAAGCGAACCTTCCGCCCGGAAGATACCGTTTGGCTGCGCTCTGGGACTGGCGGCCATTCCACTTGGGCGGCGCTTTGCAACTGCGCCCGTACAGCGATTTTTCAAACGTGCGGCTCACTCCGGATTCCGAAGATCGCTTGGTTCAGGGCAAAGGGCCGGTCAAGGTCCAAATCAAGGGGGCGGACTTTGAGTTTGTAGATAAGGCCGCTATACAAAAGGCGGGTGACGCCAAAGCTCAGCCCCTGGCGGTTTTCTTCACCCTGCCCAAAGGGCCAGGAGGCGGCGAACAACCCGCCATGACTGCCTTGCTAAACACGAACAGCCTCAAAGCCGGAGCATACGCACTGCTCCTGACGCAGACCAACGGAAAAAACCAAAGCGTTCCGGTCATGGTTCATCCGCCAAACCCGGTGATCCAGAGCCTACCGCTGCGCGCCAACCTCGGAGAGGCTGAGCAGGCTCTGGTGCTGCACGGAACCGGTCTCGACCGCATCCAGCAGCTTTCTAGCCCGGGAGCCGTGTTGACATTGTCCCCGGTCCCAACCGGAGCCGGAGCGTTGATCGAGCGCACTGCTACCATCAAGCTTCACCCCGGCCTGCACCAGGGAGACTTGCTGAGCGCGAGCATGACGGTCGAGGGCATCAGCCAACCGGTAGAAATCCCGCAGTTCGTCCGCGTCGCCGGACCTCGCCCGAAGATATTAAGCATCAAAGCGTCCTTTTCGAGTCAGGGTGGTGTGGCGCTCGGCGCGGACGAAATTCCGGCCGGAAACACGATAAGCTTCGCGGTCCGCACGGGGAGCGCGGGTGCGCGCCCCGTGCTGGCTATTTCATGCAGCAATAGCTCGGAAGTCAAGCAGCCGCTTCGTTTGCAGCCAGGAGATGAAAGCAGCGTTGCGCAGCTCGACTATACGGGTGTCGACATGCTATTTCTGTCACTCGATCCGGGCGCGGTCGGGGAGTCCGGCTGCCTGCTTACGGCACAGATCATCAACCCGGAGGCCGGACCATCCGACCCTTACACGATCGGCCGTGTGATTCGCCTGCCGCGCATCGAAAAGTTTTCGCTCAGCGACCGCAGGCTCGGGCCATCTCTGTACGCGGGCACGCTTACCGGTCAAAATTTGCAGATGATCGAAAAGACCGGCTGGAATTCTCACGCCGGTTATCCGGTCACGGCGATTCCCATTCCGGCACCCGGCAATCCGCAGGAGCAAACTCTCGAGATTGAACTGCCGTGGCCTCCCCCTGCGCCTCAGTCGCCCGTTTATGTTTGGCTGCGCGGTGAACAAAAAGGCCGGAAAACTGCGGCGAGATACTATTGATAGCGACGCACGGGGCGGGAACTTGCCTGGCTCTGAATACTTCGCGGCTTGCGTTGGAACCCGAAGAGGGCGCGAGCTTCTGAGCCGCGAAATGCTAGGCCGGCACGGCGACCGGTTCAGGCTCCTTCGCTTCAAACCTGACGGAAACAAGTTTTGAAACCCCGGGTTCCTGCATGGTGACGCCGTACAGCGTGCGGCAGACCTCCATGGTGCGCTTGTTGTGCGTGACCAAAATGAATTGCGTCTTTTCGCTCATCTGGTCGATCAAGCGCGTGAAGCGAACCACATTCGATTCATCGAGCGGAGCATCCACTTCATCAAGAATGCAAAACGGGCTGGGCGTAAAACGGAAAACAGCGATGAGTAAGGCAAGCGCCGTCAGCGCTTTTTCGCCGCCTGAAAGAAGCAGCACGTTTTGCAAACGCTTGCCGGGCGGCTGCGCCACGAGGTCGATGCCGCTTTCGGGATCCGCCTCGTCGCTGAAACGCATCTCGCCTACTCCGCCGCCAAACAGGGTGCGGAAAGTCTCCGCAAAAAAACCGTTGATCACCTCGAAGGCATCCACGAATTTGCGCCGCGAAACATCATCGATTTTCCGGATGGTCTGCATGGTATCGTTGATTGAGGCGAGCAAATCCTGGCGCTGCGTTTCGAGAAAATTCAGGCGCTCTTCGGCTTCTTGCAATTCTTCGAGAGCCATCATATTCACTGGTCCTAAGCGCTCGATGCGGTCTTTGATCTCACGCAACTCTGCTTCAGCCTCCTGCAAGGGCTTGCCTTCAAGCAAGTCTTCCGTAGACATTTCCTCTCGAAGGCTCTCCGGCTCCGACGCCAGCTCTTCACGGCACTGGTGGAGGTGATGGCTCAGGTCGGATTCGGCGCGAGCTAGGATCACCTCAGCCTCAGACTTCTTATCGCGATACAAATCCAGCGTGGCGCGGGCGGCTTCCACTTGCGGCTGGAGATCATCCCGCTGGGCGCGGGAACGCCGCGACTCTTCTTCGCGAGCGCGCAATTGGCCTCCCAGTTCCTGGTGACGCGCCTCCGCCTCGGCCAGCATGTGCTGTATATCATCCGTTTCGCCTTCAAGCCGCCGCCGCTCGTCATCCCAGGCTCTGGCCTGCGCCGTGAGGCGGGCGAGCTTCTCGCGAGCCGCGATCCCCTCCGAGTCAACACGCGACCGGTCAGCCTCAGCCGCTCTCCAACGCTCTTCCAACGCGCCTGCCTTCACCCGCTCGGTAGTGAGTGTCTGGCTCACATGATCGAGTTCGGCGCGCAAGGCCCGCGCTGCCCCCACCGCTGCGTTCGCTTGCAGTTCGCTTTGCTGCTGCTCCGCGCGGGCGCTCTCAAGCTCAGCCCGCAGGGCATCCGAGCGCCGTCCGATCTCATTGCGCTCTTCAGCCAGCATCGCGGACTCATGCCGCAGGCTAGCCACTCGCTCCGCCGACTGTTGGGCTGACTCCCGGGCCTGCCGAAGCTTTTCACTCGCAAGGACCGACTGCTTTTCTGCACTGAGCTTTTCTGCCGTGAGGCGCCGAACCTTCTCTTCCGCGTCCCCAAGCAGGGAGCGCGCCGCGGCCCAATGCTCCTCGGCTTGCGTTAAAGCCGACTGAAGCTCTGCCACGCGGCGTTCAAGGTCGCGAAAATCGCGGCGCAGCGCCAACGGTCCGGCACTTGCGCCTTTGCCACCTGCCACTAGACGGTGATGATAGTGTTCACCTTTTAGCGTGACGAAATGGCAGAAGGGATACGCGGCCGAGAGCCTCTCTGCGGCCGCAGCATCCTCGACAACAAACGATGTGGAAAGAATCGGGAACGCCACGTCGCCGTTGAGCCCCAGGCGGGGCTCAAAGCGAACCAATTCCTCAAACGAGGCGACCACGCCCGGTTGAGGTCTCACTAAGCTGCTTTCCGGGGCGCGCATTCCGTTCCCATGTCCATTCGAGGAGAAATTGCGGACAAAAAAGGCGGACCGGCCGCTCCCTTCGTTCCGCAACAGCGCTATTCCGCCACGCACCTGGTCATACCCTTCGACCACCACGCAATCCAACTCGGCCTTGAGGAACTCCTCCACAATCTCTTCGTAGCCCGGAGCGACCTCTAGAAAATCCGCCAGCAAGCCAAGCGGCCGGAAATCCACTTCTGAGGCGGAAAGAAGCCGGCGTACGCTCTCGGTCGAATACGCGTGCCGCGCTAAAGATTCCTCTAGAGCCTGCTTGCGCGCCGACGCCTGCGAGATTGCGTGCCTCAACTCTTCGACCGCCGCGTGCATTGCTGATTCCTCCGCCCACGTCCGGTCGAGGGCCGCCTCCGACTGGGCCACGGCTTGGCTCAAGCCGCTCAAAAGCTCTTCGCTGTGCCGGCTTTCCACTCCGACGGCTTCGAGCTCTGCGGAAAAGCGGCGGGAATTCTCTTCTGCGGCCTCCCGCTCAGACTCAACCCGGTCAAGCTGGCGTTCGAGAGAAGCGCTCATCTCCTCCGCCTTGACCATCTGGTTGCGAAGCTCCGCTGCGCGGCTCACCGCCGAAACTGCGTCCCTGCGCCTGAATTCGACTTCCGCCTCTCTCGCGGTGAGTTGGCTGGCAATCTCAGCTTGGCGGCTGGCCCATTGCGCCACATTTTCTTTGGCGTCGGACCATTCCAACCTCAGGCGTTCAGCTCCGTCAGCCAGTTCCCGTGCTTGTTCCTCCAGGCGTTGCGCCTGATTTTCAAGCCGGATCCGTTCCTGCTCCGCCTCGCCCGCGCGGGACTCCAAAACCTCGCGCTGCTGTCTGGCCATTTCCAGGCGGGAACGCAGCCGCTCTGCTTCAAGCTCATTTGTGAGGAGTTGCTCGCGAAGCGGCTTAAATTCCTCTTCAAGTTGTTCATAGCGCAGGGCTGCCGCTGCTCGCTCGCGGTCGAGGGTTTCAAGCCTCTGCATAGCCCTTGCACACTTCTCCTGAATCACCGCCAGATTCTGCCGGAGCTTCCCGCATTGGCCTTCGAGAGCGATAAGGCGCGAGGCAAACACCCGCCTTTGGCGCGATCGCAGATCCTGTTGCAGCTCGCGGTAGCGGGCCGCCTTCGAGGCCTGCCGCTTAAGCGAATTGACATGTTTCGAGATTTCTTCGAGGATGTCGTGGATGCGAGCAAGGTTCTGGCGCGACGATTCGAGCTTCGCCTCGGCCAGCCGCTTGCGAGACTTGAACTTGGAAACTCCAGCCGCCTCCTCAATGATTGCCCGGCGGTCGGAAGGTTTGGAGCTCAATATCTGTCCAATGCGCCCTTGCTCGATGATCGCGTAGGATTCCGGCCCCAGGCCTGTCCCCATGAAAATGTCCTGGATGTCTCGCAGCCGGCAGGTTTCGCCATTCAGCAGATACTCACTTTCTCCGGACCGAAACAGACGGCGCGTGACTTTGATCTCACCGGGCAGGCATGTGAGGTCCCGCTTGGCGCGGACCGCCGGATACTCACTCTCGGCGTTCGCATCGGACGATTCCGCATGACTAGCTGGAGGCGTTTCTGAAGCCTTCATCGATGAACCTGTTCCGGTAGCCTGGTCTTCGGTTTCGGTGAGAGTAATGCTTACTTCCGCCATCCCAATCGGCTGGCGCCCGCCCGCTCCGTTAAAAATCACGTCAGACATCCGCTCGCCCCGCAGCATTCGAGCGCTCTGCTCGCCTAGAACCCAGCTTACCGCGTCCGCCAAGTTGGATTTGCCGCACCCATTCGGACCCACAATGGCGACCGTACTGCCATCACATACGAGCCTGGTCCGGTCTGCAAATGATTTAAAACCAAGCAATTCGATCTCTCGAAGTTTCAGCATCTTAGACTCCTTCCCAAGCAGACGCCTCCCCCCGCCAGAACCGCAGGTGTGCCGGTTTTTTGCATTGATTCACGGCCCGGGTTGCCGCAAAAAATGTGCCTTGAATAGAAAGAGCGCTCCTCCCACTTCCGAACCCAGAGCGGGCGGCGCGACGGCAGGTCTACTCGCTTCGGCTCGGTCATCCGTGCTGGCGCACTGACTGAAGTATCACGCGAGAATCCCTTTCACTGATGGGGAAAGCCTAGCACGGAAGGTATTAAATGTACAGAGCGAGCCACAACCAACAGGCTAGAAGGAATATGCCAACACTACATGTAGTGGCAAACCGGTGACTTACGGAGGAACTCAGGAAGGCGCGGCGTACGCGCAACGCGGCGGTTAAGGGCGGGTCTCATTGCTGAGACGAGCGGCCTGAAGAAAAACTCGATGCTAACGGAAAATCACTTCAAAACCTGATCTGCATTACTTGACGTGAAGCTGAAATGGCGGGTCAGGAGTATGCTTCAAGCGTTTACGAATCGGCAAGACCACGCGGCAGGGATTCCATTCGATTACCTTTTCTTTTCATGTTTTTCATGTCTTTCGTGTTCCAGTACTAAGGCATCGAATTTCTTTTGTTGACCGGTGTTCAGAATCTGGCGGATGCGGTCGTCTGTCTGTTTATGTAAGGCGTCGAGCTGCGGTTTCATCTGGTCCTGGATCTGATTCCATTGCTTTACGGTATTGTCCATAATAGCGCGAAGTTCCTGAACCTGGGGTGGCGCCAAATCCAAACGCCGTGTCATTCGGTGGATGGCCGCATTCTCATTCCAGGGGTGATGCCAGAAGCCAGCCCGCCAAGCGGAATAGTATACTCCTGCTCCCCCCACCGCTATACCGGTGATGAACGTGACCACGAAATAAAGATAAGCGCGACGCGTCATGAGTTATCGATGAAAGGCCGCTTCCCGGACAGACACATCCATCACTGCCGGGACCGCAGGAAAGTCGCCCATTTGAGCGGAATAGTATCCGTTCGCAGTCTGGCCGCGGGGCCAGTACGCATCCAACTGAGTAGACTGCCTGAGCGGCCCGGTGGCGGGCAGAATCATAGCCAAGAAAAGAGTCAACACGAGCAACAGCGTCGCCAACACGACCCGGCGGCCCGCGCTTTCGAAGAATTCCGAGGCCTGGAATTTACGGGGGGAAATTTTACCGAGGTTACGAAGAACACGGGCCGTGAATCCCCAGGAAGGACTGGGGCCGGCCTCCTGGGCCAGGAGGCGCAGACCCGTCCTCAGTGCAACAGCGTCTTGAGCGTAAGTTTGGCAAGAACCACAAACCTCAAAGTGGCGCCGTGCCGCTCCGGCCAAGCCTGCTTCCCCGAGATCCTCAATCTGTTTCTGAACTTTGTTGCAACGCATGACTTTTCTCCCTTAACGCCATCGCTTCAAATCCGCCAACATTCGCTTGCGGGCCCTGTGCAGCCGCACCTTTACTTTGCTCCTACTCCAATTCAAAATCTCGGCGATTTCTTCTACGGAAAGGCTCTGCATCTCTTTCATGACCAGCACCACGCGGTCCTCAGGCGGAGCCCGGTCCAGCAGTTTCCACACCAAGTCTTTCAGGCTAGCTTCTTCCTCAATATTCAGCCTGCCAAGCGCTCGGGGCTCCTGGCTTGTATCCACCTTCCGCCGGCCTTCTTCCGTGAGCTGCCAGTAGTAGTTGACCTTCGAAGCCTTCTGTCGGCGCAAGAAATCATAGCAATGGTTTATTGCGATCCGAGACAGCCAAGCACGGAACGGAGCGCGAAAATTGTAACTCCGGATCGCGCGGAAAACCTTGAGAAAAATTTCCTGAGACAAGTCCTCGACATCATCCGGTTGCCGAACAATGTGAAAAACCAGGGAAAAAACCTTGCGGTGGTATCGCTCCACCAGCAGCCCAAATGCCTCCGCTCCCCCATCTTGAGCGCGCTCGATCCACTCAACTTCCTGCCGGTCTTGGGCCTCGTTCTCCATCCGGTGTCCATTGCTCTTTATCCCTGTAACCTATTTACGAAGCAAAAGCCCCGAAGGTTACAGGACTCAGGGAGGGGGCCGATTAAACATTAATAGAAATTTTAGTTGACTAACTTGATACAATATGACATGATGTTTTCATTATGGTTATAGGACGTCGGCTCAGAAAACTCAGAGAAGAGAAGAACCTCTCTCAAGGCGACATCGAAAAGCGCACCGGGTTGCTGCGCTGCTACATTTCCCGGGTCGAAAACGGACACACCGTCCCTTCCCTAGAGACCTTGGAAAGGCTGGCGTCGGCATTGGAAGTCCCCCTATATCAGCTCTTCTTCGAGGGTGACGATCCCCCGCTATTGCCCAATTTAAGCAGCAGACAGTCTCCTGAAGAACTGGCTGTTGACGAGGAAACGGAAAAGCAGGTCCGTTTCTTTGAGAAGGTGCGGCGCACCCTCGATCGCATTGAAGAAAAAGACCGGCAACTACTGCTGTATATGGCTCAGAAGCTAGCCAGCCGGTAGGTTGCTCAGGCGCACCGTCTTAAACTGGGTATGCCTCCAGTTTTGGCGTTATGCGTGTGCCTATTCCCATTCGATGGTTCCTGGCGGCTTCGAAGTGACGTCCAGCACCACGCGGTTCACCCCTTTCACTTCGTTAACAATTCGAGTCGCCACTCGCGAAAGCAGATCAGAAGGCAGCTTCGCCCAGTCCGCGGTCATCCCATCTTCTGATTCCACAGCCCTCAACGCGATGACTGATCCGTAACTTCGCGCGTCTCCCATAACCCCAACGGTGAACACTGGTAGCAGCACGGCAAATGATTGCCACAAACGGCGGTAGAGATCGGCCTTGCGGACCTCTTCTTGCAGAATGGAGTCTGCCTCGCGAACCATCCGCAGGCGGTCTTCTGTGACCTCGCCCACGATTCGTATCGCAAGCCCCGGTCCAGGGAAAGGTTGGCGGCCCGTCAGATCTTCGTCTAGCCCCAATTCCCGTCCCACCAAACGCACCTCATCTTTAAAAAGCTCGCGTAGCGGTTCGACGAGTTCAAATTTTAGATCCGGGGGCAAGCCGCCGACGTTGTGATGGCTCTTGATGGTGGCGGCAGGCCCCTTTACGGAAACCGATTCGATAACATCCGGGTAGAGCGTGCCCTGCACCAAAAATCGAATAGGACCTAGTTTCCCGGCTTCCTCCTCGAAAACGCGAATGAACTCTTCCCCAATTATCTTGCGCTTCTCTTCAGGGTCGGTTACACCACGCAATCGGACCAGAAAGCGGGTGGAATGGTCCACAGCCCGAACGTTCAGATGAGCCTGGCGGGCGAGAGCCGCCGTAACCTTTTCAAATTCGTTCTGGCGCAATAAGCCATTGTTCACGAAAACGCACATCAACCGGTCGCCGACGGCGCGACCCACGAGCGTTGCTGCAACCAGCGAGTCCACACCTCCGGAGAGCGCACAAATGACGCGCTCTTCTCCAACTTGCTCCTGGATTTTCTGCACGGTATTTTCGATAAACGAAGATGGAAACCAATTCGGTTTCACCCCGCATAGATCAAGGACAAATCGCTTGAGGATTTGCTCACCTTGATCCGTATGCCGCACTTCTGGGTGGAATTCGACGGCGTACATCCCGGCATCCGGATTTTCCATCACTGAGATGGCGTTTTCCGTCCGTCCGGTTACACGGAAACCTGGGGGTACGGCGGTTACGTGATCGCCGTGGCTGTTCCAGACGCGGAGCGGTGAAGGCAGCCCGGCGAGAAGCGCCGTGGGATTCAAAATCTCCAGTTGCGCAAACCCGTACTCGCGCCGCGCTGCCGGTTCAACCGTTCCTCCAAGCGCCGCTGCCATCCATTGGAAACCGTAACAGATTCCAAGCACCGGCGCGCCCAGCTTGAAAATGCGCGCGTCGCCTTTAGGAGAGGCCGGGTCGTACACCGAGGCGGGACCGCCGGAGAGAATAACCCCCGGCGGCTTCATCGCCGCGATTTCTTCGAACGGTTTAGAGCAGGGAACGATCACCGCCGCGACGTGCATCTCCCGGATGCGGCGGGCGATCAGTTGCGTATACTGCGAACCGAAATCAATCACTACAATGGGGTGGATGGAATTCATCTCAACTATTTAGCAACAATGCTCACGAGCTTGCCGGGCACCACGATCACTTTCACCACCTGCTTCCCGTCCAGGTGTTGCATCACTTTTTCGTCCGCGCGAGCGCGGCCTCGAATTTCCTCTTCACTCATGCCCGCCGCCACTTTAATCCGGCCACGCAGTTTGCCGTTCACTTGAACCGGCAGCTCGAGCTCCTCTTCCGCCGATAGCTGCGAATCGGCAACAGGCCAGGGAGTCCGCAGACAGGGCTGAGCATGACCCAAGCCTTCCCACAGCTCGTCGGCGGCGTGCGGCGCAAAAAGCGAAAGCATCAGGACCAGGCATTCGAGCGATTCTTTGAAAACTTCCGGGCGAATTTCATCGGTCTTCGCCTCTAGCTCGGTCAGCTCGTTCACTAGCTCCATCGTCATGGCAACGTCGGTATTGAAGTGCCAGCGCCCTTCCATGTCTTCGGTCACGTGCTCGATCGTCTGATGCGTTTTACGAAGCAGCCGCCGTTCCGAGGGCGTCAGCTCGGCCGGAGCCCAGCCGGCCACCCCTCGCCCTCGCTTGCTGTCGACGCCGCGCAGCCGCTCCGCGTGCCGCGCCACCAACCGGTAGACGCGGTTCAAATAGCGCGTCAAACCTTCGATTCCAGCATCGCTCCACTCAAGATCGCGCTCCGGAGGAGCAGCGAAAAGCATATAGAGACGGACAGTATCCGCGCCGTACCGCGCGGACATCTGCGTGGGGTCTACCACATTTCCCTTGGATTTCGACATCTTGGAGCCGTCTTTGATCACCATGCCCTGCGTGAACAGGCGCGCCACCGGCTCCGGGAAATTCACGAGGCCGATGTCCTGCATTACCTTGGTGGAAAACCTCATATAGATCAGGTGGAGGATAGCGTGCTCAATGCCGCCTATATATTGGTCCACGGGAAACCAGTAGCGCACCGCCTCGGCGTCAATGGGCGCGGTCGAAATGTGAGGGTCCGTGTAGCGATAGAAATACCACGAGGAATCGACGAACGTATCCATCGTGTCCGTCTCCCGCCGCGCCGGCTCGCCGCACTTCGGGCATCGGACGGAAACGAACTCTTGAACTTCGGAGAGCGGTGACGGCCCGCGGCCGGTGAACTTCACGTTGGTGGGCAGCACCACAGGCAGCTCGCTGTCCGGAACGGGAACCACGCCGCAGGCATCGCAATATACAACCGGAATAGGCGTGCCCCAGTAGCGCTGCCGTGATATCCCCCAGTCGCGGATGCGATACTGCACGGTTCCGTGCCCGAAGCCTTTCTGCTCGGCTTCGCGCGTCATGCGGTCGATGGCCTCCTCTGAGGTAAGGCCGGTGAAAGGTCCGGAATTCACAAGCTTGCCATAGTCAACGAACGCTGCCTTACTCAAGTCTACCGGCTCGCCGCTTTTTGGAGCGATTACCTGGCGGATCGGTAATCCGTAGGAGTTGCAAAATTCAAAGTCGCGCTGGTCATGCGCCGGAACCGCCATCACGGCGCCGGAACCGTATTCCATAAGAACAAAATTGGCCAGCCACACCGGAACGTTTTCGCCATTGAAAGGATTGCGGACTGAAAATCCGGTAGGCGCGCCCTGTTTTTCCAGGTTCACCTCTACACGGGTGCGAACCGCAGCGGTTTTGACGCGCGCCACCGCTTCGCGCAGCGCACCCGGCGAAGCGGAGCGCGCAATCAGCTTTTCTACCACCGGATGCTCCGGCGCCAGAAACACCGCCGAGCAGCCAAAAATTGTATCCACTCTTGTTGTGAAGACGCGCAAGGATTCATCAAGGCCGTTCAGATGGAAGTCCACCAGTGCGCCCTTGGACTTCCCGATCCAGTTCTGCTGCATGGCCAGCACTCGCTCCGGCCAGCGGACCAGCGATTTCATGTCTTCGAGCAGCCGCTCGGCATAGGCCGTGATCTTCAGAAACCACTGCTCGAGATCGCGCTCCTCAACCGCAGTATCCTCGTGCCGCCAGCAACAACCATCCACCACCTGCTCATTAGCCAGCACCGTCTCGCACAACGGGCACCAGTTCACGCGGCTCTTTTTGCGGTAGGCCAACCCGCGCTCAAACATGCGCAAGAAAAGCCATTGGTTCCACCGGTAGTATTCCGGAACGCAGGTGGCAATCTCCCGCCGCCAGTCGTAGCTGATCCCGAGCCGCTTCAACTGTCCCCTCATCCGGTCGATATAACTGAACGTGAATTCCGAGGGGTGCCGTTGGTGCTTGATCGCTGCGTTTTCCGCTGGCAAACCAAAAGCGTCCCAGCCGATGGGATGGAGCACGTTGTATCCGCGCATCCACTTGTAACGCGCCAGGGCGTCGCCCAGCGTGTAGTTGCGCACGTGGCCCATGTGAATGTCACCGGAAGGGTAAGGCAGCATTTCAAGAACGTAGTACTTCTTGCGGCCGGGGTCTGGGTCTGCATCGAACAGCCGCAACTCTTCCCAGCGTTTCTGCCACTTGGTCTCGATGGCCTGCGGATCGTAATCGGGGTTCATAAAAGTACGGGTAATTGGTTGCAATTGCGCGTAAGCCGCAAGCCCTAGCGAGGCTTCTCCTCAGACCGGCGAGCGGTCATCCCCTCACCCGTCCCGCTACGCGCGACACCCTCTCCCCCTGAAAAGGGGAGAGGGCTGGGGGTGAGGGGGCAACGAAAACTTGCCTTGTTTACCACAAATTCGCCGGATCAAGGGCCTCGGGAGGACCTGCCGCCAGCTACCGGCGCATGGCCTTCTGGCTAGCTGTGCTTTCCCCCGCCAGCTTGCGCATCATAAGTAGATTGCGCTTGTCGTCTCCGGGCTTATCCACCGGCGTCTCGCAAATGAATGGGACCGCACGCAGTTTCGGATGCCGCACGATGCGCGCGAAAGCTTCCGCCCCGATCTTACCTTTCCCAATGTGTTCGTGGCGGTCAGAGTGAGAGTCGAACGCTGATTTGGAGTCGTTGGCGTGAATCACTCGCAGCCGCTCAAGACCTATAGTGGCATTAATCAGACCAACCGTCTGCTTCAGTCCCTCAGGAGTGTGCACTGGGTACCCGGCGGCAAAGCAGTGCGCCGTGTCAATACATGCGCCAACCGGAAGCTCTCCGGCCGCGCCCGCCACAATCTCCGCAACTTCGTCAAAAGTCCGGCCGATTACTGATCCCTGTCCTGCCGTATTCTCGATCAGAACCGTCAGCCCGTCCAGCTTTATGCCGTCCGCCGCGCGTCGCAGCGACTCCGTGCACTGCGCGATGGCCTTCGCCGGAGTCGTCCCTTTGGCGCTTCCGGGATGCACAACCAGATAATCAGCATCAAGCGCTAAGGCTCTTTCGATTTCCTTACGAAAGGCGGCAATAGATTTTCCCCGGATCAGCTCGTCAGCAGCGGCAAGATTGATCAAATAGTTGGCATGCACCACCACGGGAGTGAGGCCGTAACCCTTCCGTGCGGCGCGAAACTTTTCGTATTTCTCCGGAGCGGGAGCGGCGCTACGCCAGCCGCGCGGGTTCGCCGAAAACATCTGAAAGGCGTCGCACCCGATCTTCCAGGCATGGTGCGCGGCATTTTCCAAGCCGCCGGCGATCGACGTGTGCACGCCCACTTTCATGTGTATCTTCGCCGCTCGCGCAGCAAGCTGAAACCTGAAACTGAGCCTGCGCTCAGTCTGGAATCACGGTCAACGTTTGATCTTAACAAAGGGTTCTGGATTCCGCCACCCGCCGCGCGGCAGCGCGAAATATCTGTTACGGATACTGCCACGCCGCCGTGTTAGCTCCGCCAGGCGCGTTGCGGATAATGTGCTGAGCCATCATGCGAACCAGGTCTGCGTTTAGCATCGGCTGCCAGCCGTGGCCTTTCATAGGACGGCCGTAATCAAACGTTCCGGCGCAGTGCGGATTCTGCGTGGTCACAAGGTAATCCTGCAGCAGGTAAACCGCCAGGTTTAGGTAATAGTTGTCCATGTCACCCACATAGACGTGTATCTTGCCCTGCAAATCCGGGCCGATGGATGTCCAGTGAGTGGCGAGGTAGTCGCGAAGATCGTAGCCATGATCGCGCATGTAATCGGCTACCTGATGGTCAATCTTGCCCGTCAGCTTGTCCCACAGCGGCTCGGGATAACCATCCGCTCCGATTGGTCCAAACACCGCATCCCACGCTTCAAGCTGCTGGTCCGAACGTCCGTGGCTTCCGAGCACCGCTTCGAGCCGGCTGAACTGCCGCTCCGTCACCTCCGGCTGCCCGTTCGCCCGGCGCATGATATACCGCTGGGGGATCAGCCATTGATGGTCCGGCTCGTAGAAGGCGTTGTCATCGGAGTAGATATCCACGAGGTCGTAACGGCGGAAGTCCACAGGGTCCGGGTAGAATGTCCACGCGCCGCCGAAAAATCGCGGATGGTAAACTTGCAGCGCCAGCGATTCCCAGCCGCCCGTCGAACCGCCCGTGAGCACTCGCGCGTAGGGCTGGCGGATGATGCGGAAATGCTGCTCGACGTAGGGAATCAACTCCTTCATGATCGCGTCGCCGTAAGGGCCGTTGTTGGCCGAATTCACAGCGTAAGAATCGTCGAAATACGGCGTGGGATGCTGGAAGGTGACGGCGATCATGCGCGGAAAATCGTGCGAATTCCAGGCCCGATAGAATTTATAGCCGTCTGAAGAATGATTCGCGGTGTTGAAGCGGAAGGGCGCCGCGAGGCTGAAATGCCCCTGAACATAAATGACCGGATAATGGACGTCCGGATGCTTGTCGTAACCCTTGGGCAGAAGCACCGTCGCACCCAGATAGATTGGCTGGCCCCAGAAGCGGCTTAACAGAGCGCTCTGGATTTTCAGGCGCTTCACCCACCGCGTATCGCGCGGCGTTTTAACGGGCGGAATCACTTGGGTCAAGCTCAGCTTGACCGTCTGGCTGGATTGCGGATCGAGATGCAAGTGCTCCACGGCGCTATAGAGGTTCCCAGGCGACCGGTTGAATTGCTGGCCTTCCCAATGGTCCATGTGCGCCCAGATCACGTGGCCGTCGGAGCGGTGAAATTCCGTATAAATGTTGATGAGCGCCTGCACGTAATAGTCCCCGGCAGGAAGCTGGCTCAGGCTTCGCAGCGGATAACCGAGCACGCTCGAATCAATCACCGCCGCTTCGCCCGGTTGAAGACTGATAACGTCTTTGCCGAAGAATGGAGGCGTATCTCCCCAGAAACCCACCTGAAGGCGCGGTTCGGGGTCGCGAGTGCGGCTAATCATCACAAAAACGCGGCCCGTGATTGGCTGTGAATGCACCGCAGCAGGATATGAAATCTCAAATCTTAGCCCGGCGGCGCAAGCCCGGGCGCCAGTCATCAGGAGCAGAGCCACGGCAGCGATAACCACCGCCTGCCCCCGCCGCGTGAATCTTGTTTTCATCGATTTATTCTTTCATTGAGGCTTTGTGTCTTTGTGGTGAAGCTTCACAGCCCGGCGGCGCGGCGGAAATTCTCCGTCACCTGCAGTCCCAAAGCGCTTTCCTCCTCACCGCGCACTTCCGCGAGCACGCGCAGCACTTCCCGCACATAGGCGGGCTCGTTACGCTTGCCGCGATGCGGAACAGGAGCGAGGTACGGGCTGTCCGTCTCGATCAGCAGCCGGTCAGCGGGAATTGCGCGCGCCACTTCGCGCAAGTCTTCGGCCTTTTTGAAAGTCAGATTGCCTGCGAACGAGACCATGAAGCCCGAGTCCAGGAGCGAAAAAGCGTCTTCACGGCTTCCGGTGAAGCAATGGAGGATTCCGCCCAGGTCCGCGCCATGCCAATGGCTGCGCACGATGCCGCGCAGGTCCGCCCAGGCTTCGCGGCAATGAATGATGATGGGGAGTTTCAACTCTCGCGCCAGTTCCAATTGCCGGATCAGGATTTGCTGCTGCGCGTCTCGCGGCGAGTGGTCATAGTGGTAATCCAGGCCGATTTCTCCCAAGGCAAGGAACTTCGGGCGGCTTGCCAGCTCGCGAAGTTCGCGGAAGTCGCTGTCGAGGAAATATCGCGCGTCGTGCGGATGAATGCCGCCAGCAGCATAAGCCCCTTCCGTTCTCTCAGCGATGGAAAGCGCCGCACCGATTTCCTGGTAGTTTGCACCCGTTCCGATCAGGAGCAAATGTTGCACGCCCGCCGCTCGCGCCCGCTCGATCACTTGCTCGCGATCAGCGTCAAATTCAGGGCCGTCTAAGTGGCAGTGGCTGTCGATCAGGTATTGAGTCATTTATTCATTGAGTCATTGGATCATTGAGGGGTTATCTACCAGGTCCAACTCAGGACTTCTTTGCTGTCCGTTGTGAAGCCGCAAAGATCGCCAGGAGTTCGTTGGACTCGGCCCGCAAGCTCTCCAATTGCTTCTCCTGCACGACGCCAGTTTCTACGAGTAGCTCCAGCCAGAAGACCATTTCGTCAGCTTCTTCAACTACAGTTCCCATCTTTGCGACGAATTCGGCTTTAGACCGCGCGCGGCAAATCGCCCGATAATTGGCTGCAATGGAAGTTCCTGATCGAAGAACCTGTCTTCCGAGAACGCGGGCTTCTTCTGTTCTTGGCAAAGACCGGAAGAGCCGGACAATTCGGATCGCAAACTGTTTGGTGCGCTCCTTTAATTCTATTGGCTGATACACTTTCACCCCAACACCAGTATTGAATCAATGAACCGATGACTCAATGATTCAATTACTTCAGTTTCGTTCCGTTCGGCACCTCCTCCTTAAACGTCGCCAGCACCGGCTTTCCTTGCTCACCGACAGATGCCGCCAGAACCATCCCGTTCGACTCCACGCCGCGCAATTTGCGAGGCTGAAGGTTCGCCACCAGCACGATTTTCATGCCTACCAAATCTTCCGGCTTGTAATACTCGGCGATTCCCGCGCAGACTTGCCGAACTTCCGTCCCAATATCCACTTGCAGCTTCAGGAGCTTTGTCGCGCCGGGGATCGGTTCGGCGGAAAGAATCGTCCCTACGCGCAGGTCAACTTTGGCAAAGTCGTCGATGGTGATCTTCTGGTTTGTAGCGGCGCTGTCCTCAGCGCCGACCGCCGGTGAGGACACCGGCGCTACAGGTTTCTGCTCAGGTTGTGATTCCACTTTGGTTGATGCCTCCTTGGTGTTTTTCTCGCGCGCTCGGTCTTCTTCCGCAAGCTCGTGCAGCTTGCGCAGCGTGGCCTCCTTATCGAGCCGGGGGAAGATCGGCTCGGGCTTGCCCATCTTTTTGCCAGGGCGTAGGCGACCCCACTTGAGTTGATCTACTAGCTGATCATCGAGTTTCCCAAGGTAAGGTTCGCAGCCAAGCTGCTGCCACAAGCGGCTTGCACTTTCTGGAAGCACCGGATATAGCAAGACACTTACAAAGTGAATGGCCTGGGCTGCGATCCAGAGGATAATTGGTCGATTTTGGTCATTCGCAGCTAACGCCCAAGGGCGCGTGTCCGATAAGGTCTTGTTGACAAGTCCCAAGAATCGCCAGATCTCCTCCAGTCCCTGGGAAAAGTCGAACCTATCGAAGTGCGCGCGAAATCGTTTGAGCGTGCCCTTCGCCTCGGCACGGATTTGGTCCTCCAAGGGGAAAGCCCAAGGCTTGCCTATTGGATACGCAATCTGGCCTTTTCCCGAAGGCAATCGATGAATCATGCTCGCCGTCCGGTTCATCAAATTCCCCAGATCATTTGCTAAGTCCGAATTGAACCGCTGAATCAGGGCGTCGTACGAAAAGCTCCCGTCCAAACCGAAAGGCGTATCGCGCAGCAGGTAATAGCGCAGCGCATCATTGCCGGGCGCGCCGAATTCCTCGAACGCTTTGATGATCGGCTCGGGATACACCACGTTGCCCTTGGACTTGCTCATCTTGTCCTGCTCGTAGTAAATCCAGCCGTGGGCGAAGATGGTCTTGGGCAGCGGCATGTTGGCTGCCATCAGGAAAGCGGGCCAATAGACGGCGTGGAAGCGCAGAATGTCCTTGCCGATCATGTGCAGGTCGGCGGGCCAATACTTCTGAAACTCGGCGCTGCCGTTTTCGCCTTCTGCGTAGCCAATGCCGGTGAGGTAGCCGGTGAGCGCGTCATACCACACGTAAAACACCTGTTCGGGATCATCCGGCCAGGGAATGCCCCACTTGATGCGCCTTCGGCTTACCGAAATATCCCGCAAGCCGCTCTTGACGAAGCTCTTCACTTCGTTCATGCGAAAATCAGGCAGCACAATTTCAGGATGCTCTTCGTAATATTTCAGAAGTCTTTCTTGAAACGAAGAAAGCTTGAAGAAGTAATTCTCTTCGCTGATTAATTCCGTCGGGCGCCCGCAATTCGGGCAATTTACGGGTTCAGAGCCTTCGGAAACATACATCTCATCGAAGATGCAGTATCGGCCTTCATACCGGCGCTTATCGATGTAGCCGTTCTCTCTCGCGCGCAGGAGCATCCGCTGCACGGACTTCACGTGATCGGGCTGATCCGTGTAGACGAAGTGCGTATAGTCGATACCCAGGAGCTTCCACAGGCCGCGAAAAAGCTCGCGCTTTTCTGCGACAAAGGCTTGTGGCGTCACGCCGGCCGCGGCCGCCGCGCGTTCGAGCTTTTCTCCGTGCTCGTCAGTGCCGGTGAGGAAAGCAACGTCGTAGCCGCACATGCGCTTGTAGCGCGCGATGGCGTCGCAGACGATGGTGGTGTAGGCCGAACCCACATGCGGGCGAGCGTTGGGGTAGTAAAGCGGAGTGGTCAGGTAAAATTTTTTCATTGGTTCATTTGTTCATTGAGTCAATGACCCAATGGCTCAATCATTCAATTTATGATGAGTTCGGAACGCCGCTTGTGCCTCGATCATCACTTCTTTCAGAGGAACCGACTTCTCATCGGCCAGGCGCTGGCAATCTTCGTATTCGGGCGCAACGTTCATCACGCGGCCGTTGCGCCGCGCTACCTTCATGCGGACGGCGCCATACGGGGTTTCAACGCTCACCGTCTCCCGTTCCAAAATCATCCGGCGGGCTTCCTGGATTCTCAGTCCGAGCGTGGTCGTCTGTTCAAAGACGACCTGCGCCAGCCGCTCCGCGTGGTCCGGCGCGCAGAGGACCGTCAATTCAAGCCCAGGGCGGTTCTTTTTCATCTGCGCCGGGCTGCACGACACATCGAGAGCGCCCGCGGCGAGCGCCTGCTCCATGAAGTAGGCGAAAAGCTGCGGGCTCATGTCGTCTACGTTGGCTTGAATCACGGAGATAAACTCATCTGCCACGGCGGACGGCGCAGGCCGGTCCGTCTTCGATCCCACCATCAGCCGCGCCAAGTTGGGATGGCCTGGAAAATCGTGGGCGCCCGCGCCGTAGCCAATGCTTTCGATGCTCATCGGCGGCAGAGGGCCGAAGTGCGCCGCGAGGGTCGCAACGAGGGCCGCTCCTGTTGGCGTGACAAGCTCTGCCTCGATGCCGCTCGAATAGACCGGAATACCTCGCAGCAATTCCGCCGTGGCCGGAGCGGGAACGGGCAGCGTGCCGTGCGCCGCCTTCACGCTTCCACCGCCTACATTCAGCGGGGAGCACCATAGCTCAGAGATTCCCAAAAGTTCCAGCCCGGCGCAAGCGCCCGCGATATCCAGAATCGCATCCACCGCGCCCACTTCGTGGAAGTGCACTTTTTCAATGGGCTGCGCGTGCAAGCACGCCTCCGCCTCGCCCAGCCGCCGGAAGACGGCGAGCGCCTTTTCGCGCACGGTGGGTGAAAGCCCGCTCTCCGTCAAAAGCTTTTCGATGTGGCTCAGGTGCCGGTGCGGCTGCTTTTCCGGAATGGTGATTTCAACCCGGTTCCCGGCAAGTCCTGCTCGGAGGACTTGGGAAGGCTTGAACTCATAATCGCCAAGCGGAATCGTTGCAAGTTCGGCGCGCAGCCGGTCCTCGCCGGCGCCGGCGCCGAGCAGCGCTCCCAAAAACATATCGCCGCTGATGCCGGAAGGGCAGTCGAGATAGGCTATCCGAGTCGCCATAGGTGTTCGCAGCTTTCATCGAGCGCGCGCGGCTAAAATTCGAGTCTATGCTTCGCTGCAAAATCTTGTCAACGCCGTCATCGCGCGCCGCCCGCTTTTGACGCGGCTGTAGTGGCGTTGGTATACTAAAACTCACCCGGCTTAAGGAGGTCTACATTGCCGCTATACGAATATCAATGCAAGGATTGCGGGGCCATCGTGGAGAAGATCCAGAAGTTCTCCGACGCGCCGCTCCGCAAATGCGAGAAGTGCGGCGGGAAACTCGAACGGCTGCTCTCCTCACCCGCCATCCAGTTTAAGGGCAGCGGCTTCTACATCACCGACTACGCTCGCAAATCGAGCCCCGACAGCGGCAACCCGTCCTCCACGTCCGACGCCAAATCAGACGGCGCAAAAACCTCGGAGAGCAAGCCGGCCGAGCCTGCCAAAAAACCGGAAACCTCTCCGGTGACGAAATAGGCCCGCCCTTGCTCAGGCGAGGGGGATCGCCAGCGCTCGCCGGAGGTCAAATTCGCAAACCCTTCAGGTATTTCCGGAACGCCTTTCCGAGTTCCGGGCGCTTGAGCGCCATTTCAACCGTGGCCTCGAGGAAGCCAAGCTTATCTCCAGCGTCATAACGCTTACCGTCGAAAACATAGCCATAAATCGGCTCCTTTTGCAGTAAGCGGCGGAGGGCGTCTGTGAGCTGAATTTCCCCGCCTGCTCCGCGCGGCGTGGAAGCAAGCTCGTTGAACACAGCGGGCGTTAGGATGTAGCGGCCGATGATCGCCAAGTTAGAGGGCGCCTTGCGCGGCTCCGGCTTTTCCACCATATCGGTGATGCGGAACAGGCGGCCGTCCCAATCGCGATCCACGACAGGGTGGCCCTTGATGATTCCGTAGCTCGAAGTGGCCTTTCGTTCCACGCGCTGAATGGCCACCACACTGCGGCCGTATCGCGCGAACACGTCCATCATCTGCTTGACGCAGGGCACCGGGGCATCGATGACGTCATCCGAAAGCACAACGGCGAAGGGCTCATCGCCCACCAGGTCGCGGGCCACCAGAATGGCGTGGCCGAGGCCAAGCGGAGTCTTCTGGCGGACATAAGTCATTTGCAGCAGGCTCGAAACGGAACGCACCACCTCGAGCATTTGCTCCTTGCCGCGTCCTTTCAGCATCTCCTCGAGCTCGGGGGCAAAATCGAAGTGGTCCTCGATGGCGTCTTTGCCGCGCCCTGTCACGAAAATCGCCATGGAGATGCCGGAGTTCGCCAGCTCCTCGACGGCGTATTGCACGAGAGGCTTATCCACAATCGGCAACATTTCCTTGGGCTGGGCCTTCGTGGCGGGAAGGAAGCGGGTGCCAAGACCCGCCACCGGCAGCACGGCTTTCCGAATCTCCATGTTCACCTCGCAGTCGTAAGCTTGGCGCTGTGAGAGCGCTTTCCAGAGTCTGTGTGAAAACAGCCGTATTTGAGTTGTAGCGGCGCTCTATGAGCGCCGAAGTTATTGAAAAATTAAGACCGGCGGTCACAGACCGCCGCTACAGCCGTAGTTTTCACACAGACTCTCCGGCAGGCCGTACCCTCCGAGGCTCGCCAGGGTAACTCGTTGTGTATGCTAACATAACTAACACGAACGCATTAAGCGGCGTGATGTCTGCTGGTGCGGCGATGTCGTCGTCGCCGGTTTTTCGCCGGTGGGGACACCGGCGCTAGAGTGGCGTCACATCAACAAATGCGTTTGTATTAGTTGGAGCGATACTCGAATGCTCGTGCTTGGCATCGAATCCAGTTGCGATGAGACTGCCGCCGCCGTGGTGGAAAACGGCGAGCGCATTCTCTCCACCGTCGTCGCCTCCCAGGTGATGACGCACGAAAAGTATGGGGGCGTCGTGCCGGAAATCGCGAGCCGCGAACACTTGCGGAAGATCGCGCCGGTGGTAGAAGAAGCTTGCCGCCGGGCTGAAGTTCGCCTGGATCAGATAGATGCCATCGCAGTGACTCAGGGGCCTGGCCTGATCGGCTCGCTGCTTGTGGGATTGGTTTACGGCAAGACCTTGGCGCTTGCGCTCGGCAAACCGCTGATCGGCGTGAACCATCTCGAAGGGCACATTCACTCGGCGTGGCTCGAAAACAAGCTGGCGCGCCGCGCCGGGCTGGCGGTGGAAGAAGCAGCCTTTCCGAATGTCACGCTGGTGGTTTCCGGCGGCCACACGAGCCTTTTTTACGTGCGCGCGAAAGAAGGTCCGGCAGCCGCCACGCCGTCGTTTTCCTACCGCCGTCTCGGCCAGACGCGCGATGACGCCGCCGGCGAGGCCTACGACAAGGTCGCGAAGCTCCTGGCGCTCGGTTATCCGGGCGGGCCGGTGATCGACAAGCTGGCGCGCCACGGCAACCCGTCCGCGGTGAGATTCGGGCCGATCCGGATGAAGGGCAATCCGTATGATTTCAGCTTTTCGGGCGTGAAGACGGCCGTGCTCTATCGCGTACGAGGCGGCGAGCTGTCCGCCGAAGCCGAGAGGCGCCGCGAATGGCGCAAGGCCGCAGGCAGCGTCACGATGGAGCAGATCCTCGCCCAATGCTCACAAGCGACGCTGGACTTGGTGGCAAGCTTTCAGGAAGGCGTAGTTGCGGACCTTGTCGAGCGCACGCTTCAGGCAGCGCGAAACGAGCGCGTGAGTTCCATCTTTGTGACGGGCGGCGTGGCGTGCAATTCTCTGCTGCGCGCCCGCTTTAGCGAAGCGGCAAAGGCGGCTAGGCTGGGCGTCTTCTTCCCTTCGCCCGCGCTTTCCACCGACAATGCCGCCATGATCGCCGCCGCCGGGTATTTCAGGCTCGCCGCGGGCGAACGCGCGGACGTTTTGCTCACTGCCTATGCCTCATTTCCGCTCGGCGTTCCTGCCGCCGTGACTACGCACTGAAAAACTGTCTCATTCGTCTCATTTGTCTCCACCGCCGCGCCTTTTGCACCAATGATGGTGCAATGTGCGCAAATTCATGCTGTCGCGGCGGTCGAGTGTGCGCTCTTCTGAGGGGTGCGGTGCGGCTTTAATGATCTTACACTACACGATCCCGGCGGGGCATCAACCGGTCGTTGCGTTCCTGATATAATGCGCGATTAACCGTTTCCCATGGTGCGGCGCTGTCTTCAGCGCCGAAAACCGCCGGTGGTGACACGGGGCTATAATCTGTAATTCTCAATTGAAGATTTTCGCGTTTCAGTCCAGGAGGTGCGTTTGCACGCCGACGATCATGAGGCACAGAGCTTAATTCTTCAGCGGCAGAAAAAGCTGCGGGCTATCGCGGGGCTTGGCTTCGAGCTTTATCCCCGCAAGTTCGAATATACGCACACGTTGCCGGAAATCCTCTCGGAGTATTCGGAGCGCACGGCGGAGGAACTGGAAGCGAAGAGAATTTCCGTGCGCGTGGCCGGACGCGTGATGACCATGCGGCCGCACGGCAAGGCGGGCTTCGCGCACTTGGCGGGCGGTGGAAAGCGGCTGCAGATTTACGTCCGGCTGGACGCAGTCGGCGAGCGCTATTTTGAGCTTTATAAGATGCTGGACATCGGCGACATCGTCGGCGTCGAGGGCACTCTCTTCCGCACGCGCACGGGCGAGTTGACGGTTCACGCTGAGCGCCTGCACTTTCTTGCCAAGAGTCTGCTGCCGCTGCCCGAAAAGTGGCACGGCCTCGCCGACGTGGAAATCCGCTACCGCCAGCGCTATCTCGACCTGATGGTGAACGAGGAAGTACGCGAAATCTTCATGCGGCGCAGCCGGTTGGTTCGCGCCCTGCGCGAGTTCCTGGACCACCATGGTTACGTGGAAGTGGAGACGCCCATGATGCAGCCGCTCGCCGGAGGCGCCATGGCCCGGCCTTTTGTGACTCATCACAACGCTCTCAACATCGACCTTTACCTTCGCGTTGCGCCCGAGCTTTACCTAAAGCGGCTCATCGTGGGCGGTCTCGACCGAGTCTATGAGATCAACCGCAATTTCCGCAACGAAGGCATTTCCACGCAGCACAATCCCGAGTTCACCATGCTCGAGTTCTACCAGGCCTATGCGGACTACCGGGACATGATCGCGCTCACGGAGCGGCTGCTGCGGCACGCCGCCCACGCCGTGCTCGGAAAACATGAGTGCGAGTTCGATGGCCACACGATTTCCTTCGAGCGTTTCCATCACATCACGATGAAAGAGGCCGTCGTCCGGTATTGGCCTGCCGAAGCGGGGACGCTGACCCTACCAGAGCTGGAAGAGCCTGAGGCTCTGAGAACCCGGATTCCCGGCATCAACAGCTGGTTATTGCACCGTGGTCTCACGCCGATCCTCCAGGATTTTGCCCAAGATAAACGACCCGGTGAGCTCTTACAGGTATTCTTCGAGTTGGTTGCCGAGGAACACCTGATTCAGCCAACGTTCATCACCGAATATCCGCTCGAGGTTTCGCCGCTTTCAAAGCAGAAGCCTGATGATCCGAATTTCGTTGAGCGCTTTGAGCTCTACGTTGGCGGCATGGAAGTGGCCAACGCATTCAGCGAGCTGAACGATCCGGCCGAGCAGCGGGACCGCTTCGAATACCAGCAGTTGCTGCGCCAAAAAGGCGACCTCACCGCCCACGCCGTCGACGAGGATTATATCCGCGCGCTCAGCTACGGCATGCCGCCCGCGGGCGGAGAAGGAATCGGCATCGACCGGCTGACGATGATCCTCACCAATTCGCGCTCGATCCGGGACGTGATCCTCTTTCCCCTTCTGCGGCCTGAAAAAACGCCTTGAGCTGCACCGGTGGGCGCCAGCTTCCTGCTCGTCTCGCGCCCGGCGCACGCGGCGAATGCGCTTAGCCTTGCGCGTTGTCAAGCAAAGCCGCCCATTGCTCGAAGACTGAGCGCCCGATTGTTTGCAAGCGGGGCAGATGTTCAGCGACGCGGCTGGCAATGTCATCCGCGCTGAGATGTTCTTCCTCAAGCTCTTCGCGAAACGCATGAAGCATACACGTGAGGATTTCGTGCGTGATCTCCATGTGAAACAAAAAGCCGTAAGCGTTGCCGCCGTATCGAAAACCCTGGCACCCCGTGAGGCCGGAGGATGCAAGGCTTGTGGCGCCAGCCGGAACGTCGAAAACGTCGCCGTGCCAATGATAGGCGGTAAACGAGCGGCTGGCCGCTTGCAGCAGCGGATCGTGCAAAGCAGATTCTGCGAGCGTGACTGTGTGCCACCCGATCTCTTTCTGCGCGCCCTTTCGCACTTCCGATCCCAGCGCGGCGGCCAGCAACTGGCTGCCGAGGCAGACGCCCAGCACCGGCTTCGCTTCGCGCAGCGTGCGCTCAATCAATCGCATTTCATCGCGCAAAAAGGGAAATCGCGGGGATTCGTATACTCCCATCGGCCCGCCCATCACCACCAGCCCTCGCGCCGCGCCCAGCTCCTTCGGAACCGGCTGGCCGCGGAAGCTCTGTACGCACTCAACGGAGCAACCCGCCGATTTCAGCGCTTCCTCGATGAGACCGGGCGTTTCACACTCGATGTGCTGGATGGCCAGTACACTGTTCATCGTGTTCTCCTCGATATTCGCGGGCAGATTCGCCGCTACAACAACCAAACTGTACCACTACCTGGCAGACTTGCGATTGAGGTAGCAGGGGAGCAAACTAAAGCGGGGAACAATCCTAAGCCTCTTGATAGCTGTACCTTTGGGGGGCGGGAGACGATCGGATGCGTTGGTCATGGAAGATCGGCAAATTAGCGGGAATCAACGTTTACATGCACGCCACGTTTTTGTTCCTCATCCTCTTCATCCTATTCGCGAATTGGGCGAACGGACACAACCTGGCCACCACGCTGGTGGGGGTGCTGTTCGTCCTGGCGATTTTTGCTTGCGTCGTGCTGCACGAGTTGGGTCACGCTTTGACCGCGCGCAGATACGGCATCCGCACGCGGGACATTATTCTGCTTCCTATTGGCGGCGTCGCCCGGCTCGAACGGATGCCGGAAAAGCCTCGCGAAGAGTTGCGGGTGGCTCTGGCCGGTCCGGCGGTGAACGTTGTGATTGCCGCCGTGCTGCTCGCTCTGGTTGTGGCATCGGGTGTGCGCCCCCATTGGAGCGACCTCCGGTGGTCAGGCGGCAACTTTATCGAAAACCTGATGGTGGCAAACGTCTGGCTGGCCGGCTTCAATCTGATCCCCGCCTTTCCCATGGACGGCGGACGGGTGCTCCGGGCGCTGCTGGCCACCCGAATGGAATACACGCAAGCAACTCAGGTGGCTGCTCACGTAGGCCAGGCCATGGCGCTGATTTTCGGTTTCATCGGATTGTTTTCCGATCCGTTTCTCTTATTTATTGCCCTGTTCGTCTGGATGGGCGCGGAAGCAGAAGCCTCCACGACGCTCATTCGCACGTCGGTCGGCGGCATTCCGGTTCAACAGGTGATGCTGACGGATTTTCAGACGCTCAATCCGGATGACAAGCTTTCTCAGGCGGTTGAGCACGTGCTCGGAGGATGGCAGCAGGACTTTCCCGTGGTGTTCGGCGATCACGTCCTCGGCGTGCTCACGCGAGAGGACCTCCTGCGAGCGCTCGCGCAGGACGGCTCAAGCGCAGTTGTGCGGGATGCGATGCGGCGCGACTTCGAAATGGCGGATTCTCACGACATGCTCGAACATGCGCTGGCGCTGCTGCACAACTGCCACTGCCGCTCTTTGCCCGTGCAGCACGATGGCAGGCTCGTCGGCATGCTGAATGCGGACAACGTCGGACAATTCATGATGATTCAATCCGCCCTTCGCCGGAACAAGGCGTTACAAAAGACCAGCCAGCCGGAACCGCCCAGCGAGCCGCCCCGCCGCGATTCGGGTTTCATCTATTGAGCGAGTGGTGAAGGGCGCGGGATGTGGCCAGTCCTTAGGGCTGGCGAATCGCCGCCATCGGGAAATAAGAACCTTCGAGTTTGCGTTGCCACCAGTCGCCAGTGGCGCGGCGCTCCGTAAAATTCGTGAACCGGCAGTCGTAGACCATGGCCCGCACGTACCGCGGCGGCGAATCCGGAAAGGGGTTCTGCGCGAAGAGGCCGAGCACCTGCGGCGACCCTTGGAGAAGCCGGATCATGAGGTTAACGAACCAAGGATTGCTTTGATAATTACTGAGAGCAGCGAACCACATTTGCCAGTCTAATCGCGGCTGATACGGAGCAACCCAACACGGCGTTTTTTTCAGGTTGCCGGGCTTGTAGTGAAACTCGTAGTCCAGCCAATGCATTCCGTCATCGCTCCCTTGAATGATGATTTCCGGGCGCGAAGTCGTCATGACGGCAAACAGTCCGTAATTGCTCACCACGTGCAGCGGCTCAACCCAGTCCACGAGTTCCAGCGCAGCGCGCGGCGTGCTGCGCGCTCCGAAAAGCGTGATCCAAACCAAGCTCCCGCTTGCAAGCAAAATCCCCGCCGCAAGCACAGCGGAAGCTGCGGTTCTGGCGGCAGACCGCTTTCGGTTCATAACCGCCGGCTGAAGGCGCTTCGTGAGCGCCCTTGGCAGAGCGCGGCGCAGCGCCTGATCATCGAGTAGGAGGACGCACAGGCTGATTGTCAGCAGGTTAAAGAACGCATAGTTTCCCGTCGAAGCGATCAGGATTTGGAAGCCGGCGAGCAGTCCGCAAGCCACAAAGCGAAGCCGGCGCGGCGCAAAAATCAGGAAAGGAATGAAGAGTTCAGCCACAAAGACGCCCGCGGTGGAACACTTTTGGAACCAGCGAGGCAACTGAAATGCATACCATGCGAGCGGCGTGGGCAAAGGCTGGGTTTCGTAGTGATAATCGAGCGCCGTCAGGTTGCGCCACGCCGGGTCGTGACTCAAGAGCTTGACGCATCCGGAAAGAAACACGAGGCGGAATAGCAGCCAGCGAAAAAGCCAGACTACAGTTTTTGAAGGCGGCGGCTCGCCCGTGGAGACCGGTTTTCTCCACGGGAAATCGAACGGCCGCCAGGGCCCGAAGAAGATCGCCAAGAATCCAGCTTCGAGCAATAACGAGTCCCATTGGAAGGACAGAAAGTCCTGGCCGGCAGTGACGAGGGATGAATAGAAAACCCACAGCACCACTAAGACAGGGCCTGGAGCTACACCGGCTATGAGCAGGATGGACAATACGGCGCCGCCCCCGGTTAAAAACTTCAGGAAGCCGTCGCTTGAGTTTAACCAGGTTAAAGTGGGGAAGAGCCGGTAGCGCTCCGGCCCGAGGTGTTGCGCGACCACCTCAAGAAAACTCCGCGCGGGAAGGATTCCGTGCGCGCCCACGAGGCCCAGAATCTGCGGCGATAGCGAAGCGAACGCTGCGAGATAAACCAAACCCAGCAGGCGTAAAAAGAGCCACCGAGTGAGGAAATGCGTGGGCGGCTCAGCGGAGCGCCCCCACAAAACAATCCTGGCCCTGTCAAAGAAATTGCGGTTACGTGCGACCAGCCGGTAAGCCAGCTCGCTTGCGAGGGCGAAGCCTGGCATCCGCATGTAAAGCCAAAGCAGCCACGCGTAACCGTGGGCGCAGGCGAGAACGCGAAAGACGGCTTCTGCGGCGCTTGAGATAGAACCGTCCGGCTGGATCAGCTTGACCGCTTGGCGGAATTGTTCGGCGGGAATTTGAGGGAAATTGGCGGCGGCCTGCTGGAATGGAGCGTAATCGACGCGGTCGTCCGTCAGCTTGCGCCAGTAATCCACCGAAAAGCGGCAAAAGCTGCAATCGCCGTCATAAACGAGAAGTGGTTTCGGAGGACCGCTGGTCATCGCGCCTCATTGCACTGGCGGCAATCCGTGTCCTTACGGATCGCCCGAACGCGCATCATACCGCAGAGCGGAAGTATCCGGCGAGCGTGATTTTATCCGCCATCTTCACACGCAGCCGGAAAATCCGATCATTCGGTGTTTCCTGGAATTCCAAGCGAAGGACACGGCCGGGTCATACTCGCCGCTGGACGTTAACTTTTTCCTTGACATCGCGCCGTAACAATACTACATATAGGGGCAGCGATGCGCTGTACCCCAATTTGTGGCGCTACGCTTGAGATTTAGATACTTTGGAGAGGAGGTTACTCAACAGATGGCCCCAAAGAAGAAAGCCGCAAAGAAGAAGAGGTAACGCTCCCGTATTTTCTCCTTTCCCCAAGGCCCGCTTCACCCTAGCGGGCCTTTTTTTATTGGGCTTGAGCGCGATCTCGCGCCGACGGGACCAGACTTCCAAGTCCGCCCGCGAAAGGGCGCTATTCGGATTTGAAGGAGGCCGCTGAAGTTTTTGTCGTCTTCTCCGAAGCCTCAAAAAGCGCATGAGGCCGCAGCTTCATCTTCGCAGCCAGCCAACCGGCTAGTGGACCTGCAAGACGGCGGTTGAATCGCCGCACATCGTCGTTAAAGATCTCGCGGCGATCCTCAATTTTTTCCTCAATTTCGAGCAGCTCATTCTGGAGCTGAGAAAATGTGCTGTTGGTTTTAAGTTCGGGATAGCGCGCGGCTTGCGCAAACATGGCCCGCAGGGCGCTGCGCAGCGCTGCGTCGCGCGAAGCCTTTTCCGGGATGCTCTTCGCCTTCAGATAGGCAGCCCGCGACTCGGTTACAATTTGGAGAGCGCCCTGCTCTCCGGGCATATAGCTGCGGCAGGTCTGCAGCAGGCGCGGGAGATCATCGTTTTGCCGCTTGAGCAACACCTCGATATCAGACCATGCCTTATTCAAATCGCCCGCCTGGCGCCGCAAAGCGTCTTTGGTGCGAGCGATCAAGATAGCTACGGCAATAATGGCGACGGCGACGATACCCAGCGCTACCCATTCCATGGTTTAGGACGGCTCCTTGAATTTTGTACGTTAGATTTGAGCGGACGCGATGCAAAGTCTCGCGCCGGCGTTCCGGAGAACGCTGCGAAACAGCACCAGTCATCGTACCGATTGAGTTCCCTAAAAGGCAAACTTTTTGCGCGCCGCTGACGTGCGTCCCTAGCGCCTGGGGACAGCCGGTTCTGTTAAGCGAAACGGCGCGCGAGCTCAGCAGCGGCTTGGTCGATCCTCCCGGAGAGGACGGCGCGAAGATCACGCTATAATTCCGGGACAGGAGAATTGTGACGCCTGAAGAGCCTTTCCGGATTCTAGAGCATCCCGCTGACGTGGGCTTTGAAGCGTTTGGAAAGACGCCTGAGGAGGCGTTTGCCAACGCGGCGCTCGCCCTTACGCATTTGCGGGTTGATTTGGATTCGGTCTCCATAAAGCACTCGCTGAATCTGAGCGTGCACGGTCCGGACTGGCCAGGGTTGCTCGTGAACTGGCTCAGTGAGATCCTCTACTTGCAGGATGCAGAGGGATGGCTCCTGCGGCGATTTGAAATTGGAGCCCTGACTGAAACTTCATTATCGGCCACCGGGCGGGGCGAGCGGTTTGACCCGTCCCGGCATCGCTTGAAGGCCTTGGTCAAGGCGGTGACCTACCATCAATTAGCGTTCGCGCGAGAGGGTGACCTCTGGCGTGCGCAGGTTTTCGTGGACGTTTGAAGGCACGCTCCGGACACGCTTGCCGGGAAACGGCGGTAAACAGCACGTGGAACTCGGCGGGGACGCGCTACGTTGGGGGACACGCTTGCCGGGAAACGGCGGTAAACAGCACGCCTTGTCCGCCGGTCCCCCTTGCACCGTCCCGCGATCTTCAATATCTTGGGACTTATCCGGTCATGTCCAAGGTGCGCTCAAACACGAAGGATTCGCATGCGGCTTCCCAGCGGCATTTCGCGGCGTGGCTGGCGCTTTTCGCCGCGATCGGCTTTTTCCCTCTGCGGGCGCCGTGTGCCGCCCAAGGCGATTACAAAGTGCAGCAGATCGCGCCGCACACGTTTGTTTGGGTTCCCGAGGATATCATGGATCAGAACGGCGACCCGGACTTCAACCGCGCCGTAAACGTGGGCTTCGTCATCACGGATCAAGGCGTGGTGGTGATCGATACCGCCAACAATCCGTTTCACGCGCGCGAGATTCTTTATGAGATCCGGCAGCGCACCGGCCTTCCCGTCCGCCTCGTCATTAACTTGGGCCCGCAAGCCGACCAGGTGCTCGGCAACGAAGTCTTCGCCGAGCAGCACGCGGTTATCGTCTCGACCTCCGCGGCGGAAGCGCAGATGCAGTCTTATCAATTGTCGCTCGGCCATCGAATGTCTTTTGACCCTGAGCTTCCGGTTCGCATGCGCGGGATTCACTTCACCCTGCCCACTCAAACTTTCACGGGCGAAACAACTTTTCATTTGGGGAGCGAGGAGATCCGCGTCGTGAGTATGAACTGTGGGCCACCAGGGAAGAATAGTGGCGACGCGGTGGTTTACCTTCCTCAGGATAAGACGCTTTTTCTGGGCGACCTTTACGTTAACGGCTACGTGCCGCAGGTAGGTTCGCGAGACATCACGCGCTGGATCACGGCTCTGGGAAAGCTTGAAAAATGGAACGCAGACGTCTTCGTGCCCGGCCACGGGGAACCCGGCCCTCAGAAAGACCTGGCCGCCTTCCAAGGATTTCTCGGTTGGCTGAAGGCTGGAGTACAAGGTGGCATCCAGCAAGGCGAGTCGCTCTCGCAAGTGGAGCGCCGCCTGCTCTCCTCTTCTGCCTTCAACCTTCGCGCCCTCGATCTTGCCCCGCACGCGATCCGGCAAGTGTATGAACAACTTAAAGGCGCGAGCACTGCGCACGCCGCACCCTCCGGTGCGAACTCCTCTCCTGCTGTATCCGGTGATCATAGAATCTCTGTGCCCTCAGCCCGGCGGTTTGTAAAGCTGACGGGCGTCTGTCCGTCATGTAAGCCCGGGGCTGCCGCTGCAAAAAACAGATCCGACCACCGCTTTCACGTCACCCCTCACTCGGCACGACCTTCTCAAGCGCCTCTTCAATTACCCCGTAAACGCTTCGCAGTTCATCGGGCGTGATGAGATAAGGCGGAAGAACGTAAATGACGTTGCCGAGCGGGCGCAGCAAGACACCTTTCGAGAGGAAAAAGTCATAAAGGCGCGGGCGGAGGGCGGAAAGATATCCGGGGTCATCGGCCTTCAACTCCATTGCGGCAACCGTGCCGATGCTGCGCACATCGCAGACCGCCGGGTGGCTCCGAAAACGCTCAAGCTGTTCCTGGTGTATTCGTGCGATGGCGGCGATGCGTTCAAAAACCGGCTCGTCCCGGAAGATTTCCAGGTTGGCGAGCGCGGCGGCGCAGGCAATCGGATTCGCCGTGTAGGAATGCCCATGAAAGAACGTGGCGCGACGGTCCGGCTGGCGAAACGCTTCAAAGACTCGTCCGCTGCACAGCGTCGCGCCGAGGGGAAGAAATCCGCCCGTAAGCCCCTTTGAAAGGCACATCAGGTCCGGCTCGATGCCAGCCACTTCGCAGGCAAACATACGCCCGCAGCGTCCGAAGCCGGTGAGGACTTCATCCGCGATGAGCAGGACGCCGTAGCGGTGCGTCAGGTCCCGAATTTTCTGTAGAAATTCCGGCGGATGGACGATCATGCCTCCGGCTCCTTGCAGCAGAGGCTCGACGATTACGGCGGCCGTCTCCTCGGCATGCCGTTCGAGTAGCGCTTCAAGGCTCTCGATACACTCGATGGAGCATGTTGCGCGCGTCTTTCCCACAGGGCAGCGAAAGCAGTATGCGGAATGCGCCCGGTAGACGGGGAAGAGCATACCGCGAAAGGCCGCCGTGAAGCTGGAATCTGCGCTCACCGACATGGCGCCCGTGGTATCCCCGTGGTAGGCGCGCTCGAGCGCGATCAGCCGGTTTTTCTGCGCTTTGCCCTGGTTGTGCCAAAACTGTACGGCCATTTTCAGCGCTACCTCGACGGCTGTAGAGCCGTCATCGGAGAAAAAGAGGTGCGTGAGCGATGGCGGCGTAACCTCGCGCAGCCGGGCGGCCAGCGCTTCCGCCTTTTCGTGCGTGAAGCCAGCGTAGATGACCTGCTCCAGCCGCTGCGCCTGCGCGGCGATGGCGGCGGCGATCCTTGGATGGGCGTGCCCGTGCAGCGTAACCCACCACGAAGAGATGGCGTCGATCAGCCGGCGGCCATCCTCGGTGTATAGGTAGACGCCCTCCGCGCTCTCGACCGCAATCGGCGGCGGGTCAAGCGTGGGATGGGTGTAAGGATGCCAGATTTGCAACGAATTCATTGGGTTATCAATCGTCTGGGCCAGGACCACGGCGCTCCCGATCTACTTCAGCGTCCCGCCCCGTTCTCGGCTACGGGTCCTATGCCCTGCGAAGCGTTTTGTTGATTCTAAAGAGCCGCTAGACTTCGATGGACAACTTTCGTATGCGAGATCGGGCCCGCTATCGCGGACGGCATTCGCTTGGGGACCGCACTAATCCCGCCATTCAGTCCTCCGGTAAAGCCTAGCAGATCGCAGCGGAACAGGTGAGACGAATGAGGCAGTTTTATTGGGTAGGGGAATTATGAAAGGCTTGGCAGAAGGAAAAGCCGCGGATCCGGAGAGCGGGTCCGCGGCCTGATGCTACTGAGCTTGCAAGACCTCGCCCGGAAGCCGGGCCATTCTGGGGCCGGAGCGCGATTCAACGCGATTAATTTTCACCCGTATCCGGTCCTGTGCGTCAGATACGTTGTCATCCGTCCGCATTCTTTCCATGCGAATGCCGAGCGAACGCTCCAATTGGTGTAACTCCGGCAACTGGTCTTTGGCGAAAAGCGTGGAAGCGACGCCGTGTTTGCCTGCGCGCCCGGTGCGCCCTACCCGATGGATGAAGCTTTCCGCGACTTCAGGCAGGTCGTAGTTAATGACGTGGGCGATGTCCTGGACGTGAATGCCGCGCGAGGCCAAGTCCGTGGCCACCAGCACGCGGTAGCGGCCTTGCTGGAATCCGGCCAGCGCCGCAGTTCGCTGCGATTGCGAGCGGTCACCGTGGATCATGGCGGCGGCGAATCCTTCGCGAGTCAGGCTCTTCGCCAGCCGCTCAGTTCCGCGCTTGGTGCGCGCAAAGATCAGGCAGCGGCCCGTCTCTTTGGCGAGCAGCCGGTGCAGCACCTGTTCCTTGCGGCCGGAGGTAACCTCAAACGCCTGCACCCGCACATTTTCCGAAGGCTTCTGAATTGAGCCCAGCGCGACGCGCACTGGATTCTTCAGGTAGTCCTTGACGAGGTGCGCCACGGAGGCTTCGAGCGTTGCGGAGAAACACATCGTCTGGCGTTCCTTGGGCAGGACCGCCACAATCCTGCGAATCGCCGGGAGAAATCCCATGTCCAACATGCGATCCGATTCATCGAGGACGAGCATTCGCAGCGAGTGGAAGTGGAAAAGTTTGCGGTCGAGGAAATCTTCCAGCCGGCCCGGCGTGGCGACCACCAGGCGAGCGCCTTTGCGTATCGCGGTGAGTTGTTGCCCTTCGGCTAAGCCTCCCACCACGAGCGCGGCGGGTGAAAGCCGTTTTCCCCTCAGCACGTTGTATTGATCCACAACCTGCATGGCGAGTTCGCGTGTCGGAACAAGCACGAGAGCCGCGATCCCCGGTGCGTTTTGCCGCAGGAGCAGTTCCATGACCGGGATCAGGAATGCCAGCGTCTTGCCGGTTCCGGTCTGAGCAGTGGCGAGCACGTCTTTGCCTTCGAGTGCTTGCGGGATCGCCGCGGCTTGAACCGGAGTCGGCACCGAAAAGCGAGTTGACGACAGCCGCTCCTGAGTGTAAGGGGAAAGCGGGAGTTCTGAAAAATTTTGCATAAGGTTTTACCTTTTCTCTGACGGAAGCGGTCGCGGCGCGCACACGAGCTTCCGGGCGAGCACAGCAACTAGCGTTGCCAATCAAGACTTGAATTACGCTGGAGACATACGGAGAAGACTGGAGGCGGGAAATCTCAGATCAGCTATTAACCAGAGGGACCGCACAACACAACCGCTATACCAAGCGCAGTGCTAGTATACCACAACCGCAAGCAAAGCGTTTGCCGCGCCGGCGGTGGATCATCAGGGAAATGCTTCAACGCCCGAGCAGATCTTGTTCGATAGCGCGTTGAGACTCCGAGGAGATCTCAACGAACTCAACCCCGATGCCGACGCCTGCAAGACAATAGCGGACCCCGCTGAAGTTCTCTCAGTGTTATCGGACAACTGTTACTCAAGCTTGAGGCCAGGATTCAAAATAACTCAGCCGATTCACTATTCCACGTGAACGTGGAAAGCGAAGATAGGGTCCACGTCCACCGGAACGCCGCTCGCTGAGCTGAGGGCCGCGGCGCGCGTAGCAGGCGTTACGTCGTAGCGTCGGAACCAGGATTCGGCGCGCGCGCGATCTCCGGCGGCCTCGATTTCCAGAAGAACCTTGGCAAGGCTCGTGAGGGCTCCGGGCATAAGCTTGTAGTCAATCACGTAGCGGCCAGTTGAGGGATCGCGGCGGATGGCGTTCTGCTCCGAGAGAACATTGAATTCCATCATCGCCGCCTGGCCGTGCGCTTCCGCCGTGCCGTAGCGGACGGTGCGGAAGATCCCGGCGGCGTAGGAAGCGTAGTAGCCGTCAAGATCGCTTTGTTTGAGCGCGCCGTGATCGACAAGCCACTTCAGGCCAACCATTCCCACTACATCAGCTTTGGCTTCTTCGAGGCCCGAATAAACGGGTCCGATGGACTCGCGAATGTCCGCCTGCTTGCCGTTTACGTGCGCGAACGCCGGGCCGAGACCATGCGATATCTCGTGCATGATCGCGAAGGTGAGGCAGCCTTCGCCGGAAACCTGCGCGGCCTGGCCGGGCTGCATCAGCCGCTTTGCGAGTGGAAGGATGACATTATCCACGCGCGCGTCCATGAAATTCTTGAAAAAGATTTTCTTCGTGCCCTTTTCGGCGTGTATGCGCGGGTCGTTCGGCAGATTGTCGGCAACGGCTTGGTAGCCGTGCCGCAAGTCGCCGCCACGGAACGGGCTATCCATCACTTCCATGGGACTCGCGCGGCCAGCGAGCGGAGGGCGATCCCCGGACGGCACGGGCAGAGCACGCTGGAGGTCGGGAATATACTTCTGGTAAAGGGCGAGCTTGCGGCTCTCACCCTCATTGCGGATCAGCACGGCAGCGCCGTAAGAAGTCTTTACTCCGAGCACGTTATCCAAATAGGTTTCGTAAGGCGCAAAGATCACGTCGAACTCCGGGTCTTTAATATCGAGCCAAGCGAGATCGCTCTGGAAAAAGTGGTCGGAGAGCAGGGCAGTGGCGCGCATCCGGAGAAACTTGGCGAAGGCCGGATCGCCGCTGAGCGTGGCGGCCTCGCGCAAGCACGCGGCTGCCCGGTCGAGAAACGGCTTGAAAGCCACGGTATAGGGAATGCCCGCCAGTTCATTGCCGCGCCGGCGCACGAGCGTATAAGGACTGTAGATTTCCGCCTTCTTAGCCGGATGCTCGCGCACGTAGCGCTCAATCTCCTGGCGCGTGAGGCCGCGCGGATAGAGGTACGCATCCGGCGAATAAGGGTCGCTGCCAACGAAGGGCGTGTTGTTATCAATCAGGTCGAAGCGGCCCCCGTTGATCATGAGCAAGCGGCGGATCTCAACGGCGACGGGATTGGGATTGCCCGCAAGGCGTTTGTATAGCTCCAGACCTTCGGGATCGCTCTGCCGCCAGAAGATGTCATCGAGGTCCTGCGAAGCCTCGACCAGCTTTTCCACCATCTGCCGATCGCGCGTGGTGAGATGAGAGGAATCGAACGGCATCCTGACCGGCTTCCACTTGGCGAGGCGGGCGGCAAGGTCCGGCGCCACGGGCGGAAGGGAAGAACCGGCTGAAGCTTTGTTCTGCTGCGCCATGGCGGCTGCCGCGACCATCAAAATAACCAAGCATGAACGGACCATTGTGTCCTTCTCCCAACATCTGGCATGAATGCGAACCTCGCGGAGCGCGCCCTGCTTTCGCAATGGTGCCAATCAGTATAGCGCGGTGACGCCGCTGCGGGTTTATCAGCGAATGCGGCCCAGCCAATTCTCTTGGCCCACCGATGGGGGCTCTGGCGTTTTGCTCCCTGCTTATGCCTCGTTTTCGCCCGACATTTTCGCCGCGGAATCGCAGCACTTGGATGCGTGACGCGGCTCATATCCTCGCCTTTTATTTTCAATAGGTTGCCGGTTGCTCCGTTTCGTTTCTGAATTCTAATAATTGTATTTAAGCAGCTTGTTATCTATAACTTGTTCTTGCAGGATTGGCTCGCAAAGCCGCCATTTTCCGTTTCGTTTCCGGTTCGTCTTTCCATTCGGCCCTTTATTTTCAAATACTTGCCGTTTCGTTTTCTCAAAAAATAACATCTTTTGTTTTTTCATTATATTCCGGCGTTCTGGGAGCTCACTTACGTTGCAGCCGCTCATCACGAACGGCTCGACGGCAAAGGATATTTCCAGAAGCTCACGGCAGATCAGCTCACGCTTCCGGCACGAATCCTGGCTGTGGCGGATGTGTTCGACGCACTGTCGGCCAAACGCCCATACCGCGATGCGTTACCGCTGGAAACCGTATTTCAAATCTTGCGCAAGGATTCCCCTAACGCGCTGGACGCCTCCTGCGTTGAGGCTTTGGCCCTCTGCAAGCTGAACCGTTGATCCGGATTTTCTATATTTATACTTCACCGCCTAAACCTAATCCGCAATACGATACGCCCAGCCCTTATTTCCGGCCAGTACGTGATACGATACGCTCCTTATGCGGGCTCCGGAAGCTTATGTCAGTTGGATCAACGCTCATCTCGGATTTAACCCTCGGAGTCAAGCAAATTCAGATGCCTTAGCCGATTTTGTTGTCTCGGACCTAAGAGAGTCGTGTCCCGCGCTAAACTCTGCCCTGGAATCAATGGGTCTTAAGCCTCACAAGAATTCCAACGTCCACACCAAGGTTGCAGAGCGATCCATTGATCTGGTGCTCTACGAAGGAGGCGGTCCCAATGTTTCGGTGCGCGTATCCGTAGAAAACAAGACCATTATGACCGCACACGGTAAGGCTAGAAAAAACAGATATGGAGACCTCATCGCGTACTCGAATCACATGCACAATCACAACCGGAAATGCGTTGCCGCCGCGATCGTGGTGGTTAACATTTCTCCAGACTACGAAAATCCTGATGCATTTGCCAAAGGGTTGCCTCGCCCGAAATTCAACATGGGGAAGGTGGTTCAGGACACGATTTCGATTTTCAGCAGGATTCCCTTGCGGGACACGCCGGATGATCCGAACGAGTTGCCAGAAGCCCTTGGTGTAATCGTGGTAGATTATGACGGCGTTAACACGTCCAAACTGGCAGGCACCCCGCCGGCTCCGGACCTCAAAAGCCACATCAATTACGAAAACTTTGTTCGGAGGATTTGCGAGCTTTACGGAAGGCGCTTCAACGAACGATGATTTCGGGTTGCTCTTGATAGAAAAGAGTTGATAGCCGCGCCTCGATCCTGGCTCTCGCCAGGCTTACGTAGGTAGGCTCAACTTCGACGCCGATGGCGTTTCTGCCGCAACGCGCAGCGGCTAAAAGGGTGGTTCCAGTACCCATAAAAGTGTCCAACACCGTGTCCCCGATGAAAGAGAACATGCGCACCAGCCGGTAAGCCAGTTGCTCGGGATAAGGCGCGGGGTGGTTCCTCGTGGATTCTCCCATCAGTCCGTTCCATACTTGCTGAAACCACTCCTGATATTCTTCTTTAGAGATGCGGGATGCTTCGCGCTGCGCTTCCGTCGGCTGCCGGTACCCCCCAGGCTTGCGCAGCATCAGGATAAACTCGACATCGTTTTTTATGATGGCGTTGGGTTCGTAGGGCTTCCCCAGGAAACTGGAACCGTTCTCAACCTCGTAATTGGCGTTGGCGATTTTGTACCAGAAGATCGGGCTGAGGTTATCGAAGCCGATCTTGCGGGATCGAACCACAATGTCAGCATGCATGGGCATAACTGAATGACGGCCGTGACGGCGCCTAGAAAGGCATACATCCCCGACTACGCAGACGAGCCGCCCGCCAGGGACAAGAACCCGAAGGCAGTGCCGCCACACCTTCTCAAGCTCGTCATGGAAGGCCTCATAATCCTCGATGAGGCCGAGCTGGCCCTTTCGCTCCGGGTACTCCTTCAGCGTCCAATAGGGAGGAGACGTTAGGACAAGGTGAACCGTTCCCGAAGGAATCCAATCGAGATTCCTGGAGTCGCCATGGCAAATGGTCAGGCTCGTCTTCGCAGCGGTGGCTTGCATCAGTCCCGATTGTATCAAAGGCTATCAAGCCTGCAACTTGCTATTTCAAGCGATATCTCAGGCGAGATGGATCGTTTCTCTTCCGAGAAACCGGCCAAAGGGTTACACTGGCTGCTTACACTTGCCGTTACGGACCGCGAATCTTTCCGGGTTCAGTAACCAGCAGTGCATTATTGAGGTTTACAAATTATAGTGACAACATCCGCTGTAGCGGTGCTGCCCTCAGCGCCGAAAGACGCCGGTGAGGACACCGGCGCTACAAAAAAGCCGTCACTATAATTTGTAAACCTCAATAAGTAGCCTGCTTCTTTCCTGGGTGGGCATAACCGAGAAAGGTGAAGCGCGTTGCGAATTATTCTGCTGTGCATCTTTGGCGCGGTGGGAACGCTTGCACGGTACGGGCTGCAAGGGCTGGTGCAGGATAAAACAGGATCCAGTTTTCCCTCCGGAACGCTCGTGGTAAACCTGACGGGTTGCTTCGTGCTTGGGTTGCTGGGGGAATACGCTCTGAATCACGTCTCCATTCCCCCGGACTGGAGGGTGGCCATCACCACCGGCTTTGTAGGCGCCTACACGACGTTTTCAACGTTTGAGTGGGAAACGGCTCACATGATCCAGGACGGCGAATGGACCAAAGCCGCCATTTACGTAAGCGTCAGCGTGATTGTGGGTGTGCTGGCGGCGCTCGTGGGGATGCGGCTGGGCGACGCGCTGTCGTAAGCTAGCCGCCCGGCGCATATGGCCCGTGAGCCGCGGGGAGAGGGCTCCACCTACGGGCGAAAGCCCGGAGTGGGGATTCCTCTGTTACAAGGGATTTTTACGCGAGAGAGTTCAAGCTCAGGCTGAGGCGGGACTTATACCGTGCCGCGGTGTTGCGATGCAAAATGCCCGTGTGAACCGAATGATCAATAAGGGCGAAGGTTGGCGCGGCAAGCGACTGAGCCGTGGCCTTGTCTTTGGCTTCGAGAGCGGCGCGCAGGCGCTTGATTTCGTGCCGCAGATGCGTGCGGTGCGACCGGTTGCGCAAGGTTCGTACTTCAGTTTGCCTGATTCGCTTCAGGGCTGATCGATGATTTGCCACACTACCTCCAATTCAAGCTTAACCTAATCCCTCAAGTTAACAGACACCCGACTGCCTCGTCAAGCCGGTAGTAGTGCCATTTAGCGGGGAACGGTTTCAAGGATGTGCGCAAGCATATCCGGAATTTCAAAGACCGCCCGGTTTTGGATGGCAGAAACGTTCTGCCGGTAACGAGCCAGATTGCCAGGCTGGATCATTTCGTTGACGGCAGGGGCAATTTTGCTGAAATTGCGCAATACAATTCCGACCTGTTTTTCCCGCACCCATTCCGCGTTATACCGCTCCTGAGGCAACGTCCAGGCGTTTGATTCCACAATGACGGGCAGGTTCATGGCGAAGGCTTCGCTCAAGCTGCCCGGACCTGGCTTGCCGATGAAGAAATCCGCGAGGTGCATGTAATAGGGAACCTGCTGGGTGAATCTTTTGATGAACATGGGAATCTTGGCCGACGATTGACGGAGCGCGTGCGCCAGCGACTCGTTGCGGCCGCAGATCATAATAAGCTGAGCGTTCACTTTGGAGCGGCCCAGGCGTTCGGCGATCTCCAGCATGACGGATGAACCGTGGCCGCCGAAAAGCACGATGCCGGTGGGGAGTTCAGGGTTGAAACCGAGGCGGCGGCGCTCCGAGACGCGGTCAGCTTCAACCGGTGCATAGAAGCGTGGATGCAGGATCATTCCGGAGGTGAGGAAAACCCTTTCTTGAGGGTGGCCCATGGAGCGCGCCTGCTCGGCCGCCCGCTCCGACCCACAGATGAAGAACTGCGGCTGAGGCTCGATCCAGAAATGGGGAGGGTAGTCTGCGAAATCGGTGAGCACGGTCGCAAAAGACGCGCCGGGACGCGCGCGGGCGAAACTCTCGAACAGGGCGCGGTTGAAATGAGGAACCAACGAGACGAGCAAGTCAGGTTGGCGCTGCGCCCACTGCCGCTCAAGCAGGCGGATTTCGTGGCGATGGCCTACGCGGATGGCAGCTTGCAGTACCCGCAGCATTTGCGGGCTGCCGAGCGTCCAGCCTTTGGCGAGCAATAAGTTGTAAAAATCCTGGACGCGCAAACCCGAGATTCTGCGCAAGGGGTCAATGCCGTCGAGCGCCTCCTGCAGGTTGAACAGCTCGACCGTCCAGGGGCGCTGCTGGCGCCGGATTACCAGATCGAGGGCGGTGGCGGCGCTGCGATGTCCTCCGCCGGCATCAAAGAATACGAGTACGATTTTTTTCACGGCGAGCCAGCATTATGCCACGAGAAAAGCCACCGGTCATAGTTTTCAAGAATATCCCGCGCCGTGAAGGCGCGGGTGCGCCAGCGTCAGGCCCGCGCGGCGTAACATAAATTGTTCTGGGCTTCATTCCTGCGTAACATAGGCTAGGTATGTATTTATCATGAGGTGCGATCTGCACGTCCATTCGTGGCACTCGGGAATGTGCTTTCCGCCTCCTTTTCGCGGCTTCTGCCGGGAAAGCACCAGCCAGCCTGAAGACGTCTACCGGCGCCTCAAGCGCCGGGGCATGGACCTGGTCACGCTGACCGATCACGATTCCATTGACGGTGCGGAAGCGCTTCGCCGTTGCCCCGACTTTTTCGCGAGCGAGGAAGTGACGTGCCGCTTGCCAAGCGGCACTACGATTCACGCAGGCGTATATGACGTGAATGAGCGCCAGCACGTGGAAATCCAGCGCCGGCGCGACGATTTTCCCTCGCTTGTGGCTTACTTCAAGGAGCAGAAGCTTTTCTTCAGCTTGCATCATTTTTTCTCCGGGCTGACCGGCTCGCGCAAGGTTGAGGATTTTGCCTGGTGCGAGAGCCATCTTCCGGCGCTCGAAACGCGCAATGGCCACGTTTTGCGTCCGGGCAACCGCGATGCGGCGCTCCTGGCGCAGCGCATGGGCAAGGCGCGGGTTGGAGGCAGCGACGGTCATACGCTGGCGTCGGTGGGCACAACCTACACCTGGGTGCCGGGTGCAAGGAATAAGGCCGAGTTCCTGGAGGGTCTGCGTCGCGGGCGCGGGCGCGCGCGCGGCGAATCCGGCGGCTATTTCAAGCTTACCCTGGACGCCTTGCGGATTTCGGGCGGAATGATGCGGGAGCAGCCGTTGACGGCCATCCTGGCTCCGCTGGTATTGCTGCTCCCTGTTGCGACTTTGGTGAATTACGTGCGAGAATTCACTCTTGCGCACCTTTGGTGGCAGCGCTGGGCGCGCCAGGAGTCTTCTCGTTCCCTTGCTAAGCGGCGCTGCAGGCCAGATGTGCGAGAATCATGGGCATAACGGCGGCACGAGTGATCCGAGGTTACATCCAAAGGCGCGATCATACGCTGATGCGGAAGGTAAACCGCTGGCGGCCACCGCGCTGGTTCCGGTGGTGGATGATCTGCGCCACCCGCCTTGGCGATGGCTGGCTGTGGTACGCCTTAGGAGGGATTTTGCTGGGATTTGGCGGTTCTGACCGCTTCGTGGCAGTTGCGGCCGGCGGGTTGGCGGCAGCCGCCAGCATTATCCTATTCCGGGCGCTCAAGAAGGCAAGCGGCCGCAAGCGACCCTGCGCTCTGGAACCCCACCGGTGGGCACAGATCGCGCCTCCGGATCAATTTTCTTTTCCCTCCGGCCACACACTTACGGCCTTTGCCGTAGCCGTAGCCGTCGGGATGTTCTACCCCGATTTGATGGGATTGCTCCTGTTCCTTGCGGTCAGCATTGCGATGTCCCGGATCGCGCTGGGAATGCACTTTTTGAGCGACGTGATCGCAGGCTCCTTGCTCGGAGCCGGTCTCGGCTACGCAGCGTTCTATATCTTCACTTAACAATACTTCGCCTCAGCCTCAGACCGGCGAGCCGTGGCCCCTCACCCGTCCCGCTACGCGCGACACCCTCTCCCTCAATTGGGGGGAGAGGGGAAGGAGGTGAGGGAGCACGGAAAAACTTGACTCATTTGGCGCATGTTTGCCAGACCAAGGTAATCCTCCTGTCGCCCTGTTTTTTTCCGTTCCCAAGGGCTGAGGCTCACCGTCCGGGAGCGGGTTCCTGCTCTTGACGTGCACGGACGGCCATGTGCTCGTCCAGAATGATTAGTGACACTCTTGGTAGAGTGTCACTATGCAGATCAAAGGCTTAGGAATGCCCCGCTCCAGGTACCTGGGGGGGGGCGCGGCCGAGTTGAGCCGCGAGGCTCGCAAACGGCTGCAATGGTTCGAT
>NFUN01000163.1 GCA_002197525.1 Acidobacteria subdivision 13 bacterium RH2 MAG17b | reverse complement strand
CATCCGCTGGTGCGGCGCTGTCCTCAGCGCCGAAAGACGCCGGTGGGGACACCGGCGCTACAAAAAAGCCGTCACTATAATTTGTAATTCTCAATAAGAGGAAAAGGATTGAGGCATTCGGCGAAGATACAGGCCGCGCGCCCGGTTTCAGGGCCGCGGGCTTGGGTCGATGCCAGGGAGAGATATCATGAGCATTATGCCCTTTGTTTACGGTTGGCTGGTGCTTGCCGGCGTGGTTGCCGGCATGGCGCTCTACCGGTTGATGGTGGGGATTCACGAAGATGAAACCCTGCATTTAGCGGAGAGTGAAACTTCTATGTTGGCGGAACAATCGACTGTGGGAAAGAAGATCGGGAAGCTTGACCATTGGGGTAAGCTGCTTACTTGGGTTATGGTGCTTTACGGTCTTGTGCTCCTCGGATTTTATCTTCACGGAATGTGGATTGAGGGAGCTAAAATCCACACGTAAGCTGGCGGAGCGGGTTGCGGAACGGCCTCTCGAAAGCCTTTAGGGCAATCTGCGAGGAGCGGCCGCAGGCAGAGACAACCATGAAGTTGTTAATTCGCTGGGTCGCGATCAGTTTTTCGTTGTTTCTGGCAGCTTGGCTCGTGCCGGGCATTCATGCGGCGAAGAATAGCTGGACCTTGTTCGCGGTGATGGCAATCATCCTGGGTCTGGTGAATGCGGTTGTTCGGCCGGTGCTGAAGCTGTTGTCCTGCCCTCTGATCATCCTTACGCTCGGTCTGTTCGTCCTCGTCATCAACGGAATTACGTTGTGGCTTGCTTCCTGGATCGCGGTCCACTGGTTTCACGTCGGCTTCTACGTGCATGGCTTCTGGGCGGCGTTCTGGGGCGCGCTGGTTGTGAGCATTGTGTCCGTGATTTTGACCATGCTGGTCAGGGATGAAGAGGTTTAGCTGCGGCAAATCGCTTCGGAAAGGGCCGAAGCCGGGTAGTGCGGAGTTTCCGGGTCTTGGAAAACTCCGCACTTTGCCGTTGGACAAAAGAACAGTCGTAGGGTTTTGAGGTGAGAAGCTGCATGCACCGCGCTGTGGTCCCGCCGGTTACGCGTTGGCCTTTTGCTGCTGGTCGCGCAGGACGGCCTTGCGGCTTAGGCGGATCTTGTTTCCCTCAATGGAAATTACCTTGACGAGCAATTGGTCGCCCTCTTTCAGTTCTTTGCGGATGTCCTGAATGCGGTGCTCGGCTACTTCGCTGATGTGGAGCAGCCCGTCGGTGCCGGGAAAAATCTCGACGAAAGCACCGAAGTCCGCTAGGCGCACCACCTTGCCGAGGTAGGTCTTGCCGATCTCGGCTTCCGCCATCAGGTCCGTTACCATCTTGATGGCTTTATCAGCCGCAGCCTGATCCGTGGCGGCGATGTTCACCCGGCCGTCGTCTTCCACGTCAATCTTTACGCCCGTCTGTTCAACGATGCCGCGAATCACCTTGCCGCCCGGCCCGATCAGCTCTCCGATCTTTTGCGGATTGATGCGGAGAGTATAGATATGCGGTGCGTATTCGGAGATCGCCGTGCGCGGCTCCGGCAGAACCTCCAGCATTTTGCCGAGCACATGGAGCCGGCCAACCTTGGCTTGCTCAAGCGCCTCGGCCATGATCTGCGGCGTAACACCCGTGATTTTGATGTCCATCTGGAGCGCAGTGATGCCGTTCTTCGTTCCCGCCACCTTGAAATCCATGTCGCCGTAATGGTCTTCGGCGCCGGCGATATCGGTGAGAATCGCGTAGCGGTCACCCTCTTTGACGAGGCCCATGGCGATGCCTGCGACCGGGTCGGAGATCGGCGCGCCCGCATCCATCAGCGCCAGGCAGCCGCCGCACACGGTGGCCATGGAAGAGGAACCGTTGGACTCCAGGATGTCAGAGACCACGCGAATGGTGTAAGGGAATTTGTCTTCACCGGGCATCACGGCGGTTAGAGCTCGCTCCGCAAGGTTGCCGTGCCCGATTTCACGGCGTCCCGGGCCGCGCAGGAACCCTACTTCGCCCACGCTGAAGGGTGGGAAGTTGTAATGCAGCATGAACCGCTTGAACGCTTCGCCTTCTAGGGCGTCCAGCCGCTGCATGTCCTCGGCGGTACCGAGCGTGGCCGTCACAAGCGCCTGCGTTTCTCCGCGCGTAAACAGCGCTGAACCGTGCGTTCGGGGCAGCAGCCCCACTTCGCAGGCGATCTGCCGGACTTGGTCAAAAGCCCGCTTGTCCGGACGGCGGCGGGTGAGCAGGATATCGTCACGGAACATCCTTTCGTAGAGCACGTCAAAGGCGTGCGCCGCCTCTTTCTTCTTCTCCTCGTCCTCGTCCGGATAGCTTTCGAGCAGTTCCTTGCGAAGCGCGTCGATTTTGCGCTCGCTTTCCAGCTTCGAATGCTTCGAAGTATCCATCGCTTCGCGCAAGGACCCTTTGACTCGAGCGGAAACTTCCTTGGCAATCGCTGCGTCATGCTCCGGAGGTTGGACCTCGCGCTTGCGAATGCCGATCTTGGCGAAAAGATCGCGTTCTGCCGCCGTGATCTTGCGGATTTCCGTGTGGGCGTGCGCGATGGCATCGAGGATGGCTGCTTCGGAGACCTGATTCGCCGCAGCCTCCACCATCACGATGGCCTCTTCGGTTCCGGCGACGATGAGGTTCAGCAAACTGCTCTTCATCTCCGCATAGGTCGGATTCGTCACGAAGCGCCCGTCGAGCAGGCCTACTCTCACAGCGCCTACCGGGTTCATAAAGGGAATGTCGGAAAGATAGAGCGCCGCAGCGCCTGCGACCAAGCCGATGATGTCCGGGCTGTGCTCGGAATCCGCCGACAGCACCATGGAAATCACCTGCGTTTCGTCCCTGAATCCGTCTGGAAAGAGAGGCCGCACCGGGCGGTCAATCAGCCGGCTGGTAAGAATCTCCCGCTCCGTGGGACGCCCCTCACGCTTGAAAAAGCCTCCGGGGATTTTCCCCGCCGCGTAGTTGTACTCGCGGTAGTCCACCGTTAGAGGGAAGAAGTCAATGCCTTCGCGCGGGTCTGCGGTGCAGGAGGTGGCAAGCACCACGGAGTCTCCGTATCTCACACACGCGGAGCCGTTCGCTTGTTTGGCGAGCTTGCCCCATTCAATCGTCAGGGTATTTGAACCTAAGGGAATGCTAATCTGATGTTCCATTAATTATCCTCCGTGCTTCGGGCGGCGTCTGTGCGCGCGCTGGTCCTTCTATCGCGCTCCGCCAAGCGCATACCACGCTTGGACTGCTGGCGCGGAAATTCGTTTTCTGATGGTCATGATCCAATGGGTGAGTTTTCGACTGGGACGGGGATCCGGCAACAGACCACACGGCAGCACGGCGGGATAAAAGATAGAGCATCGAGCCGCCCGCGAGATTGGCGGGGCCGATTGCATCCGGCAAGCTTGAAAGTCCCTAAACTCAGAAATCTCAGATCGCAACCCGGCTATTTGCGGATGCCTAGCCTCTCGATGACCTGCTTGTAGCCTTCCGGATGAGTACGCTTCAAGTAATCCAGTAGACGCTTCCGCTTACCCACCATGAGAAGCAGGCCGCGGCGCGAGGCGTGATCCTTGCGATGAACGCGAAAATGTTCGTTCAAATAAGAAATACGCTCAGTCAGCAGCGCGATCTGTACGTTAGGCGAGCCCGTGTCTTTGGGATGAACTCGAAAACCCTCAACCAGCGCCCTTTTCTTTTCTGCTATCAGCGGCATCCGCCCGGTTCCTCACTCTAACAATTTCGAATGTTTTCTTTTCGTCATCAACAGATTAGCACGACCCAAGCGATTTGGCAAAATGAACGAAGCGCCCAAAGCACGGAAGGAACGGGCTGTTGGTGGAGACCCCATAAAAGACTGGGGCAGACTACTGGATAGTCTCCTTCGCGCGGCGGCGTCCCGAAGCGCGCTTTTTCTTGGGGGCCACGCCTTCGGCGGCCTCAAAAACCGCCATGGAGGTGACGAACTTCTTGAGTCCCGCAGTATCGAAATCGACCAGTGTCCGGTCGTCGTCCCGCTCGATGATAGTCCCGCAGCCGTACTTGGCGTGGCGGATGTACTGACCCATTTTAAGAGACATCTTCAAACTCTCCTTTTAACGGCGAACTGGCCCAGCTAAAAACCGTGAAACACAGGTATGGCCTGGGTCCAAGAACATTCCGACCCCCCGGATTCCAGATGTGGGAGACGCACCCGGCGATCGCTGGCGCAGCATGATTCAGGGGGCGAGAAGACCGGGCGGCTCACCAGGAGTCGCCCGGCTAAAAAACTAGGCTCTTTCCACGCTATCGGCTTGCAGGCCCTTAGGCCCCTTCTTTACCTCGAAGCTTACCCTGGCCCCTTCCTCGAGCGAGCGGTAGCCCTCGCCGACGATTGCCGAGTAATGCACAAACACATCATCGCCGCTCTCGCGCTGGATAAATCCATAGCCTTTCGCGGCGTTAAACCACTTTACTGTTCCTTGTTCCTTCATGCGAAAAAACATCCTCTTCAGTTTGAATTAGCAATTTATAGACACGGCGACGGCGGTAAAAGCGCTGCTCGAGGTTGGTCCTATAAACCAGGAGGGTGGGTTTTTACTCGCGGAGATGTACGTCTGCACAGCCAACATAAACTGCATATGCATAATACCACAATACTTGTTTAAGAATCCATAGATTTTTTCTGACTCCCCCTGGGAGAGGGCCGGTAGTCTTCCTCCTTCGAAACGCCACCCTCTCCCTGCGGGAGAGGGTGGCGCGGAGCGCCGGGTGAGGGGAAATACGTAACCATAATTCCGAACAGCAGCACTTAGCAGGAGGAGGTGAATCTATCTCAAGATCGTCATATGATCTTAACGGAAGTGTAATATAACCAATGCTATAATTCACTTATGGCTCCCCACATCGTAGTGATCGAGGACGAAAAGGACATCGTTGATCTCGTGACTTACGCCCTTCGTAAGGAAGGGTTCGACGTGAAAAGCTGTACTCGTGGCCAGGAAGGTCTCGATCTGATCCGTCGCGGACCGGCGGACCTCGCCGTGATCGACATTATGCTGCCGGACTTGGACGGCTTGGAGGTTTGCAAGCGCGTCCGGTCCGACGATAAGTTGCGCAGCCTCCCGGTGATTTTCCTTACCGCCCGGGGCGAAGAAGTGGATCGCGTTCTGGGGCTTGAAATTGGCGGCGATGATTACGTGGTGAAGCCCTTCAGCCCGCGCGAGCTGGTGGCGCGCATCAAAGCGGTGCTGCGCCGGCGGGAGCGCGGGGAAGAGCGCTGGGATGTGATCGAGGTGCGCGATCTGCGCCTTGACCCAAGCACCCAGGAAGTGATTGTTCGCGGCCGGCCTGTGGAGCTGAGCACGCTCGAATTCAGGCTCTTGCATTTCATGGCCTCTCACCCTCGCCGGATTTTCGCGAGAGAGAACCTGTTGGACCAGGTTTGGGGCCGTGACCGTTTCGTGACGCCGCGCACTGTCGACGTTCACATCCGCCGCCTGCGCGAAAAAATCGAAGCCCAGCCTGATAGGCCGCAGTACCTGCAAACGGTGCGCGGCTCCGGCTACCGGTTCACGGTCGGCTCTGCGGAAGAAGCGCCAGTCTGAGCCGCAACGCAACTTCCTGCAAGAGCAAACCATAACCATTCCGGCCGCGCCTATTTCCCGAAACAATTTCTGGCCTCCCGTACATCAACCGGTGTACTCTGAAACCAGCCCGGAGGCAGCACTCCCCAGTCTCCGTTGTATTCCGAACCATGACTCTGAGGAGCCCGATTTTTCGCAAATTTTTGTGGATTGGCTTCCTGCCCGCCGCCCTCACTGCGCTTGCGGCGGGCTTCTATCTCAGCCGTCAGCCAGCCGCGATAACCCGGAGTCACCTGCTCATCCTTACTCTCCCTGCACTTTTCTTAGCTTTCATACTGGCAATCGTCGTGGCCTCGGTTCAGTCCAGCCTTTTCATCAGGCGGATAGGCCGCCTGCGTTCCTTTGCCGAAAATCTGGTCCACTCGCGCTTGCCTGCGGCCAGTCCCTTGCCGGGTGATGCGGATGAACTCGGCTCGCTCGCCAGAGCCTTGAGCCGCGCCGCTACTCAGTGGCAAGAGCTGCTTGACCGTCTGAAGTTGGAATCGGCGCGGAGGGAGGCCATTCTTACGAGCATGACGGAAGGTGTTCTGGCAGTAGACAAAGACCTGCGCGTGATATTTTGTAATGATTCTTTCGCCCGCGTGGTGGGCGCTGTGCTCCCGCTGAAGGCGCGCGTGCCGCTGTACGATCTGGCCCGAGACCCGGCACTGACGGAAATGCTAAGTCAGGCGCTCGCCACTCACGCGCCTTTGAAACAGACTCTTGTCCTTGCCGCGGCGGCTGGCCGGGTTTTTGAGGTTCACGCGGCGCCGCTCGCCGAGCCAGGGCGCGAGGGCGCCATAGCCATACTTCACGACATCACGGATTTGGAGCGCCTGGAACGAGTGCGCAAGGATTTCGTCGCCAACGTCTCCCATGAGTTGCGCACTCCACTCACTGCCATTCGCGGCTACGCAGAGACTCTGCTTGACGGGGCGCTGGAGGACCCGGCGCAAAACCGCAAATTCCTAGAGATCATCCTCGCTCATGCCCTCAGGCTGAATAACATCGCCTCTGACTTACTCGTGCTTTCCGAGCTTGAATCCGGCCGGAAGCAGCCCGAGCCGCAGCGAATTTCCATCCTCGCGGTCGTTGAGGCGGCGCTGCGCACAGTGGAGGTGGAGGCTAGGCTGCGCGAAGTGGCGCTGGTCCGTGGCGCGATGGAAGATTGCGAGATACTGGGGAGCAAGGTGCATCTCGAGCAGGCGCTGATCAACCTTCTGGACAACGCGGTCAAGTTCAACCGCTCCAGAGGCCACGCGCGCGTGGACGCCGGATGCCTTGGTCCTGACAAGGTCTTTATTGCGGTCACGGACGACGGCGCCGGCATTCCCTCCGAGGATCTCTCCCGAATTTTCGAGCGTTTCTACAGGGTCGATAAGGCGCGGTCGCGCGAAGTCGGCGGAACCGGTCTGGGCCTTTCCATCGTCAAGCACGCCGTTGAGCGTATGGGCGGCACGGTGAAGGTGGAAAGCCAGCTCGGCAAGGGTTCCACCTTTACGCTCGTTTTCCAGGCCGCATCCGCTACAAATCACGCTGCCCTGTGAGTTTTTTCTTCGCCATAGCTCTGACGAAGAACTATTGAGGTTTACAAATTATAGTGACAACATCCGCTGGTGCGGCGCTGTCCTCAGCGCCGAAAGGCGCCGGTGAGAACACCGGCGCACCAAAAAAAGCCGTCACTATAATTTGTAATTCTCAACAGGCTGCGCATCCGTGGTGTTATCCGTAACAAAAACTTAACAATTGAGTGATCCTGCTCTAACACGGGACGCATATGCTGCGATATGTTTAAGACCCATACCCTGTCGGCAGCGAGGAATTCGCTACACCGAGCCTGGCCGGCGGCCACTTGATGAGAGGAGCAAACGATGCAACGAACTAATCGAGCGCTGTTGGTGTGTGCGATGTTTATGGCCAGCAGCCTTTTTCTGAACCCTGGGCTTCGGGCTCAGACCAGTAGCCCTGCCTCCGGCGCTGCCATGCAGCCGCAATCACAGCCTGCGAACAGCAAGAGCAACGAAGTTGACCTGCTCAAGCAACAGCTTGCGGAGCAGCAAAAACAGATAGAAGCGCTTCGCCTGGCGCTGCGGAAGCAGGAGCAGCTACTTCAGCGGCTGACGCCGAAAGCGAAAGCTTCAACCCCCAAGTCCGGGCAAGCGGCGCGCTCCGCGAAGGCTTCGCAGCCCTCGACTCCCGCTCCGGCTGAGGCCGCTTCCGCGACTCAGCCCGCGCCCAAAACCCCTAAGACCCTTGAGGCCAACGCTCTGCCACCCTCCGCCGCGAGCGATTCGATGCCGGGTTCGGTCCCGTTTGATTCGGACCGGCAAATGAATCCGGCGGTTCCCAACTCACCGGTCGCACCGATCCCATTACAGATCGGCAGGGCCACTCTGACCCCTCTGGGTTTCGTCGATGCGACGGATTTCTGGCGGAGCAAAAACCTTGGGAGCGGAATCGGCGGCGCTTTCGGTTCACTGCCATTTTCAAACACCGCCGCCGGGCGTCTGACGGAAAACCGGCTTTCGATCCAAAACTCGCGAATCGGGTTGATGATGGATAGCCAGTTTGGCGCCAACAAGGTTCGCGGCTATCTGGAGACGGACTTTCTCGGCTTTCAGCCCACGAATGCCTTCGTCACCAGCAACAGCGATAGTCTTCGCATTCGCCTCTATTGGCTCGATCTCCAGCACGGAAAGTTCGAGTTCCTTGCAGGGCAATCCTGGAGCTTGATGACTCCCGGCCGCGTCGGCATCTCTCCGATGCCATCCGACATCTTCTTTACGCAAGATATGGATACGAACTACCAAGTCGGCCTCACTTGGTCGCGGCAACTTCAGTTCCGTTTCACTTATCACGCGACTCCCAACTTAACGGCCGCGCTCTCACTGGAAAACGCTGAGCAGTACACGGGTGGCGCAGTAACGTTTCCTTCCGGGTTCAACGCCGCACAAGTAGGCACGGGCGGCGCCACGAGCACACCTAACTTAGCTCCGGACATCGTCGGAAAACTGGCATTTGACGGCCATGTAGGAGACAAGCTGATGCACGTGGAATTCGCCGGTGTGCTCAGCGAATTCAAGATCGTCAACCCGGCTTTGACGAGCACCAATACCGCCGTGGGCGGCGGGGGTTCGGTGAATTTCAATCTCGAGCTCATCAAGAACTTCCACCTGGTTGCGACAACGTTTTATAGCGATGGCGGCGGGCGCTACATTTTCGGTCTCGGCCCGGACTTCATCGTGCGCCCCGATTTTACGATCTCGCCCGTGCACGCCTATTCCGGCATCGGAGGCTTCGAGTACAACATAACGCCCAAGACGCTGATCTATGGCTACTATGGCGGCGCCTATTACGGCCGCAACTTCAGCATCATTTCTCCTGCGTCGCCGGGGGGCGCGGTGACCTATGTGGGCTACGGGTATCCTGGCTCACCGAATTCCGCCAACAAGTCTATTCAGGAGCCCACCTTCGGCGTCATCCAGAACTTCTGGAAGAACGCCCACTACGGCGCTCTCCAGCTCATCACCCAATATTCTTACCTGACGAGGGCTCCGTGGTTTGTCGCCCCAAACAACCCTAAGAACGCAAATTTGAGCGAGGCCTACATCGATCTTCGCTACGTTCTCCCCTGAAGCGCTGACCCTTCATCGCGGGGGCGGGTTTTCCGCTCCCGCGGCTCTCCTTTCATCCCGTCGAAGTGCGTGGCCTCACACCGGGTAACGCCGGTTATTCATACCGTTCAGAACTGATTGCATCCGCTGCGTAGCCCATTTCGCACAATAGGCGGCGGACGTCCTCCACGATCTCCGGTCTTCCGCACACGTAGGCGCGGAACCCTTCCCTGCCGGCCAGATATTTCTTGATGTGCTTCTGCACGTAGCCCGTGTGGCCCGTCCAATCCGGACCGGGACGGCTGAGCGTGGGCACGAAGCGGAAACCAGGGTTTTCGCGAGCGAGCCGCTCAAACTCCTCGCGGAAGAGAATATCCGCTTCCCGGCGCGCGCCGAAAATAAGCCAAGCTTCGGCTCCGCGGTGCTTGCGGTAAAGTTCCTGCAACATAGCGCGGATCGGAGCGATGCCGGTGCCGTTGGCGATGAAGGCGGAAACGCGGTCGAGCGGGTGGCGCAGCTTGAAAGCTCCGTATGGTCCGGTGAAGTGCACCGCGTCTCCGGCCTTGAGGCCGGAAAACCACGCGGAAGTTTCCTCTTCCGGAATCACGTTAAGGCAGAACTCAAAGCGGTTGTCGGTGCGGGTTGCGGTAGCGATGGAGTACGCCCGCGTGGCGGGTTGCCCATCGGAGTTAAGGTGCAAAGCAATGAACTGGCCGGGGTGAAAATCAAAACGCTCGCCGCCCGCCATTTCCAGTTCGAGTTGCCGGGTGCGAGGGTTCAAGTTCCAAACGCGGCGCACCACGGCGCGATGGTCCGGCAGGCTCACGGAATTGCCTTTGGAGTTCTCGATACGGCTCGAATCCGGTCAACAATGAGTGAAGGGAGCAATGGGTGGCCTTCGAGCGGTTCGCCGGCTTCGACTTCGAGCGTGGGATAGAGCTCCTTCTGGCGGGCGAGCAATTCGGGAAGATCGCGGCGCAGATGAACGCCTAAGGTCAGGAAATATGGGATCACGATGATGCGTTCGATGCCGGCGCGGACGGCTTCCGCCACCGCGGCGTGCAGGTCCGGCTGAGCCATTTCGAGGAACGCCGCGCGCACGTATGAAATGCCGCCTGATTCCTGCACCTTGCGCGCGAGCTCATGCACGCCGTGGTTGGCTTCTTCCACGCGGCTGCCGTGCGCGAAGAGAAGAATTCCCGTCTTGGCCTGATCCTCTACCATAACCGCGACGCAACCTCGCCTCATTCTATAGCGGGAGTTGCGGCGGTGTACAGGCGCGGACGAACACCCGGCGTGAAAGCAGCCGCGCCTCTCGCTCTTGCAGTGCGCCCGGCGGCGGCAGCTTCCCGGCTGGAAGCAGAAAGCTGCGTTCCAAGCTGAGCGTTGCATCCTCGGCTCATTAACTTTTGTATGACTTTTTATTTAATAGGTATTTATTAACAAGTAACACTATTTGAT
>NFUN01000162.1 GCA_002197525.1 Acidobacteria subdivision 13 bacterium RH2 MAG17b | reverse complement strand
TGGAGAGCATTCGCTTCATCCAGAGCGAAGGTCTTTGGGTGACGGCGGGCTTCATCATTGGTTTCGATTCCGATACCGAGGATATCTTCGAACAGCAAACGGAGTTCATTGAGCGCGCCGCCATCCCGTGGGCTATGGCCGGCTTTTTGCAGGCGCCTCCGACGACTCCACTTTTTGATCGAATGATGAAAGAAGGCCGGTTGGTCATGGATAGCATGGCCACCAGCAACTTCGATCCGCCCAATTTTAGAACTCTCATCCCGTTGCCTGTTATGCTGAAGGGTTTCCGCGAGATTCTCGCTTCGATATACGCCCCCTCGGCATTTTACGAGCGGTCTTATCGTTCGCTTCTGGTGTGGAAGGCCCGCAAGCCGCAGAAAGCGCCGGAAATTCCGCTCTGGCCCCTGGTTGGAATCGTTGTTCGCTCCATCGTCTACCAAGGCATCCTCTCCTCCTATCGGAAACCGTATTGGAAGTTCCTGTTGCGACTCCTTGCCCGCTGCTCCCTCAATCCAGCGAAGTTCAGCATGGGATTTGCCATGCTGCTCTCAGGACATCACTTCATACGCTATGCAAGAAGTGTGGTGGCCAATCTAGACTGCGAACTCAATAAATTCCGAACCGAGAAGGTAACCACAGAATTTCGTGACGAGACGGCTGCCTGCTAGGATTCAAACCCGATCCTTCCCGCAAGCGGCAAGCCATACGAACGAAGTCAAAAGCGGTGGCGGTGCTCAAGCCCGTAGTTCTGACCAAGGAGTGGTGTGCAAGCAGTGAGTCATGATTCAGTTTTGACCCGAGCTGAGCATCAGATCAACACGCTGGCCTGGAAGGAAGTCGCGGGTGGCGCATCTATAGAAAGGGGCGGTGAGAGCACGACCTGCCTCGAGTTCGGAACCCTCTCAGCATCTGTGCGCCGATGCGGGTTACAAGGGAGCACCTTGACGGGACATGCCTAGCTTAGTATACTACGCTATAGTAAAGGCGATCGAAAGCATGAAGCGCCCAGTCCAAGTTGCATCCCCAATAACCGGGGGCGCTTCACAGCCCGAAAAGCCGCACTCGGGGGGCAGGTGGAATCGAAAAAAAGATTGTTGAAGTGTGCGAACCAAAATCTTGTTGAAAACAAAGGAACATTAGAGGAACAAACCGGAACAAAGCTAAAATCGAGACCTCGAAATTCCCATAACTGCATGGATCTAAAAGAGAAACACGCATTTCCCGATCATGCACCCATATGTTATTGAAAACAATAAATAAAAGTGGATAGACCGAAGAATTTTCAGGTTTGTTTTAGGTTTGCTTCCCCCTCTTTCCACCGCGCTTTGGGAACCCAACCCCAAACCAGGCCGGATTTCCACATTCCCACAGCGCCTACAGCGACTGTCACTTCTCAACTGCCAAAAGCTTAACACTTCCCCCCAGTAGGTAGCTCGTTAGCCTATGAAGTGTCCGGCTCAGCAACCAGCTTTCAACACAGACGGATGCAACCCATCATTGCAGAAGTCTGCCAGCGCACGAAAACTCTTTGGGGTATATTACGCAGCGCAAAAGTCATTGTGCATACCCCCAAGGGCTGGCAGGCGGCTATTTGGGTAGCCTGTGGATACTATAATTACCGGATTAGCCAGAGGCGCCACCAGCGCGCGCAGCCAATCCTCGGGCGGCTGCACGTCAATATCCGCGAATGCCAGCACTTCCGCCTCGGAGTTCACGGCGGCAACACCCGCCAGCAGATTGTTCACCTTTTCGCCGTTGCTCTGCGTTTGCCCGGCGACAACCACGCGCGCCTTTGGGGTGCGCCCGCGTTGCCCGACACGATGCGTCCCAACGCACAGCTCATTGACAGCAGCAAGTGCTATGCTATACTAGGGATGCTGGGTTGGATATGGATTCGAGGACCTCAGGTCTGGACTCGGCGCTCCGGTCGCCGTTGTGAGTCTGTGTGACAACTGCCGTTTTTCAAGTGCTTCGGCGCTCTATGAGCGCCGAAGCACTTGAAAAATAAAGACCGGCGGTCACAGATCGCCGCTACAGCCGCAGTTGTCACACAGACTCTTCTGGGCCCGGTACCGAGATTGATCTCGCCCGCTAACTTCACGAATCAGACCCCCCAATCGAGGACCTGTGGAACCGGAAACCTGTAAGCGAGAGTTAGTTATTGAGATTCCTTTCGATCTAGTGCGGAAGGAGTCGGAGAGCCTCGCCACGCAGTATGCGCGCACGGCTCGAGTGCCGGGTTTCAGGCCTGGCCGTGTACCGCGCGAGCTGATCTTGCGCCGCTTCCGCGAATCCATTCGCGAAGAAGTGGCTCAGACTCTGCTGCCCAGATTTTTCGAGGACACAGTGAAGGAACAGAAACTCGCCGTGGTGGGCAATCCTCGCTTTGAAAACCTGAAAATTGAGGATGACCAGCCACTAACGTGCAAGGTTTCCTTCGAGATTTATCCGGCCATTGAGGTAGGAGACTACAAGGGTCTCGAAGTTTCCGAGGAGCGCGCGGCCGTGACGGACGCGGACATCGAGAAGGCGATCGAGGAATTGCGGGAGGGCGCGGCCACCTTTGAAGTGGTCGAAGACAGGCCTGCGGCCGACGGCGATGTCCTGAACGTGCGCTACGAGGGGCGGGACGTGAAATTTCCAAAGGCCGCATTGATTGAATCGACAGAAGGAACCGTCCGGCTGGGTGAAAAGAACACGCTCGCTGAGTTCAACCAGAACCTCCAGGGCGCGCGTCCGGGCGACGTGCGCGAATTTGAGGTGACTTATCCGGAGGATTTTCCCGAGTCCAAGCTGGCGGGGAAAACGGTCCGCTTTCGCGCTGAGGTTCAGGCTGTGAAGCGCAAAGTAGCGCTGCCGCTCGACGATGAGTTGGCAAAAACGGTCAGCAGCTCCGCAACGCTCGAAGAGCTAAAGGGCGTGTTGCGCAAACAGATTGAAGAGCGGCGGGACCGCGAAGCAGAGGCTGCCGCCAAGCGCAATCTGATGGACGCGCTGATTGAAAGGGTGAAGTTCCCCGTGCCGGAAGCGCTGGTTGAAGAGCGCGTGGAGGAGAAGCTGAGGAACCTGGCAGGCCAACTCTTCGACCAGGGCGTTGATCCGCAGAAAGCCAACTTGAATTGGGCGAAGCTGCGCGGGGATTTGCGGCAGGAGGCGGAGAAGGAAGTGCGCGGGGGGCTGATTCTTGAGAAAATAGCCGAGGCGGAGCGCTTGGAAATCGCCGAAGAAGAAATTGATGAAGCCATCCGGCAGCTTTCCGCTGGATCGGGCGAAACACCGGCGGCGCTGAAAACGCGCTTGACACGTAATGGCCGGCTGGCTAGACTTCAATCTGGTCGCCGCAACCAGAAGGCTCTGGATTTGATTTACCGCAACGCCAAAGTGGTTCGCCAACCGAGCCTGGTTTGATCCCTCGCTTCCGGCGGACGCCGAAAACTCGCATGAACAGTAGAGATCCGTACATGACCCTGATTCCCATGGTCGTGGAGCAGACCAACCGGGGGGAGCGCGCCTATGATATTTACTCCCGCCTGCTGCGCGACAACATCATATTTATTGGCACTCCGATCGACGACAACGTCGCCAATCTGGCGACAGCAGAGTTACTCTTTCTGGATGCCGAAGACCCGGAAAAGGACGTTCAACTGTACATCAACTCGCCCGGCGGGTCCGTTACGGCGGGCATGGCCATCTACGACACGATGCAGTTCATCCGGGCGGACGTGGCTACTATCTGCGTCGGCCAGGCGGCCAGCGCCGCTGCGCTGCTGCTTGCGGCGGGAACGCCGGGAAAGCGGTATGCGCTGCCCAATTCGAGAGTACTCATCCACCAACCGAGCATGGGGGGACTTTCCGGGCAGGCGACGGACATTGATATTCACGCCCGGGAAATCCTGCGGATGCGGGCGAACATCAACGAGATTATGGCGAAGCATACGGGGCAGGGCTTGGAGAAGATCGAGCGCGACCTGGAACGGGATTTCTGGATGAACGCTCAGCAGGCGCTCGACTACGGCATGATCGACGAGATCATCTCCAAGCACAAATAGGAGACAATGTCTTGAGGCGCTCGGGACCTGACGAAGTGTTGCGCTGTTCCTTCTGTCACAAGAGCCAGGACGCAGTCCGCAAGCTGATTTCCTCGCCCGATGACCGTTTTCGCGCCTACATCTGTGACGAGTGCGTGGTAGCCTGCAACAGCATCCTGGAAAAAGACGCCACGGAACGCTCCGTGCTGCCCCAGGGAAAGCTGGCCAAACCCGTTGAAGTGAAAACCTTTCTTGAGCAGTACGTAGTGGGGCAGGAGAAGACCAAGAAGAAGCTTTCGGTCGCGGTCTACAACCATTACAAGCGCATTTTGCTTTCGCGCATGCGCGGCGACGTGGAGCTTTCGAAGTCCAACATTCTGCTGATCGGCCCCACGGGCACGGGAAAGACGCTGCTCGCCCAGACCCTGGCGCGGCTTCTGGAGGTTCCCTTCGCGCTGGTGGACGCCACCACGCTCACCGAAGCCGGCTACGTGGGCGAGGACGTGGAAAACATCATCCTCAAGCTTTTGCAGAACGCCAACGGTGACGTGCTCGCGGCGCAGCAAGGGATCATCTATATCGACGAGATCGACAAGATCGCTAAGAAGGACGAGAATCCCTCGATCACGCGCGACGTTTCCGGCGAGGGCGTGCAACAGGCGCTGCTGAAGATTCTGGAAGGCACAATCGCCAACGTGCCGCCGCAAGGCGGGCGCAAGCACCCTCACCAAGAATTTACCCCGGTCGATACGACGAACATCCTTTTCATTTGCGGCGGAGCTTTTGTGGGCCTCGAGCGCATCATCGAGCGGCGGATAGGCGAAAAAACCATGGGATTCCACGCCGATCCCGGCGCCAGCCCGACTTCGGCCAACCGCAGGAACATCGCAACTTTAGAACAAGTTCAGCCGATAGATCTAATCAGGTACGGGATGATTCCCGAATTTGTGGGGCGGTTGCCCGTGATCTGCGTGTTGAACGACCTGGATGAGGCAGCGCTGATCGAGATTCTCACGCGGCCTAAGAACGCGCTCACGCGGCAGTACCAGAAGCTCTTTGAGTTTGAAAATGTCAAGCTGCGCTTTACCGATGGAGCGCTGCGGGTGGTCGCCCGCCAGGCTCTCGAGCGCAAGTTGGGCGCGCGTGGGCTGCGGATGATCCTGGAAGACTTGATGCTCGACGTGATGTACCATCTGCCCAGCCAGCGCAAGGTGCGCGAGTTCGTGATCACCGAGGAGATGGTGAACAATCGCACGATCGATTTTGATTCCCTCACCCTCGAGAAGGCGGGCTAATGAATTCTTCCATTCTTCCTGGACGCGAAAAAAGCGAGACCCGGATGCTGCCGATGATGCCGATCCGGGACGTGGTGATCTTTCCCTTTATGATGACGCCTTTCGTCGTAGGGCGAGAGAGCTCCATTAACGCTCTTGAAGAAGCTCTCGCCGGGGACAAGAAGATATTTCTCGCCACCCAGCACGATGCGTCGGTGGATGATCCGAAGCCGAACGAAATTTATCAGGTGGGAACGATTTCCAATATCGTCCAGAGCCTGAAGCTTCCGGACGGAAACATCAAGGTGCTCGTCGAAGGCGCGGAGCGCGGCAAAATCCTAAAGATCACCAGCGAAGACGGTTACTTCCGGGCCAGCGTCAAAACTTCCTCTTACCGCGTCGTGAGCACGCCCAGCGTTGAACAACTGGTGCAGCGGATCATTTCGCTGTTTGAACAATACGTCAAGCTTTCCCAGAGCCTCAACTACGAGACTATGATTGCTGCGGTCAAGGTGGATGAGATCGGCAAGTTCACCGACACGGTCGCCGCGAATCTGAACATCTCGATCGAAGAGAAGCAGGAACTGCTCGAAATCTTTGATCCGGTAGACCGGCTCACCCGGCTGGCCGATATCCTGGACATCGAAATCGAAAAGCTTAACGTGGACCGCACCATTCAAGGCCGCGTCAAGCGCCAGATGGAGCGCGCGCAGCGCGAGTACTATCTGAACGAAAAGATCAAGGCGATTCAGAAAGAGCTTGGGCGCAACGAAAAGAGCGAGATCGACGAGCTGAAGAAGAAAATCGAAACTGCCGGCATGACCAAGGACGCCTACGACAAGGCTATGGCGGAGTTGAAGCGTCTCGAAATGATGCCTCCGATGTCCGCCGAGTCCACGGTTTCGCGCAACTATCTCGACTGGCTGCTTGCCGTCCCCTGGAAAAAGAAGTCAAAGGAAATTCGCGACATCCGCCGCGCCGAAAAGATTCTGGAAGAGGACCATTACGGGCTTGAGAAGATCAAGGAGCGTATTCTGGAATTTTTGGCGGTCCGGCAACTGGTAAAGACGCCGAAAGGTTCCATTCTGTGCTTTGTGGGGCCCCCCGGAGTGGGCAAGACTTCGCTCGGACGCTCGATCGCGCGCGCCACGGGCCGCAAGTTTGTGCGCCTTTCGCTCGGCGGGGTTCGCGATGAAGCGGAAATCCGGGGCCATCGCCGCACTTACATCGGAGCTCTGCCCGGACAAATCCTGCAGATGATGAAGAAGTCGGGCACGGTGAATCCCATTTTCCTGCTCGACGAAGTCGACAAGATGAGCATGGACTTCCGGGGCGACCCGTCCGCTGCGCTGCTCGAAGTGCTCGATCCGGAACAGAACAGCACCTTCATGGATCACTATCTGGACGTTGAGTATGACCTTTCCAAGGTATTCTTTATCACCACGGCCAACGTGATCCACACCATTCCGCAGCCGCTTCAGGACCGCATGGAAATTCTGCGGCTCTCAGGTTACACCGAACCCGAGAAGCTCGAGATCGCCAAACGCTTCCTTATCCGTAAACAGCGCGAGGCCACGGGATTGAAGCCTGACCACCTTACGATCGCAGACGCCGCCGTTGTCGAAATTATTCGCGGTTACACGCGTGAAGCCGGGGTCAGAAATCTGGAACGCGAGATCGCTAACATCTGCCGCAAGGTGGCCCGCAAGGTGGTGAAAGAAGGCAAGGGCTTGCGCGTGACGGTCGGCAAGGACGACGTCAAAGATTATCTGGGAGTAGTCAGGTTTCGCGATACGAGGCCTGAAGAAAAAAATGAGGTTGGTTTGGCCACCGGCCTTGCCTGGACGGAAGTGGGAGGGCAGATTCTTCACATCGAATCCACCACGATGCCGGGGAAGGGCAAGCTGACCCTGACGGGCAAGCTGGGCGATGTGATGCAGGAGTCAGGCCAAGCGGCAATGAGTTACGTCCGCTCGCGAGCCGCAAGCTTCGGCCTGGATCCCGAGTTTTACCGCCGCCTCGATATTCACATTCACATTCCCGAAGGCGCGATCCCGAAAGACGGTCCGTCTGCAGGCATCACCCTGGCGACCGCGGTGGTGAGCAGTTTGGTAAAGATTCCCATCCGGCGGGATCTGGCGATGACGGGAGAAATCACCCTGCGAGGCAAAGTGTTGCCGATCGGCGGCGTGAAGGAAAAGCTGATGGCAGCACACCGGGCGGGCTGCCGCACCGTCATCCTGCCGCGCGATAACGAAAAGGACCTTTCGGAAGTTCCGGAAGCCATTCAGCAGGAGATCACGATCCGGTTTGTCGAGACCATGGATGAGGTATTGGACGTAGCGCTCGATGGAAGGCTGGAAAGGCTTGCATCTCTCCCTCCGGAGGCAACTGCGCCTTCCTCCGACCTTGGGCCTGCCACGCATGAGACTGACCGCGAACCTCTGGCGAATTAGGCCGGGTGTGAAACTTGCCCGGAACGGCCCGCGCCCAAAGGTCTGTCCCTTTATTGTTGTAGCCAGGTCTGGCGTTTGGGACCACGCGAGCAACCACGGATTTCATACTTCGCTATTCCTGAATTGAATCACCACGAAGAGCCCGAAGCGGGGCGTTATATTGCCGGGCAAGACCTCATGCTGTGCGCCATTCTTTCGCTAAATCATGGAACCCAAACGTCGAGTCCGACCCAATGCCGTAGCGCCATCGCAGCCCGGCCGTCCGGGCGCAATCCAAAAGCCACTTGAGAGAAAAATTATGCCTGCAAAAAAACAAGACGAAGTACAGGAAGAAAAAATCCAGGACCTTAAGGAAGGTGAGGTGCTGGACATCGCCAAGCTGAAAGAAATGAACATTACCACGCTCACCCAGGTGGCCAAAGACCTGGGCGTGGTAGGCGCGAGCGCCATGCGCAAACAGGAGCTGATCTTCAAGATCCTTCAGGCACAGACCGAGAAGAGCGGCTTGATCTTCTCTGAGGGTGTGCTTGAGTGCCTGCCCGACGGTTTCGGGTTCCTTCGCGCACCCGATTACAATTACCTTCCGGGCCCCGATGATATTTATGTCTCCCCCTCCCAGATCCGCAAGTTCGATTTGCGTACGGGCGACACGATTTCCGGGCAGATCCGGCCTCCCAAGGAAGGCGAGCGCTATTTCGCCCTTATTAAGGTGGAGGCGATCAACTTTGAGCCGCCCGACGAATCGCGGAACAAAATCTTTTTCGATAACCTTACGCCGCTCTATCCCATGGAGAGAATACGCCTGGAGACAGCCAAGGACAACATCCCGGCGCGCGTCCTGGACTTGCTGACCCCCATCGGCAAGGGGCAGCGCGGCCTTATCGTGGCTCCGCCGCGCACGGGCAAGACGATGCTATTGCAGACCATCGCCAATTCGATCAACGTCAACCATCCGGAGGTTACGTTGATTGTTCTGCTGATCGATGAGCGCCCGGAAGAAGTGACCGACATGCAGCGTACGGTAAAGGGCGAAGTGATCAGTTCAACGTTCGACGAGCCGGCCGCGCGCCACGTTCAGGTTGCCGAAATGGTGATTGAAAAGGCAAAGCGCCTGGTTGAGCACAAGCGGGACGTGGTGATCCTGCTGGATTCGATCACGCGCCTGGCGCGGGCCTACAATACAGTGGTCCCGCCTTCGGGCAAGGTTCTTTCCGGCGGCGTGGATTCAAACGCTCTGCAGCGGCCCAAGCGCTTCTTTGGCGCCGCCCGCAACGTGGAAGAAGGCGGCAGCCTCACGATTATCGCGACCGCCCTGATCGACACCGGAAGCCGCATGGATGATGTGATCTTTGAAGAATTCAAAGGCACCGGCAACATGGAAATCAATTTGGACCGCAAGCTGGTTGACAAGCGGGTGTTTCCGGCCATCGACATCAACCGCTCCGGAACTCGTAAGGAAGAACTGCTCGTGCCACGCGACGAGTTGAACCGCATCTGGGTGTTGCGCAAGGTATTGAACCCGCTCTCGCCCGTGGAAACCATGGAGTTGATTATCGACAAGCTCTCGAAAACTCAGAACAACGCCCAGTTCCTCGCCTCGATGAGCAACGGCAGCCGTTAGAAGCGGCGTTCCAGTTCCAGCGGCGGCTCCCGTCTCAAACTTTGCAGTCAGCCTGCAATCACGGCTTTATCTCCCTGGTTTCTGATTCCTTCAGAAGAAGATTCCGTTCCCTAGCGATCTCGAGAATCCGCTCCACTACATCGCCGGCAGCGAGCTTCGTTGAATCGATGGTGCAAGCGTCCGGAGCAGCCAGCAGCGGTGAGATTTTTCTTTCTGCATCGAGCTGGTCGCGGCGGCCAATCTCGTAGGCTGTCTGTTCGAGTGTTGCTTCCCGCCCTTTCCCGGCTTCGTCGCTGAGCCTGCGGCGCGCGCGCTCCTCCGGGCGTGCAGTCAAAAAGATTTTCAACGAAGCGTCCGGAAATACCACCGTCCCGATGTCACGGCCTTCCATAACTACGCCGAGGCCGCGCGCAAAACTGCGCTGCAGGGCGATGAGTTTGGTCCGAACTTCGGGCAGGCGGGAAATTTTGGCGGCTGCCAAGGTCACTTCCGGAGAGCGAATTTGTTCGGTGACGTCCCTGCCGTCCAACAGCACCCGCAGATGGGGGGGCTGAGAGTGAAGTTCGATTTCTGTTCCGGCGATGACCGGGATCACGGCATGCTGATCGTCTGGTGAAACGTGATCTTCGAGCACTTTCAGCGCGGCGGCCCGGTAGGTGGCGCCGCTATCCACGTAAGTCAAGCCCAGCCGGGCGGCGAGCATCTGCGCTACAGTGCTCTTTCCGGCGCCGGCGGGACCATCTATGGCGATGACTAAGGGTTTGTTCATAGTTTTAGACAGTTGACGCGCGGTTTCGGAACCTTCAAAACGTCTGGCATCCCAGCTTGATTTCACACGTCCTAGGCGGCCGCGGCGGGCACCCTAACCATCATGCCATTTCTGTCAAGAGAGTGGCCATGGCGGCAGGAACGGAAGCTGCCGATCACACGATCTGGCCTTGCGCGGGGAGCAGCCGTCGTGGGCTAAGACTACATCGCGCCGCAGCGGCTGTACCTCCCTTCTTGCCAGTCGTCAAATTCGCTTGAAGGCTTTTTGAATATCGCGCAGCGAATAGCGGAGCAGTATGGGGCGGCCGTGCGGGCAGGTCATGGGGCAGGCCGTCTTTTCCAATTCTCTGAGCAGCCACTCCATTTTCTGGTGATCCAAAGGCATGTTCACCTTGATGGCGGCGTGGCAGGCGACCGAGGCGGCGATTTTGTGAATGAGCAGATCGAGTGAAAGGCTGCGGCTTTGTTCGCCTAAGGCATCGAGGATTTCGACGAGCAGCCGCTCCGCGTCATCGGCACGAATCTCTGCAGGAGCGGTCTTGATGGCCACCGTCCGCACTCCGAAGGGTTCCGCGTCAAAACCATTTACAGCCAGCTCTTGAGCGATCTCCTGAAAAACGGCCTGTTGTTGGGGCTTGAGTTCAACAACAAGGGGGAGCAGCAGGCGCTGTCCTTCAAGCTGTTTTCCCTTCCGCAACTGGAGGTGCCGCTCGAACAGCACGCGCTCGTGAGCCACGTGCTGGTCGATTATCCAGAGGCCATCATCGCTCGTGGCGACGATAAAGCTGTTATGGATTTGGCCGAGCGGCCGCAGATCATTTGGAAATTCATCAGCGCCCGCGGGGAAGCTTTCCGCTATGAGTGTAGTTACCTGCGTAGTGCCAAGCTCTCCAGCAGTTGCGGCGCAGTTCGCGGAAGCCGCCGGAGCGCCACCTGGTTCGGCTTCGGTTAAAGCAGCGGGCGGGAATTCGCTCGGCTGCGCCGTGCCGGCCCTGGCGAACGGCTGAGGTTGAGATTCGAGCGGCAGCACGCCGGTTCGAGGAGTAGGCCGCGGCGGCGACAGCGCGAAGCCTGTGCGCCAGGGTGGTTCCGCAGACAGAGATTTCTGCGGCGAGGCAGATGAGGGAAAGCCTGCACCGCCTGCTGCGTCAAAGGCGGATGGCTCGCTGAAATCCTCAGCAGCAGCGGCCGCGACAGTATCTCCAGGGTGAGGCGTGCGATTGCCTGGTGAGCGTGGCGCGGGCATCGCTGGCATAGGCCGCGCGGCCGTCAAAGCAGCGCGAATCGCGTCACGCGCGAAGTCATGAATGAACTGAGAATGACGGAAGCGAACCTCGGTTTTCGAAGGATGAACGTTGACATCTACTTCCGAAGGCGGTATTTCAAGGAAGACGAGCGCTACGGGAAACACACCGGAGGGCAGGATGTTGCGATAGGCTTCGGTGATAGCGTGCAGGATCACGCGATCGCGCACCAGGCGGCGGTTGACAAAAAAGTAGATCTGGTTGCGATTGAGCTTTTGCACCTCCGGACGCGAGACAAAACCAGAAAGGCGGATGGGTTGGGATACTTGATTGCCGGTCTCTTCGGCAGGATCTTCCGGCCGTGCGAGCGCGATCGAGCGCTCAGTGGGCGGAATCTCCATGAGTTGCTCAAGTGTCTGCGATCCCATTACCTGGTAAATCCGCTCTCGAAAGGTTCCCACCGGCGAGGCGTTCAGAATTTCGTTTGTGAAAGACGTAAGGCGGAAGAATTTGGCTGGGTGCGCAAGCGCATAGTGCGTCACGAGGCCCGCGATGTGGCCGAGTTCGGTGGATTCCGACTTCAAAAACTTGCGGCGTGCCGGAGTGTTATAAAAGAGGTCACGCACTTCAATTCGCGCACCCCCCTGCCGGGCGATTTCTTTCACGTCGCGCATGCGGCCGCCGGCGATTTCGAGCTGTGTCCCGGAGGATTCGGAAGCGTGGCGCGTTTCAAGAAGCACGCGGGAAACCGAGGCGATGGAAGGGAGCGCTTCGCCCCGGAAGCCCAACGTTGAGATTTCAATCAGGTCTTCAGCAGAGCGGATCTTGCTTGTGGCGTGACGTTCAAAAGCGAGTAGCGCGTCATCGCGGGTCATGCCGCATCCGTCGTCTTCCACGCGGATCAGCCTTTTCCCGCCCGCTTCGACGTGAAGCTCCACACGGCCCGCGCCCGCGTCGAGCGCATTCTCAAGCAGCTCCTTCACCACGGACGCCGGCCGCTCCACCACCTCGCCAGCGGCGATTTTGTTGGCGACGGTTTCGGGGAGGATGCGGATGATGGACACAAGGCCTTCTTTTGGGAGTCGGAGCGTTAGCTCTCACTTCGGCTTTTCTTAAGACGTACCAGCTTAGGCTCCCACTGCTGTTGCCCTCAGGGGGCTGGAGCTTTAGCTCCGGCGTCTAAACCTCCGGCAATGCAAGGGCTTCAGCCCCTGAAGCCTTTCGGAGTCCTTCCGGCATTTCGTCCAACAGGAACTTCCCACATGCCGAGCCATAAGGCCAATCTGCAGGATGCCGGACCAAGTTCGCCCGCACCGGGTTCGTCTGAATATACCTGCGCTTAGCCTGGTAATCTGCGCAGTCCCTGATCGTCCAGTCATGGAATCCGGCTTGCCATATCTGCATCCTGTGGCTGCGGAGATAGTGGATCTCATACGAGCTGCCACCCTTGATTAATTGCATAGCCTTTTCTAGCGTGGTCGCACTGGCTGGCGTCAAGAGCAGGTGGAGGTGGTCTGGTATGATGATGAATTCATGCAGGAGATAGGCGCCTTGGTCGCGGCAGGTGAAAAGGCGCTTCACAACGACCTCAGCTCCGTCAGGAATTTGGAATAGGGCACGGTTCTGCCAGGTTTTTGTTGTCACAAAATAGGTGCACGCGGGAGCTGTCCGATGAGGTAGTCTTCCCATCTCAGCTTCAGGGGCTGAAGCCCCTGTCCTTTTCCCTCTTTGTCTTGTCGGAGCTAAAGCTCCGACCCCCTAAGAGAAGTCTCTGACCCTCACCCAGTCCGCCCAACTGGCGGGCTTAACTTTCTCTCTTGAGGTCGAGCCCCAGTTCTTCAAGCTGTCCAGGTTCGACCGGCGAAGGCGCTTCGCACATCACGTCCGTGGCGCTGGCGGTCTTTGGGAATGCGATCACCTCGCGGATGTTGGACTCGCCCGCCATCAGCGCCACGATACGGTCATAGCCCAAGGCGATCCCGCCGTGCGGCGGCGTACCGTAATCGAGCGCCTCCAAAAAGAAGCCGAAGCGCTCCCGCGCTTTTTCCGGGGTCATGCCGAGAACTTCAAATACTTTCTGCTGAATGTCCCGCCGGTGGGTTCGGATGGAGCCTCCGCCAATCTCAGAGCCGTTCAGCACGAGGTCATAAGCGCGAGCCTTCACCGAGGCCGGGTCCGTTTGCAGAAGGTCGAGGTCTTCTTCGCTAGGCGAAGTGAAGGGGTGGTGCATGGCGGCAAACCGCTTTTCCTTGTCGTCGTATTCGAACATCGGGAAATCGACCACCCACAGAAAACTCCACGCGCCGGGCTTAACAAGCTCCAGCTTGCGCCCGAGTTCCAGCCGCACTTGGCCTGAGGCTTCATCCAGTCTAACCCTCGCTGCGCCCGGATTCGCACCTAGCTTAACGCCAAGTAGCAGCACAAGATCATTCTCCTGCGCCTCTACCGCCTGCGCGAGCGAGCGCACCGCATCTTCGCCCAAGGCTTTCGTCAACGGAGATTGCACGCCGGCGGCGTTAACTTTGAGGTTGCTGAACCAATCCGCTCCTGTGTCTTGGGCGGTCTCTTGCAGCTTGTCCAACTGGCCCCGGCTGGCGGAGGCAAGCCCCGGCACGAGCAGAGCCTTGAGCGGTTGCTGTACGCGGATTTTATCCTCGCTCCCCGCCGGCAACGCCACGCGCTTCCATTCCACCCCGAAGCGCAGGTCGGGCTTATCCGAGCCGTAACGCTCCATTGCCTGGCCGTAAGTAATCTGCGGGAAGGGGCGCTCTACCTTCACGTCGATCAGCCCGAAGAGCTTTTCCATCAGACCTTCGATGATGGAGAACAGGACCGAGCGCTCGGGGAAAGCCATTTCAATGTCGATCTGGGTGAATTCCGGCTGCCGGTCGGAGCGCAGGTCCTCGTCGCGAAAGCACCGGACGATTTGGAAGTAGCGGTCGAAACCGCCGATCATGAGTAGCTGCTTGAACAACTGAGGGGATTGCGGCAAGGCGTAAAAATGGCCGTGGTGCACGCGGCTCGGCACGAGATAATCACGCGCGCCCTCAGGCGTGGAGCGGGTGAGAAACGGGGTTTCGATTTCCACAAAGCCGTGGCGGCTCATGTGGTCGCGCGCGGCCAGGCTGGCGCGGTGGCGTAGCCGCAGGTTGCGCTGCATACGCTCACGGCGCAGGTCCACATACCGGTAATGCAGGCGCGTCTCTTCCGCCGTGCGCGCCTCCTCATCTATCGGGAAGGGTGGGGTCCGGGCCTCATTCAGCAGCAGCAGCGAGCGGGCGCGCACTTCGATCTTGCCGGTAGAAAGTTGGGGGTTGGCAGTGGCTGGATCGCGCGACACCACGTCGCCTTCAACGCCCACCACGTATTCCGGGCGCACCTGCTCAGCTTTGGCGTGCGCTTCCGGACTCAGCTCGCGGTTGCAGACGATCTGGGTAACGCCGGTGTGGTCGCGCAGATCGAGAAAGATCAGGCTGCCGAGGTCGCGCCGCCGCGCCACCCAGCCCGCCAAAAAGACCGTGCGCCCCTCGTCGGACTCTCGCAGCTCTCCGCAATAATGGGTGCGCTGATGGCCGCCTAAAAGGTCCAGTTTCAATTCGACTCCTTCGTTTGCGTGTTCGCAAAGCCCAACTGTTCTTTGACGTACACAGGGATGAGCGCCGGCTCTACTTCGCGCTGCTCGCCGGTTTCCATATTCTTTACCTGATAGCGGCCGCTCGCGATCTCCCCTTCGCCAATGATGACGGCGAAGCGCGCCTGACGGCGATTTGCATAGCTCAGCATCTTTTTCAATTTGGCAGCCTCAAAACCCACTTCGGTGGACAAACCTTCGCGCCGCATCGCGCACGCCAAGTCCAAGGCGGGGTTGAGAGCCTGCTCGCCCATCCATGCAATATAGCCCGCCAGGCGCGAACCCGCCTGCTGCACTCCGCCTTCCTCAACCGCCAGCGCCAGCCGGTCCTCGCCGATGGCAAAGCCGAAGCCGGGAGCTGGCGGGCCGCCCAGAATTTCCGAAAGCCCGTCATAACGCCCGCCGCCCAGCAGAGAATTTTGTGCGCCCAGGCTGCCGCTCGTGATTTCGAACGTGGTGCGGGTGTAATAATCGAGGCCGCGCACGAGCCGCGGAGTAACAGCGTATGGAATCCCACGCCGGTCGAGCTCTTTTCTGACGACCCGGAAGTGCTCGTGGCATTCCGGGCACAGGTGGTCAAGAATGCTGGAGAGTTTTGCAATAATCGGCTGGTCCGCCGGGACTTTGCAATCGAGCACCCTCAGCGGGTTGGTAACTATGCGGCGCTGGCAGTCCGCGCACATCTGGCCTATTACCGGCTCCAGCTCTCGCCGCAACAGTCTGATGTATTCGGCGCGGCAGTGCGCACAGCCCACCGAGTTCACCAGCAGCGCGGCGTCCTGCAAATTCAGCCGCTCAAGCAGCAGCATGAGCATTTCCAGTGTTTCCACGTCCACCAGCGGATGGTCTGAGCCGAGCGCCTCGGCGCCGATCTGGTAGAACTGGCGATAGCGCCCCTTCTGCGGCCGTTCGCGGCGGAACATGGGTCCGATGTAATAGAACTTGTGGATGCCACCCTCGTTGAACAGGCCGTGCTCAATGCAGGCGCGCACCACGCCCGCCGTCGCTTCGGGGCGTAGGGTGAGCGATTCATGATCGCGGTCCTCGAAAGTGTACATTTCCTTTGAAACAATATCCGTGTCCGCGCCCACGCTGCGGGCGAAAAGGTCCGTCTGTTCGATCACCGGTGTACGAATCTCCCGGAAGCCGTAGGCGGAAAACACTCGCCGGCACTCATCCTCAATCTTCTGCCAAAGATGGGTTTCGGGCGGCAGAAGATCTCGCGTGCCTTTGACGGAGCGAATTGTTCCAGTTGGACGTGACAAGGTATTCGAGCGATGCCTTCGGCTGCGGCGCGGGAAACTGGCCCGGCCCGCCGCGCTGCTTACCGGGGTGTTCCCGGCAGGCTTGAGAGGTACACTTGCCGGTATTTCAGGTAGTTTTCGGCGTGCTTGTCGATGAAGGCCCGGTCTGCCTCTGTCAATGTGCGGCGGAGGCGCGCCGGGACGCCCGCGTACAGGCTGCCTGGAGGAATTTCGGCGCCTTCCAGCACCAGCGCCCCCGCGGCGACAATAGAGCCTTCACCCACGCGCGCGCGATTCAATACAACTGCGCCCATGCCAATCAGGCTGTGGGATTCGACCGTGCAACTATGAAGCACGGCGCGATGGCCCACCGTTACCCATTCGCCCACAGTCACGGGCGTTCCAGTGACCGTGTGCACAACCGAGCCGTCCTGGATGTTGCTGTATGCGCCGATGCGAATCGGCTCGATGTCGCCGCGGAGAACCGACTGGAACCAGATGCTGGCGTTTTCTCCGATCTCGACATCGCCAATAATGTCTGCGCTGGGTGCAATGAAAACCGTGGCCGCGATGCTCGGTGAACGGCCCGCATAACTGAGAATCATGTGTCCGCCTGAACTAGAGCAATGATGCCGAATACGCCTAACAGTTTGTTGAAAAGCCCGGACACACTCTCATTCTGAGGAGCCGAAGGCGGCGAAGAATCTCCTCTATTGCTGATTCAAAATGAAAGCAGATCCTTCGCTTAGGATGACAGCCCTTTTACATTTTTCAAGGAACTGCTAAGCCTATAAAACGTAACACAGACGCCGAAATCCCTGCAAGGTAACTTGGCGGGCGGGACTATCACTCCATCTGGCTCCGCGTTCTCCGCTCAGTTCGACCAAGCGAAGAAAGGATTAGTTGGCGTCCGGTGCTCGCCGCCTTGAATTGCGGGATGAGTCAAGCCAAGTTTAGCCGGAAAAGCCGCATTGTGCGGGCAAGCGGCGCGTCACACATTGCGCTTTGTGCAGTCAAGTCGAACGGGAAGATCATTGGTGTGGCTCAATTTTTCAAGCGGCACGACCCGAAATTCTGAGAAAAGCCGTGGAGTTACAAAACAAATCCGCGCTCCCCAGCTCCGGCGAGTTTCATCAGCGTTTTCCACTGAGCTTCCGAGACGGGCATGATGGAGAGGCGCGGCAAGCGCACTAAATCGAAATCGCGCAAGGAGGGTTCTTTCTTGATTTCGTCGAGCGGCACGGGCCGGGGGAGAGCGTGCCGAGCCTTTACGTCCACCACCACCAGGCGCGGATTATTCTGCTTCGGGTCGGGGTAAGGCTCGCCTGTGATTTCCGCGCCGCCAACGATACACTTCTCATCGCCGGTGTGGTAAATCAAGGTGAGGTCGCCGGGCCGGGCGGCGCGAAGGTTTTTTAAGGCGAGATTGTTTGAAACGCCGTCCCAAATGGTGCGGCCTTCGCGCACAAGGTCAGGAAAACCGTAGTGTTCCGGATCGCTCTTGAAGAGCCAGTAAGCGGCCATGAACTCCTCTTCGATTAGGAAGTAGGCCGGGACGTGAGCACGTTCGGCGCGTTCACAATGAAGCCTTTGGAAGCGCTGACGTAGCCGGCGATCGTGTTCTTCCCCAGCTTATTCACCACCATCTCCAGCGCGCTCGGTGCTCCTTGCATGTAGAAGAACACCGGCTCGTCGATGGCCTCGTTGCGCCGCTGCGTGACTTTATCGTCAAAGTAGAGATTCACGGTGAACAGGTTGTGCTTGGTGTCGGTCTTTAAGAGTTGGACCTGCAGCGAACCGATCCGCTGCCTTGTGTTTTTGCGAGGAAGGTGAAATTCAAAGTAGTCGCGGTCAGTACGGTGCGCAAGCGCCACCAGTTCGGAGTGAGTGCGGGCGATTGCGCCGGATAGCTCACCCTTGGCTCCGGTCAGCGCTTCCTTAGTGGCTTCTAAGTCTTTCTGGGTTCCAGCGATGTTACCGGAGAGTGTGCCGAACTTGGCGTTAGCCTCGGTTTGCAGTTGGTTCACCTGCTGAGCGCTGGCCTTTTCCGCAATGGCAGAGCTTAGCTGCTTCACCGATTGCTGCTGCTGTTTTTCGATGTTCGCTGCAAGCTGGCGGGCGCGTTCCAACTCCTGCTGGGTAAGACCCAAGCGGTCCGCGGTCACCTGAAACTTGGCGCTCAATTGCGCGTAGCGGTCATCGGAGGAATCGGCGCGGCGAGTAAGCAGATTGATCTGGTCCGCCTGGCGGGTAAACGTCTTTACAAACTGGCCGTGCCAGGTGATCGCCAGGTAAAGGTTCACGCCACCGAGCGCCAGGAGGGCGATGACGAGCCAGCGCAGCGAGTTGCCGCCTGGCGCGGCTGCCGTTGCGGTCGGCGGTGCCTGAACGTAAACGTATTGAGGCGCGCCAGGCACCGGTGCGCCAACTTCCTGATAGGCGGCGGCTCCAGGCGATCCGGGCGCAGCGCCGTACGGCGAGGCTTCCGATGCGGGCGGTGCCTGGGGAGGCCGCGCCGGGCCGAAGCTGTAAGGACCGCCTCCCGCCGGCGGGTGCGTGGCTGCGCCGCCTTGCGGCTGGCGGGGACGCGGCGGAGGATCATCGAGGCCAAACATGGCCTTCGAGGGATTGCTCGGTTTCTTCGGGTCGCTCATTGCTGCCTCGCTATCAGGAAATCGTGGATGGCGGCTGTCCTTAGCCGCCGTTACACCAAACTGGCGCCCCCTACCAATCGTGGACGTTCAAAGATGCCATCAAAGTATAATCAATAGATGCCTATTTGACGCAAAAAGTTAGATGGCTGAAAGCGTTATATTTGCACGATGCCGCGCCGCGCCCGCCTTTTCATAAATGCTCGCAGGACTTACCGGCTCAGCGTCGGCGGCCGAGCTGTCTACCTGGGGCCGCGCACGCTGGTGATGGGAGTGCTGAACGTCACTCCGGATTCGTTCTCCGATGGCGGGCGCTTTTTGAACCCTCGCGAAGCCGTCCGCCACGCGCTTGAGATGGTCAGCCGAGGTGCGGATTGGATCGACGTGGGAGGCGAATCCACCCGGCCTGGCTCAGAGCCGGTGAGCGAGCAGGAAGAGTTGCGGCGGGTGTTGCCGGTGATTGAGGGCATTCGGGAACGGCTGCCTGCTTTGCCCATTTCTATTGACACGACCAAGGCCGAAGTGGCCGAAAGAGCCATTCGCGCCGGAGCGAACATCCTGAACGATGTGAGCGGCCTGCGCTTCGACGAAGGTCTGGCGGAAGTCGCCCGCCGCCACCGAGCACCTCTGGTGCTGATGCACCTTCGCGGCCGGCCGGCCACGATGCAGCAGCGACCCTTCGCCACTTCAATTTTCCCCTCGCTCAGCCGCGGCCTTGGATGGTCCATCCGTCGCGCGACGGCACTCGGCGTGCCGCGCTCGCAGTTAATCATCGATCCGGGGCTCGGGTTCGGCAAGACCCGCCGCCAGAATTTTGAGATTCTGGCGCGGCTCAGCGAACTGCAACGGTTTCGCTTGCCGGTCCTCGTAGGCGCCTCCCGTAAATCGTTCGTGCAGGCGGTGGTGGCGGGTGAAGGCCTGAATTCTCCGCTCGGGGCGGTGCGGGGTTATTGGAAGCTGACCGCAAGAGTCACAAAGCGGGCCCCGGCAAACCTTGCTTCAAAGCGGCAGGCCGCGCAACAAGATTGCTGTACGTTCGACCCGCTCGATTTCGGTGACGCGGCAGCCACCGTGGCGGCGATCTTTGGCGGAGCGCATATCGTGCGCGTCCACCACGTGGCAGCCATCGTGCCCGCTCTGCGCGTGGCAGACGCAATTCGTGCGGCGGCGGAGTAAAGCATCCCGATTTGATGCAGAAACTCGCTTAGCAAAAGCCTCACGAAAGGCCCGAAGCCGCAAAGGGCATAAAGCGCTTGCGGCCGCACCGCGAGGCACTGGCGGGAGTGATGCTACAATGCTGAGTTATGCTTGCGAAACCGCAACTTTTTGGAACGGACGGGATCCGCGGTGTGGCGGGACGCTATCCGCTGGATCAGGACACGGTGCAAAAACTCGGGCACGCTCTGGGCACAGTGTTGGCCGCCGAAACCGGCGTTGCACAGCCCGAAATCCTGCTGGGCCGTGACACGCGCGAGTCCAGCCCTTGGATCACGAACGCGCTCGCCACCGGTTTGCGCGCGAGCGGCGCCCGCGTCGTCTTTGCGGGCGTCATCACCACGCCCGGTGTGGCCTTCCTCACTCGTCATCATGGCTTTGCCGCCGGAGCCATGATCTCCGCGTCGCACAATTCATATGAGGACAATGGTATTAAGGTGCTATCGAGCGCCGGAACCAAGCTCCCGGAGGCGCTCGAACTGGAAATCGAGCGTGCGCTTGCGGGCATGAAGCGCCCTGAAACCTCCGGCTCCATCCCTGAACTTGAGCCTTCGTCTGGCCTGGCTGAAGACTATTTACAATTCATCGCGTCTTTGGCGCCGTCAGGAAATCATATTTCGCGCTTCCGGTTGGTGGCGGATTGCGCGAACGGCGCGGCTTGCGCTGTCGCATCCAAGTTCTTTAAGCGGCTTGGCATTAAAGCCCGAATCATTCATGCCAAACCGACGGGCCGCAACATCAACAGGGATTGTGGCGCGCTCCATCCGGGGTCCATGGCGGCAGCTACCCAGCGCGCTACCGCTGATCTCGGCATAGCGTTTGACGGCGACGCCGACCGCGCCATTTTTGCCTCTCCGGCCGGGCGAGTGCTGGACGGCGATCACGTCCTGTTCGCCGCCGCCCCGTTTTTCAAGGAGCGTGGCCGCTTAAAGGGAAAAGCTGTCGTGGGAACGCTGATGACGAATCTGGGCCTGGAAGCGGCGTTGAAGTTGCACGGCATCGGGTTGAAGAGAACCGCCGTGGGCGACAAGTTCGTGCTTGAGGAGATGCTGCGCTCGGGACTCAACTTGGGCGGCGAACCTTCCGGGCACATCATTTTTTCCGACCTGTCGCTTGCCGGCGACGGTTTCATCACGCTCGTTCAGATGCTTGGCTTGCTCGTTGCAACGGGGGCGACGCTCGACGAGTTGATGCACAATTACAAACCTTTCCCGCAAGTCATCCTGAACGTCCGCGTGCAGGAAAAGCGGCCGCTCGGCGCGGTTCCCGAGGTGGCGCGCGCCTTGGAGCGCTGCCAGGATGACCTCGGCGAGCGCGGTCGCGTCATCCTGCGCTATTCCGGTACGGAACCTGTCGCCCGCGTCATGGTGGAGGGCGAAGACGCCGTGCGCGTGCTTCGCCACGCCGAGCAGATCGCCGCCGCGGTCGAATCCGTGCTGGGCAGAACCGGCTAAGCGGGAAGGGATCAGAGGTTTCGTCTCAGTAGCGGAGGTGTTCCCACCGGCGTCTTGCGGCGCCGGGGATAGCGCCGTTACAGCCAACAAGGCCGGTGTAATTCGCCGGCCTAAATCAGGAGGTCTCGGATGGGCAATCCCTTCGGCAACTTAAACGTCGTCAAAAGCTGGAAGCCCGGAGATACGCGCGAGCTTCCGGAACAGGCCCTAAAGAAAGCGCGCATCGAGGGTCTCTACGATTCTTACTCGCAGGTTTACGATCTGGATGGTTTGCGCTGGAAGGTTCGCGATCAGATGAGCAAGCTGAACGGCGAAACAATCTACACCGTTGTTTGTGTCAACGAATGAGGCGGCTGGGGAAGTTGGCGGCTCTGGACAACCCCTGAATTCAAGGCGCCATCGTAAAAGCGAACCCAAACGAGATGCTTTCCGAGGAGGATTGCCGTGAAGCGACTCAGTTTTGCCCGCCTTGCCCTATTGAGGATCGCAAAATATGGTGACAATAAGCGCTGTAGCGGCGGCCTCTGGCCGCCGGTCTTTCGGCGCTCAGAGAGCGCCGCTACAGAGAAAATTCGCCGCACTATTTTGCAAGGATCAATGATTCTTCTGCTTTCCTGCGGTCTTGCGCTTGGGCAATCACGCGCGCCTGCCGCTGCCGCGCAGAAAGCCCCGCAACCGGGTGACGAGATCGTTGTTCCTGCGAGCACACAAATGCCGATCGAACTCACGAGCAGCGTAAGCTCGCGAACGGCTTACGTCGGGCAGCCCGTGTATGGCCGCACCACCTACCCCATCACCGTGGGCAATCGCATCGTGATTCCCGTCGGGACTTATATAAAGGGAACCATCACGCAGGCGGTTCGCTCAGGGCGTATTCATGGTAAGGCCAAGCTCGGATTCCGTTTCGAGTCTCTTACTCTGCCGAGCGGCGTTACCAAATCGTTCAGCGCCGTACTGGCAGGCTTTGCGGGAAACGGCAAGGAAGGATTCAAACGCACCGAGTCCAGGGTCGAGGGCGAAAGCACGAAGGGGAAAGACGCTGAAACCGTAGCCGTCACCGGTGCGGAAGGCGCAGGCATCGGGTCGATTGCGGGCATCAGCAGCGGCCACTCCGGGGCGGGGGCGGCGGCAGGCGCAGCGGGGGGAGCGCTCGGCGGCTTGATCTACGTATTGGCGACGCGCGGCAAAGAAATCGTCCTGCCACCCGGAACCGATTTTCAGCTTGAGCTTGACCGCCCGCTGGTCTTCTATCGTTACCAGCTTGATGATCCCCCGCACAGAGAGCCTTACGGCCCGGCGTTCCAGAAGCCCGACCCCGGCCCTGCGATGTAGCGGGACTTGGCAGCAGAACCCGCGTCACGGGCTTTTCTTCAGGCGCTGCAAACCCATGCGGGCCTCGCGACTGTGGGGATCGATCTGCAAAGCAGCCTGGTACTGCTTGACCGCAAGCTGTGTTTTGCCCAGCCGCTCGTATAGCTCCCCCAGCCAACTTAGCGCTGCCGAGTGGGATGGAAAGTCCCGCCGGGCGGGTGAACCGGCAAGGTAGGCCTTGAGCTCTCTTTCCGCGCTCGCAAGATGCGAACCGGCAAGCACACCGGCCACGCCGCGATAGTAATTGATTCGCGGGTCAGATGGATCAACGGCCGCAGCCGCTTCGACCGCCAGATCGATCCCAGCGGCATTCTGCCGGTCCAGATAAAAATCCGCCGCTTCAAAATACGGCCCCACGCGCTGCGGCTTCGCTTGGATTGCGTGCTGGTAGTCGGCGTCCGCCTGCGGAAATTGGCCCGAGGCTTGATCCAGTTGGGCGCGCGCGAGCCACCCTTCCACCGGATCGATGCGCGCTATGGCCTCCGCCTGCTGCTGCGCTTTAGCCTTGCTCCCGCCCAAAATCCATGGCGCGTCGAGATAATATTCCATCAACGCGCGCCGGGCTTCCGCGTTGTCCGGAGCAAGGCTCACGGCCTTCTCGAACTCTTTCCGCGTTTTCACAGCCAGCGTCAGACTGCGCTCACGGTCCGCCTCGCGTCCCGCCATGCGCCCGAGCCACAGATGGTCCTGCGGGTTCCCAGGCTCTATTTGCACTGCCGCCTCAGCATGAGCGACGGCGCCTTTAAGATCTCCCAGTTCGTAATCACATCGGGCGAGCAGCATCTCCGCCGTGGCGTCCGCGGGCGAGCGCCGCAGCGCGTCTTCAAGCGCCAGCCGGGCCTGATGGAAGTGACCGGAGCGGAACTGGATCATGGCAAACGCATACGGCGCGTCGAGCGGCGCGGACGTAGACGGCAGCGCGGCGCACAGCGCCAGAAGTCCTAGCCATCTCATGCGCAGGCAGCCGCGCGGATTCCGCCATTTCAGATTGCCAAAGCGCGCGCTCGAACCAAAGCGCACCTTAATAATTTCGAGAAAGTTGCCCAATCTTAATTCTCCGGCTTATTTGATGAAGCAGAATTCGGCTCGGAAGCGCAAAAACTGGGCCGCGGTGCGAAGCTACGTCACCACGGCGCGCGCCTTCATTCGGATGGCCTGAAACGCGGTCAGAGCCCCGGCGTTCACGATGTCCGGGGCTTCGCATCCGCGAGAAAGATCGCTCGCGGCCCGCGCCAAGCCTTGGTAGGCAGGTCCCACGGCGGTGCAGTTTCCCAACCGCTCCGCCATCTTGTAGCCGACGTTACCCGCATCGAGATTTGGAAAAATCAACACGTTCGCCCGCCCGGCGAGCCTTGAGCCGGGCGCCTTGCGAGCCGCTACTCTAGGCGACAGCGCGGCGTCGAGTTGCATTTCGCCCTCCACCAGCAGCTCCGGGGCGCGGGCCTTCACCATCTGTGCCGCCTTCACCACCACTTTAGCCAGCCGGTGCGCCGCGCTGCTCCAAGTGGAAAAGGAGAGCATGGCCACGCGCGGTTCAACGCCCAGAACCGCCCGGGCGCTCTCCGCCGTGGCGAGTGCAATCTCCGCCAGTTGATGTGGCGTAGGCTCGGGCACCACGCCACAATCGGCAAAAAGCAATGCGCCCTGCGCCCCAAGTTCCTTGTGCGGAGAAATCATCAGGTGGAAACTCGAAACCACGTCAGCCTCCGGGTCCTTGCCGATGGTCCACACCATGGCCCGAGTGGTTACTGCGGTGGTAGTCGCCGCGCCGCCCACACATGCATCGGCGCGCCCTTCCGCTACCATAAGCCCAGCGAACCATGGCGACCGCGCCGCCGTTTCGATCGCCTGTTCTTCCGTCATGCCGCGGCCTTTGCGGCGCTGATAAAGCCTTTCGGCGTAAACTTCAAGCCACGGTGATTCAGCGGGATTCAGGCATTCGATCCCACGGAGCCTCAGACCGAGCGCTCCAGCGCGGTAACGAATGCGCTCCGGGTTTCCAAGCAGGATGATCTCGCTAAGCCGCTCGCGTACAATCAACTCCGCAGCGATCAAAACGCGATCTTCTTCGCCTTCAAAAAGCACAAGCTGCTGCGGGTTGGATCGAGCTTGCTCCTTCAGTTGTCCGAGGAGTTCCATAGGCGCAGGCTTCAAACCGCTGCGGCACACGACCGGCGGCTCTCTTAGTAGATGCCATTCGCTCGCCTCGGGTTGGAGCCTTAGTGCTGCTGTTCGGAATTACGGTGCCGTATTCTTTGTGTCAGTAACCCCTCACCCGTCCCGCGCTGCGCGCCACCCTCTCCCGCAGGGAGAGGGCCGGTAGTCTTCCTCCTTCGAACGCCAGCCCTCTCCCTGCGGGAGAGGGTGGCGCGCAGCGCCGGGTGAGGGGGACAAGAATGCGTCGCGGCATTAGCCGGAGCCGACCCTGCTATAATAACGGTCCTTTTGGTTTATCGGCAAATTTCGATTGGGACACGAACCCATGTTCAAGACCATTGAATGGACGCCAGAAGGCGTCCGCATGATTGACCAGACGCGCCTGCCCGGCGAAGAAGTTTACGTTACCTGCCGCACTTACGAAGAAGTCGCGGACGCCATACGCAACATGGTGATCCGCGGCGCGCCCGCTATCGGCGTGGCCGCAGCTATGGGCGTCGCGCTTGGCCTGCAACATTCCGCCGCGCGCACGGAAGCGGAGCTGCGCGAGGATTTTGAGCGCGTCGCAACCGCCATTTCCAAAACTCGCCCGACCGCTGTCAATCTTTTCTGGGCGGTGAAGCGTATGCGGGCCGTCTTTGAAGAAGCCTTGGCGGGCGGCGGCGCAGAGAACGAAAAGCTGCGCCGCGCCCAGGCGAGCCTGGTGGAGGAAGCGCAGCGCGTCCTCACCGAAGACATCGCCATCAATGAAGCCATGGGGCGGCACGGCGCAGAGTTGCTGAAATCGTCCATGACGGTGCTTACCCACTGCAACGCGGGCGCGCTCGCCACGGGCGGCTACGGCACGGCGCTCGGCGTCATCCGCTCCGCGGTGGCTCAAGGCAAGGAGATTCGCGTCTTCGCGGATGAAACTCGCCCGTTCTTGCAGGGAGCGCGCCTGACGGCTTGGGAGCTCGCCCAGGACGGCATTCCCGTCACGCTTATCACAGACAACATGGCTGGCCATTTTATGAAGCAAGGAACGCTGCAAGCCGTGATCGTGGGCGCGGACCGCATCGCCGCAAACGGCGACGTGGCCAACAAAATCGGGACGTATTCCGTGGCAGTTTTGGCGCGCGAAAACGGCATCCCGTTTTATGTGGCTGCGCCGCTTTCCACCATTGACCTTAACCTCGCATCGGGCGAGGAGATTCCCATCGAAGAGCGTTCGCCCACGGAGGTCACGCAGCTTGCCGGCCGTTCCATTGCCCCCGCAGGCGTTGAAGCTCGCCACCCTGCCTTTGACGTCACCCCGCACCGCTACGTCACCGCCATCATCACCGAGCGTGGCATCGCCCGCGAGCCATACACCGGAAGCCTGCGCGCGCTGTTTGCCTCGTAATGGCCGCTGAAGAAGCTTCGGTGAAGGTGACTAAAGGTGTTTAACTCCGCCGCAGACGGGGATCCCTCACCCACCGCTTTGCGGTCCCCCCTCTCCCGCTGGGTGGGAGAGGGGATGGGGGTGAGGGCGCGCCTCTACCAGCGGAAGATTTTGGTCGGGGTGGATTGGCTTGCGAGGTGCAATTCAGGCCGCGCTCCGGCGGGCCGGAACCCGAGCGCTTCTTCGGCGGTCAGGCGTGCAATTTCCGGATGGTTGTTGGTATCGCTCAGGTGGGCCAGCACCAGCACTTGAGCGCCGCCGTCGAATTCTTCGCCACCTAGAAACTCCGCGGTGGCGAGGTTCGAAAGGTGCCCCTGGCGGCTGAGCACCCGCTGCTTCACAACCCAGGGATACGGCCCAACCTTGAGCATTTCGAGGTCGTGGTTGGATTCAAAAATCAGGCAGTTGCAGCCGCGTATGCGCTGCTTGACGAGTTCGGGTATGTAGCCAAGGTCCGTGACCACGCCGATCTTGATTCCCTCAGCCTCAAGCGTGAAGGCGACCGGGTCCGCCGCGTCGTGCGGGATCGAGAAGGGAGAAATTTCAATATCTCCCACGCAGAACCGCTCTCCGGCAGTGAGAAGCTCGCAGCTTTTGATCTCCGCTTCAGGAGGCAGAGCGTCGCGCGTTGCGCCCGTCATGTAGACGGGGCATTTCAGATCGGCCGCCAGTTTCTTGAGGCCGTTCACGTGGTCGGTGTGCTCGTGGCTGATCAGGATGGCGGTGCAGGTTTCGGGCCGCTCGCCAAGCGCGTTGAGCCGCGCAAACGTCTCGCGCCGGCTGAAGCCTGCGTCCACCAGCAGCCGGGTATTTTCCGTGGCCACCCAGGTGGCGTTGCCCCGGCTCCCGCTTCCTAGCACGCAAACCCGCACGCTCACGCGATTCCACCTCTTCTCATCGGGCCGCCCCGAACCTGGCGATTCCTGGAAGCAGCTTAGCCGAATTATAGGTGAGGTGACGGAGCGGAGAAAGAAAAAACTCGCTTCGGTAGTGACTCATTTTGATTTTGTAGCGCCGGGCTTCAGAGTCTGTGTGAAAACTGCGGCTGTAGCGGCGGTCTGTGACCAGGGCAACCGCACATTCCGGTGTGGGAAGCGGCTGCGCCGCCCCGCTGTGCGGAAAGCCTATGGCTTTCCGGGCGCGAAAACGCG
>NFUN01000161.1 GCA_002197525.1 Acidobacteria subdivision 13 bacterium RH2 MAG17b | reverse complement strand
TCGTCGACGCTCGAAAGCTGTAGCGCCGGTCTGCGACCGGCGGATTTCGGCGCTCATAGAGCGCCGCTACAGCAAATGGCCGTCGCCGACTTATGTCACTCTGTATAGATGCGCGGAACAAGGCGAAGGCTCGGTCCCTGCTCTATCGAGCTTCAGGCGCTGCTGCCCCGGACCGGGACTACCCTTTGGAGCTTCAACCTGGCCTGTACTGCGGAACTTCTTCGTCCGGACGGAACAACGGCTGCGGGGCGAAAGCAAAATGCGCCGCAAATTGGCCCTGAATTTCTATCAAATCAGACTTTGAAAAACCGTCGCCGCTGGCGAGAATGCTCCCGTTCTGCACTACCAAAAAGAGTGAAGGCACAAACTTCAACCCGTACTGCCGGGAGAGCAAATAGGGTTTTTCATCCATCAAAACCGGAAACGACACCCCAAATCGCGCCGCGAACCGCGCGCTCTCCTCTTTCCCATCCTGAGAAACGCCCCATACATTACTGCCGTGCTCTTTCGCTTGGTGATAGAGGCGCTCAAGAAAAGGGAAGGCAAACTGGCAGACAGGGCAGGAAACTTTGAAGAACACCACAAGGATCGGTCCCTGAGCCAAAGCATCCTTCAACGAGTATGTTTTCCCGTCCACGCCCGTCAGTGTGAAGTCCGGAGCCATGGCGCCTGTTTCTAGCCTGGCCATATCCTACATTCCCGTTCTAATCATCCCGTCTATTGGTTGGTTCTTATGGCGCCGTGGAAAATAAAATCGGTCCACCAAGTCCGGCCTTTATTTTAGCAGAGCAATTGCCGTGTCGTTGACTGGAGGGCGCCCGGAATAGCGTAAAGACCAGAAACAAAGGACTCCTCCATCTGACGGCGGCAATGGCCGGAATGGGTGGAGCGTGCATGCACACGCACGGCATTCTAGTGCAGCACAAAGCTAGCGGTCGGAGAAATCGACTTGTTCTTGATGTTGTCTGTGACCTTGATGGACACCGTATAATCGCCCGGCGTCAGCTGCTTTAAAGGCAGGGTCTTTGCTATCGTCAACTGGCTCGATGCGTTCTGGATGCGGTCTGCTTCCTCAGTTGTAGTAAAGATCGTCTTGCCATTTTTCACCAACAGATACTCGATCTGGGCGTTAGGACGATGCGTTTTGGGATTAACGCCGAGGTTATACACCTGCATGTATATGCCCAGCTTTTGATCGCGATTAAAGGTATCGCCTACACTTGGCCTCACCTTAGTGCTGCCAAGCACGAACGGTCCTGTTCCCACGTCGGTGGTAGGCACCTGTTGAAGTAGGTCCGCGAGGATAAGCGAGCTGCTTTCAAGCGAGCCGTCCGGATATTCCGGGACCACTTCGCCGACGTTCGTGGAGCCCATGTGGCCGCTATTATCATCCTTAAGCACAACCGTAAGCTTATAATGTCCGGGCCGCAAGGGTATGATCTTCTGATACACGGATTTGTGCGCTACGTACGCAGCGAACTCGTCCTTGGGAACGTCCAGCACCAGCGTATTCTCGAACGTCGATGCGACCCGGCCTCCGAGCGTAGTTAGCTGGCCAAAAATGTCGAGCGTGGCATGCATCACGCCGTTCTTGTTCTGGAACTCCAGATTCCTATTGTCCACCTGAACCGTGACCGGAACCAGCACGTTATCTTCGGTCAAACGGACGAAATCTGTTCGTACTCTAAAGGGCAGCAAATCTTCGGTGATGCGGTGAGTTACCACGGAACGAAGATCGTTGAACTTCATTGGCGGAGGCGTAAAGATCTTGGCGTAGGTATCGAGCTGAGTGAATTCCTCCATGTTTTCCGGCGTGAAACCGCTCATCGCGCTCATAGTGCTATATCCAGCGCCCACGTCCTGCGCAAGCAAAGCGCTGGGGTTGTAAAAGATCCCTCTGGAAATTGGCCCTTGGCACCCTGATGGGTCCCCGGGAGTTTCGGACAGAGCGTCTTTTTCGCACGGATTCATCGTGAGATGAAATTCTCCACTCATTGTCGGGTCGACAAACTCGAGTTTGACGTTTTCACCAATCCCGGGAATGTAATGGTAGTACCAATCCTCAAACGGATAGGTTTCCATATACCCGCCCGAGCCGTTCGTCGCGCCCGCAGAGTATGAAGGTTGCTCGTCGGGACTCATCGTGTATGAGCCGCCACTGTCGTGACTCTCAATCGAGTCTGGAGGTCCCCACGTGACGTAAATGCGGCCGCGATCGGTCATCCACCCAGGAATGCCCGAGGCAAAATGCTCGTTGGCGTAAGCGATACGACGGTAAAACTCCTCCTTAAACTGGTTCTCTGGGTCACCGGGGTTAGGGTTGCGCCGCTCCCAGAACTGCTCGATGAACTGCTCACGCTCATCATCCGTGGAGAGTTTCTTAAATGCGGCTTGTTCCTGCGGGGTAATAATGTAGGAAATCGGCCCGCTGATCCACTTCTTATACGGGCTTTGCATTTCCTTGCGGATGGCCTTTTCGCGCCGCTTCTGTTCTTTGGTAAGCTTCTGATGATTACTGGATGAGCCCTTCGCCCACGCATATGGCGCTGGCGCGCCAACCATCAGGGCGCCAAGCGCAAGAACTATCACCAACACTCGAGCTCGGCTCCCACCTCGCCGCGCCAAGACCCGCTTCGGACAACGGCACGATAATTGCATCACGGCCTCCTCACTTAGCTCTTCAAATTCTATTGGGCGGGTTCGCCAAAGTCAAGGAATCCACCCTCCGTAAAGCACAGAGCTTGCGTCGCGCCCGTTGATTCACGCATGATGGCAATGGGATCAAATGGGGTCCAGGTGGCAGTCAAACCTGCCGAAACTCACAGTTAGGAAGCGAATCATTCGGACCAAACCTATGAGCGAAACCTTTACTTTCAGTGAAATCGATCTTCCCGCCGCCATCCGGGGATTACGGGAAGCCCTGGGGCGGTCGCCTGAAGTGATGGCGCAAATCCTGGGCTGCAGCCTGCCAGCCTATCTGAAATGGGAAGCCGGCAGTCTGACACCGGGCGGCGAGTGGCTGATCCGGATGCTGCAGATCTGCCCGAATGAAGAGACGCGCAACGCCTTTCGCATCCGGGCGGAGCGGAGGGCGGCGCCGCGGCACAGGCTCGAAACCAACCTTCAAGGACGCGGCCAGCTTTCGCCCGAAGAACGGCTACGCTACCGTCTGGCCGCGCGCGATGCACTCGACGTGCTCTCAGAGTGCGGCCAAGCTGGCGTTGAAGCCGCCGACTCCCGCCTCCGGGACTTTGCAGAAAATCTGCAAAGCGCCGCTCGCTATTATTCGAGCCGCATCAAAGAAACCACCGGCCAGGGCCCGGAATAGGCTTTGAGCGATGCCTGCCGCTTGGAATTTCCATAGCCGCCCCGAAGAAGACTGCGCTTCGACAATAGCCCCGGCAGTTTCCTCTTTCCACTCCCGGTAACGGAAACAACCCTGACAACTCCAATTGGGTTCAATATTTCTTTCGCTTCCGGCCAGCATCGACCCATCTCTTTCCGGCAGCGTTTCAGACTGGCGCGAATTGCTGTAGAAACATTAATCCCCTTTTAACCCTTCTAATTTTACGATTATGGTAGCGTAATAGATTATTTGCTTTACCTCGCAACCGACAGAAGGAAATGCTTGTTCCTCTAAACATTAGATGTGAGGGTGTTGGAAAGTTTGACCAATGGATGGTATGCATAGTGGGCAATTCAGACGGCCGGAAACGAGAAATTTCACGTTGAGCGATGGCGCTCTTTGCAGCAAACAGGCCTTAAATTTATTCGCAATCGTGATTTTGTTAGCGGTAGCTATTGCGCTTCCTGTTCGAATGATCGGACAGGTCTCAGGCGGCGCCGTTTCCGGCACCGTTACGGATGCTGCGGGCGCTGCCATGCCGAAGGTGAGAGTTTCCATAAGGAACGTGGCAACCGGAGCCACCACGGTAGTCACAACAGACGCCAGGGGCTTCTACGCCGTACCAGACTTGACGCCGGACACCTACGAGATGACGGCTTCAACTCAAGGATTTGTGACTCAGGTGCGGACTGGCATCGCGGTGACGGTGGGAGCCAAGCTCGTCCTCAACGTCGCGATGCAAAGAGGAAACCCACAACAGGTGGTCCGAGCAGCGGCGGCCGCCACAAGTCAAGGTTCCTCCGCAGTCAGTGGAAATGTCAGCGCGGGGACAGTCCGTAACACGCCATTGAATGGCCGAGACTGGACTCAACTCGCCACGCTTCAGTCCGGAGTCACGGGTATCCAAACTGGAAGTGGCGCAGGGGCCACTTCAGCTCAACGCGGTTTTGGTACTCCGTTGAGTGTCTCCGGGGCGCGACCCGACGAAAACAACTACCTGCTTGACGGCATCTCCATCAACGACTATTCGAACGGCGCGCCGGGCAGCGTGCTGGGCGCCAATCTGGGCGTGGACGCCATCCAGCAGTTTTCCGTTCTCGGAAGCAACTACCCGGCCCAGTACGGGCGGACCTCCGGCGGCATCATCAACGCCGTAACCCGCTCCGGAACCAACGCCTTTCATGGCGACGTCTACGAATTTCTCCGCAACAGCTCGCTCGACGCGCGGAACTTTTTTGACATCAACCTTCCGCCTTTCCGGCGCAATCAATTTGGAGGGTCAGCAGGAGGGCCGATCCAGAAGGACCGTTTCTTTGTCTTTGCCGACTATGAGGGCCTGCGCCAGTCGCTGGGTGTCACTCAGGTGGATACGATGCCTTCGGCTGCAGCGCGAACCGGGCAGATCTCCACCGGGACGGTGGCTGTAGACCCGCAAGTGGCGAGGTATCTGGCGGCTTTTTATCCCTTGCCGAACGGGCCGTTGCTGGGAGCCGGGGACACGGGAATTTTTACATTTGCCGGGCAGCAGGTGACGACTGAAAACTATTTCACCACCCGAATCGACAGGAAGTTTTCGGAGAAGGATAGCGTCTACGGCACCTACATGCACGACAATTCGAAATTTATCCAACCGGACTCTTTTGACAATCTACTCTCGAACGTGGTGTCGCGACGCCAGGTTGTGACACTTCATGAGGCGCACACTTTCAGCCCAAACTTCCTGAATGTGGCGCGGCTTGGTTTCAACCGGGCAGTTGCCGTCACAGGAGGGCTGACAAAGGTCATCAATCCTCTCGTTGCGGATCCCTCCTTCGGCTTTATTCCCGGGCAGTTTGTTGGGGCGATCGCCACTGTACCGGGCCTGACAGACTTTCCAGCCGGAGCGAGCGCGCTGCTTCCCGGCAAGCTAAACACCAGCCAGTCCTACTTCTGGAACTCATTCCAGGCTGGCGACGACGCTTTTCTCACAAAAGGCGTCCATGCACTGCAATTCGGCGCAAACGTAGAGCACATGCAGTACAACCAACTTCAGGCCAGCCAAACCGACGGGACCTTCAGATTCAGTTCGCTCTCCGATTTTCTCACCAACCAGCCGCGAAATTTCCAAGGTTTAGTGCCCAATCCTATCCCTGTTTTCGGAACCCGGGAGACGCTTCTCGGCGCCTACGTGCAAGATGATATCCGGGTGCGACGCAATTTGACACTTAACGCCGGCTTGCGATACGAGATGACCACCGTTCCCGCTGAGGTTCATAACAGGCTATCAAACCTGCGTAGCCCGACCGACGCTCAACCGAACATCGGTTCTCCTTACTTCTTGAACCCGACGCTCCGCAACTTCGAGCCGCGTCTTGGTTTTGCTTGGAACCCGCGCGGCAACGGTAAGACTGTGGTTCGCGGCGGATTCGGCGTGTTCGACGTGCTGCCGCTGCCCTACCAGTTCACCTTAGCTTATCCGCTTGCAGTGCCGTTCTATAAAACGCTGAACGTCGAGGTTCTCCCGCCGGGTTCATTCCCGACCGGAGCCTTCCAACTAGCCAGCACCAATTCGACGAACGATCATGCGGCGTACGTCCAATTCGATCCGAAGCGCAACTACGTGATGCAGTGGAACCTCAGCGTGGCGCAAGAACTTTCGCCCAATCTTGTGGCCACTGTAGGTTACGTGGGGTCGCGAGGCGTCCACATGCCCTTCCGCATGGACAATATCGACATGGTCCTGCCGGCGCTGACTCCAGCCGGTTATCTTTACCCATCGCCAGCAACCAGCCAAACCCTCAACCCGAACTATGGCCGCATTAGCGGTAACCTATGGCAAGGCAACTCGTTCTATGATGCGCTCGAAGCAAACCTGACAAAGCGGATGAGCGACGGGGTCGCGTTCCATGCCGCCTATACGTGGGGCAGAAACATTGACACGCTTTCGGCTACAGTCGCCAACGACAGTTATCCCAATGGGATATTCAACCCGCTCTTCTTTGACCAGCGGACCACGCGCGGCCTATCCGACTTTAACGTGAGCCAGAATTTTGTGCTCAGCTTTACGTGGCAGATGCCGAGCCCAAGGCTTCACTCCAGGTTTGCGCATTGGACAATCAACGGGTGGCAGTTGGGTGGCGTCTATAGGGCAAGCAGCGGGCAACCATTCACGCCGATTTTAGGCGGAGATCCCTTGGGCACGAAGCTGGATCAGACGAGCGAGCCGCCGAACCGCCTTGTGGGCCAGGGCTGTGGCTCTCTCACAAACCCTGGAAACCCCAATCAGTACATCAAGACGCAGTGCCTGGCCTTTCCGGTTCCGGCGAATCTTCTGGGCAACCTGGGCCGTAATGTTCTGATCGGGCCGGGAATGGCAAACTTGGATTTTTCGCTCATCAAGAACACTCCCGTCCGGATGCTGTCGGAAAATTTAAATCTTCAGTTCCGCTCAGAGTTTTTCAACATCCTCAACCGTGCAAACTTCGCTTCGCCGACAGACAATCTCACAGTTTTCGACCCGAATGGGAACCCAATCCCCAGTGCGGGATTGATCACTTCAACGCAGACGCCCTCTCGCGAAATCCAGCTTGCGTTGAAGCTTATCTGGTAAACGCATGCCGCTCAGTGCAGCCAAGTCAGGACCGGGCGCCGCAGGCACAAATCAGAAAAAAGTAAAGCGCTGCCCATGGGCGGTGAGCGACCTTGGCATGCCCTATCACGACCGGGAATGGGGTGTGCCCGTCCATGATGACCAACTCTTGTTCGAATTCCTGATCCTCGAAGGCGCGCAGGCCGGCCTTAGCTGGGAGACCATTCTGAAGAAGCGTGCAGCCTATCGCCTTGCCTTCGCCAGCTTTGATCCCAACCGGGTGGCACGCTTCGATGATCGCCGCATCCAACGGCTGCTCACGAATCCAGGAATCGTCCGTAACCGGCTAAAGGTATACTCAGCGGTGGAAAACGCTAAAAGAGTTCTCAAAGTTCAAAATGAGTTTGGAAGTCTTGATGTTTTTCTGTGGCGCTTTGTCGATGGCCGGCCCAAAAGAAACGCTTGGCGCACCATGGCGCAGGTTCCGGCCACAACCAGCCAATCAGACGCGATGAGCCGGGAGCTCATACGCCGTGGCTTTCGTTTTACCGGTTCGACCATCTGTTACGCCTTCATGCAAGCCGTCGGAATGGTCAACGACCACCTGGTGAGCTGCTTTCGTTATCGACAGATCTATTAAATTGAGTAATCCCAGAACTCGCGCTCAGCCCTTTGCTCGGGATGCGCACCAGGCAGTAGGCGATCACCGCGAAGGCAATCAGTGAAAGCCAGCCGCCCCAGCGAGGCACGAACGGCAAAGTTGTGATGCCGGTGAAGACGTGAGTAATGGAAGGAACACCGGTGATGAAAATCGTCGCGAGCAGAATACCCATAATCGCCTCGCCGGCGATGAAGCCGGAAGCGATCAGCGTGCCGCGCTCTTCGTATTTGGCTTGCTCTGCCGTAGAAAACTGTTCGCGCTGGGCCACGCGGTCCGCCGCCCACTTCAGCAAGCCGCCGACGAAAATGGCGGAAGTGGTCTCAAGCGGCAGGTACATGCCGACAGCGATCAGCATGGGCGAAGGCGCTTGGATCAAAATCAGCGCAAAGCCGAGCATGATTCCCATCAGCAGCAGTCCCCACGGCATCTGCCCGCCCACGATCCCCTGCGCAAGCTGCGCCATCAGACCGGCCTGCGGCGCAGGCAATTCCAGCCCTCCGATCCCGCCCGTGTTGAGATTGGCCTGATTCAGCACGATGATCGGCCACATCAGGAAGAAAGCCAACGCCACGACGGTCAAAATCTCAGCCAGCTCCATTTTCCAAGGCGTGCCGCCCAGGATGTAGCCGGCCTTGAGGTCCTGCATCAGGCTTCCGGAAACGCAGCACGCGCAGCAAACCACGGAAGCAACGCCCAGCACCGTGGCCACCCCACCGATTCCCTTCACTCCAATGCCGACCATGAGCAACGCCGCCACGACCAGCGCGACGAGCGTCAATCCCGAAACCGGATTATTCGAAGATCCCACCAACCCCACCAGGTAGCCCGCCACCGCCGCCAGGAAAAATCCGCTGCCGGTCATCACCAACGCCGCAAGCAGCGCGGCGTGCCAGCTATGCGCAAAATGCTGGTAGATGATCGTGATCGGAATCACCAGCGCAACGATGCCGGTAATGATCCAGTTTATGGGGATGTCAATGTCGAGCCGCGTCCAAACCTCGCCCTCGTGGCCTCCCTTGCCCGATGCATGAAACGCGCCACGAATGGAACGCATGATGGAGCTGCGCATCTTAAAGAGCGTGTAGACCGCGCCCACCAGCATCGCGCCGACGGCGATGGGCCGTACCACGCTGAACCAGACGGTGTAGCTGAGCACATCCCAGGAAGCTATGCCGCCCGGCGCAGTGGCCCCCAGACGATGCGGCAAGTCCGGGTCGATGAAGAGCACCAGCGGGATCAGCACCAGCCAAGCCAGCGCCCCGCCGCAGAATGTGATGGCGGAAAGCATGGGCCCGATGATATAGCCGATGCCTATAAGCGCGGGCGAAGCAGACGGAGTCGTGTAAGCAATTCCGCCGCTGTAAGTCACGGCGCCGAGCGTGTGCTCTTCGTAACCCGCGTAGCTGATCACCGATTTCGGGAAGCGGACGAAGAAGGAAACCGAATCCTTGAAAATCTGAAAACCCTTGTCATCCTTGAGCACCTGAAGCAGCGCACCCATGCCCATGGCGCCGAAGATGTACCGTGGCGCGTCCGCGGCGCCCGCTTGCCCGGCCTTCACGATTTCAGCGCTGGCAGTGCTTTCCGGGAAGGGCAGGTCAGACTCCACGCACAGCGGGCGGCGCAACACGATGATGAAAAAAATGCCGAGCAACCCACCTGCGAGCAGGATCATGGCGCTAACCCAGAAATGGGCGCCGAGATTCTTCCACAACCGCTGCCCGCCGACGTTGACCATCAAAAACGCGGGAATCGTGAAGATGGCTCCGGCTACGAGCGCTTCGCCCACCGAGGCTGCGGTGCGTGCTATGTTCTGCTCGAGCACGCCGCCGCGGAAGAACGGCAACCGGAAGAGCGCAATAGCAATGACCGCGGCAGGAATCGTGGCGGCCACCGTTTGCCCGGCCTTCATGCCGAGATAAGCGTTGGCGGCACCAAAAATAAACGCCATCACAATGCCGGCCAGGACGGCCTTGAAGGTGAACTCGCGCTCCTTGGAGTCATGCGGGACGAACGGCTTGAACGTGGTCACGGGACGCCTCCCTGACTGGGTTAAAGGACGGACTATAACACGATGTCCGGCATTCGCGCAGGATTGAAACTCAAGGTGTAGCTCGATGGCCTTTGGCGTGGGGGGCTCCGCGGCGGCCACAGCGCCTCGCCACTCGCCGCGATTCAGTGTTATCCTTTCTGTCGCGGATTTGCTCCACGACGTTAATCGGATAATCTATTGAGGTTTACAATTATAGTGACAACATCCGCTAGTGCGGCGCTGTCCTCAGCGCCGAAAGGCGCCGGTGAGGACACCGGCGCTACAAAAAAGCCGTCACTATAATTTGTAATTCTCAATAAGGCAGATTGCGAAGATCACCAGAACGTACGTTTCCAAGGAGATTAATGATGAACATAGGTTGGATCGGATTAGGTTCCATGGGGCTCCCCATGGCGCACAGCGCCGTCAAAGCTGGACATGCATTGACCGTTTATAACCGCACCCGCAGCCGCGCCGCAGAAATTGAGGCTCTTGGGGCGCGCGTCGCGAAGACTCCTGCCGAAGCGGCTTCCGCCGGGTGCGTGGTGACGATGTTGTCTGATGATGACGCCACCCGTGGCGTAGTCTTCGGCCCAGACGGCATCCTGGCCGCGCTGCCGCGTGGCGGCACGCACGTCTGCATGGCCACCATCAGCGTGGCGCTCGCGCAGGAGATTGAAAAGGCTCACCACGCAGCGGGCCAGTCCTACGTGTCGGCGCCCGTCTTTGGCCGCCCGGACGCAGCGGCGGCGGCCAAGCTATACATAGTCGCGGCGGGCCCTCGTGACGCCGTCACGCGCCTCGATCCGTTATTCAGCGCAATCGGCCAACGCACCTACCCGATGGGCGAGGACCCCGCTGCCGCCAATGTGGTGAAGCTCAGCGGCAACTTTCTGATCGCTGCCACGATCGAGTGCCTCGGAGAAGCATTCGCCTTGATCCGCAAATACAAGGTGGACCCACAACAATTTTCCGAGGTGCTTACCACCTCGCTCTTCAGTTCGCCCGTGCATAAGGGCTACGGATCGTTGATTGCAGCGGAAAAATACGAACCGGTAGGATTCAAGATGGCGCTTGGGCTAAAGGATATGCGTCTGGTTTTGGCGGCCGCCGACTCCGCCGCCGTTCCTATGCCCACCGTCAGCTTGTTGCGGGACCGGCTGTTATCGAGCGTCGCCCAAGGCTTCGGAGACGCAGATTGGGCAAGCATGGCCCGTGTCATTGCCGAAATGGCCGGACTTAAAAGCGCAAAGAAAGGCTGAATGCTGCTGTTCATAATTACGGTGACGTATCAGGCAGCTTCATTCGGGAGACTCGCCCTCACCCCCAGCCCCTCTCCCTGAGGGAGAGGGGCTGGGGGTGAGGGCGGGTCTCCGAATATGTCACTGAACTTGCGAATAGCAGCACTAAAACGCGGCCGCTGAGGACGGCGCCGGCATAGCACTCGTTATCACTACAATTTGTAATCCCCAACAAAATCTTTCTTAACGGAGGTCATTATGAAAGCGATTCGAGTTCATGCATTCGGCGGGCCGGAGGTAATGGCGCTTGAAGAAGTGCCAGACCTTCGTCCCGGAGCAGGCGAGGTGGTGGTTCGGGTCAAAGCAGTTGGCGTGAACCCCGTGGAAACTTACATTCGTTCCGGCCAGTACGCGGCCAAGCCGAATTTACCCTACACACCAGGGTCAGACGCGGCGGGTTTGGTGGAGGCGGTAGGCTCGGGTGTAAAGAGCGTCTCGGCCGGAGACCGCGTCTACGTGGCGGGATCGCTGAGCGGGGCCTATGCTGAAATGGCACTCTGCAAGGAATCGCAAGTGCATCCGTTGCCGGCGAGCTTGACGTTTCAGCAAGGAGCGGCAGTGGGCGTCCCTTACGGCACGGCTTACCGGGCGCTCTTTCAGCGGGCGCGCGCCGCAAGCGGTGAGACGGCGCTCGTGCACGGCGCAAGCGGCGGAGTCGGCGTGGCCGCCGTGCAGTTGGCTCGCGCCGCCGGACTGAAAGTGATCGGAACCGCTGGCACTGAGCGCGGCCTGAAACTGGTGAAGGAAAATGGCGCCCATCACGCGCTTGATCACCGCACCCCCAACTACCGGGAAGAGATTGCCTCGCTCACCGGTGGGCGCGGGGTCGACGTCATCATCGAGATGCTTGCCAACGTGAATCTAGGCCGTGATCTCGCAATGCTGGCGAAGCACGGACGGGTGGTGGTGGTCGGCAGCCGCGGCGCGGTCGAAATCAATCCGCGCGACGCCATGACCCGCGACGCCGTTATTCTGGCCATGACCATGATGAACGCGTCGGAAGCCGACCTCGCCACCATACATGCCGCAATCGTGGCGGGTCTTGAGAACGGGACGCTTCGGCCCGTCGTGGGCCGCGAAATGCCCTTGGCGGAAGCGCCCAAGGCCCACCAAGCCGTCATGGAGCCTGGCGCACATGGAAAAATCGTTCTCGTTCCCTAGTGAGAATTGCAAATTATAGTGACGGCTTTTTTTGGTGCGCCGCTGTCCTCACCGGCGCCTTTCGGCGCTGAGGACAGCGCCGCACCAGCGGATGTTGTCACTATAATTTATAAACCTCGCTAGTACACCGTTGTGCAGCTTGGCGTGCTCATCTTGAGCCGGAGGATATTGGGTTTTTATACAGAGCGGCATAAGTCGGCGACGCTCAAAAGCTGGTGCGCCGGGCTGCGACCGGCGGATTTCGCCGCTCATAGAGCGGCGCTACACCAAATGACCGGTGCCGACTTACGTCGTTATATATAGCTCTTGCCTCTGCCCATCGTCCTGCACCATCGCGGAGCGATCCTAAAGAGGAGCCGTCATGATGAGACTTCTAGCCGCTGCTGCTGCCGTCGTTTTGTTGGTTGCAATCCTGTGGGACGCTTTTGAAACCATCATCCTTCCTCGCCGTGTGACGCGATACTTCCGCCTCACCCGCGCCTTCTACCGTTACACCTGGACGCCGTGGGCGACGGTGGCGCGGCGCATGAAGCCCGGAAACCTGCGGGAAACCTTCCTCAGTTATTTTGGTCCGCTGTCGCTGCTCACCTTGTTCGCAGTCTGGGCGCTCGGCTTGATCGTGAGCTTCGGCTTGCTCCACTGGGCCGCGGGTTCGGCGCTCAATATCTACGGCGAGCGGCCATCGTTTTTCACCGATCTTTACTTGAGCGGAACCACGTTTTTCACGCTCGGCATCGGCGACGTCACTCCTCGCACCACCCTGGCGCGCATCATCACCGTGGGCGAGGCGGGGATGGGATTCGGAGTACTGGCCATCGTCATCGCCTACCTGCCCGTCATGTATGGCGCGTTTTCCCAGCGCGAGGTCAACATTTCGCTCATGGACGCGCGGGCCGGGTCGCCTCCCACCGCTGCCGAACTGCTTCGGCGGCACGCTCACCCGGACCAGGCGCAGGCGCTCGCCACGTACCTCGGCGAGTGGGAGGTGTGGTCCGCCCAACTTATGGAAAGCCACCTTTCCTACCCGGTCCTCTGCTTTTTCCGCTCGCAACACAGCAATCAATCCTGGCTCGCCGCGCTCAGCACTGTACTGGACTCAAGCGCCTTCCTTATGGCCTATGCCGAAGGCAGCCTGCGCTGGCAGGCGCAATTGACCTTCGCCATCGCGCGCCACGCCGTCGTGGACTTGTCACAGGTCCTCTTCAGTCCTCCCAAGTCTCCTGAGGAGGATCGCCTGCCCGACCCAGCCCTCGACCGGCTGCGGCAAGCACTGGGCGAGGCCGGAATGCCGCTTCGCGACGGCCTGACCCGCCAGCAGTTGCGCGAGATGCGCCGCATGTATGAACCTTATTTGAATGGATTGTCGCAGCGTCTGCTGATGCCGCTCTCGCCTTGGATGCTCGCCCACGAAAGCTTCGATAATTGGCAAAGAAGCGCGTGGAAGCAATCGCTTACGCTTCTCGAACGCTTCCAGATCCGGGACGACGGAGAACACGAAGAACATAAGTGAGGGTTTTGTTGCGGCGGGTCTCTGAGCGCCTTGCTTCCAGCGCAAAGAGAGATATTACCGAGACTGATGTCAGCCCTTTGAGATGTTTAACGCCCTTGCGCCTTTGCGTGAGGCTTTTATTGAACGAAATCCCGAGATGCTGACTTCGCTCGCACTCTGTTTTTCCTGATCCTGGTTACAAGCAGCCTGCTGAACCGCTTTTTTCACCTTATCCCGCTTCCAGGCCTCGACTGTCTCATCCCAAAGCCGCCCGCCCACAAGCGCGCACAGGACGGCGAGCTTTTCCACGGTCAATCCCCTCAGGCGCAGAAATTCCGCGAAGGACTCCGAATACAAGCCGTGCTTGAATCCATTCAAAGAAGACCGGGCTTTGCCCCGCGCGCTGCGCGGTCCCGTAGAGTGCTTGGCGTTCGCCCGGCAGGAGGCGAGCGCCGCCGCGGTCATCGTGCGTTTATAAAGAGCCATGTATGATGTTCCTTCCCCGCCCGCAGAGGAGGGATGCAGGCCGGCGCAAACAAGGTTTTCAAGCGAGGGTTAATGTAGCCTATTATACTAGGTTAGGCGCGCGGTGTCAAGATGTTTACGAAGTTAGAAAGACCGATCACGCACTACACCGCGAGGAAGAGAACAAACGGGGACCATGAAAGCTCGCTGCATCTACCGCCCGACGCAAAGGCGTAGAGAATCGAAAAGGACCATGACAGGAGCGCCGTCGCCGGGTTCAATATTTCCGCAGCACGCCAATCACGCGGCCTTGAACCTGAACCTCGCTCGCAGGGAGAGAGATTGGGTCCATCTGGGAGTTCGCGGGCTGCAACCGGATTTTGCCGTTGGATTCACGGAAGAATCGCTTGAGCGTAGCCTCCGCGCCTCCGACGAGCGCCACCACAATCTCTCCGTTGGCCGCTCGCTCGGCCCGCTGCACCAGGATGTAGTCGCCGTCGCAGATATGATCGTCAACCATCGAATCGCCCTTCACCTTGAGCACGAAAATACCGTCCTGCGGGCCGGCGAATTCAGTCAAGGAGAAAGTCTCCGCCACAGGGAACGCCTCCACGGGGCGGCCCGCGGCAATCCGGCCGAGCAGCGGAAATTCCAACGGTCTTGCAGCTTCGGGTGGCTGAGCGGCCCGGACGTTGCGGGATGCGGAATGCCGGCTCACCTTCCCAAACGGAGCCGGACCGGGCATCGCCACCACGTCAATCGAGCGGCTCTGGTTGAAGCCGCGCCGGATGAATCCCTTCCGTTCGAGGGTTTGGACGTGCTTGTGCACCGTCGCAAGCGACGAGAGCCCGAGCCCTTCGCCTATCTCTTCAAAGCTGGGGGAATAGCCGCGACGGTTGATGAACCGCGCCAAAAAATCGAGAACTTGCTTCTGCCGCCGGGTAAGCGCCATAGAAAACACCTCGCATTGCACTTTGGAGGACGCTGCCTGGGCTGGGCCGGGCGCATCCCCGCTTTCAAATTATAGGCGAATAAAAGGCGAATTGCAAGCAGGCGAGATAGTGACTCATTTTGGTTTTGTAGCGCCGGGCTTCAGCCCGGCACAGCCTTCAAAATGCCGACCTGAAGGTCGGCGCTACGGCAAACTGAGTCGCTACCGCAGGCGATTAGTATGGGGCTGACCGGCTTAGTTACGAGCATTGAGAGTTCGTCTCGCTACGGGGTGTCAAACCGCTTCGCCACGGACACGCAAGCGCTTGTGCCGCATTCCGTCAACTTAATCCCGGTCGGACGGCGAATCATTCACGCTGGCATTCTGACCAGCGTCGGCGCTGAACTCGCGGCGGAATTCCGCAGAATTTTTGCGAAGTTCGAGCCAATCGAAGAAAAGCTCAGGGGTTTGCAGCCACACGGCAAACCAGCGGGCGATTTCGGCTTTCTCCCGCCGCTTCTGCGGTTGAACTCTCGCACTTCCCGCCAGACCCTCGGCGCGCAGCCGCCCCTTGAGCAGAATGGAGCGGACGAGAGCAGCGCCAGTCCGGTCCCCGATGCATTCATAGGCGCGAAAGGCCGCGTCGAGTTCGCGGATCGAGGCCTCCGCCTCATCGAGGTCGTGGAACCTCAGCTTCCCTTTCAAGCCGCTCGCGTAAGGCTCCGGCATGGGAGGATCACCGTACCGGTCGCGGTATTCAACCGTCACTCCCGCGTCCCGCAAAATCTGCACGATATACGAAGAGGATCGTTTGGCCGCGCCGGAACGCTGAGCGAGCCGTTCCTCGATTGCCCGGATCTCGGCAGCGCCCGCTCTTTTGAGCTGCTTCTCAGCGCAATAGCCCAGGATGATTTGCTTCCGGGTCTGGGAGTCGCTGGCCATAGGCTCCTCGCGCCGCCGGCGCGGTTCGGGTGCGCGCGCTAGCGCGAATTGCGGCGGCGCTTCACTCGGTTGGGACCGTGGCTTTCCGCATCACGCCCCGCCGCGGCCTCAACTTCGCGCCGGTAGCGAGCCACGTTCCTCTCATGCTGGGCGAGAGTGTCCGCAAACACGTGGCCGCCGTGGTTATTGCTCACAAAATAGAGCGCCTTGCCTTGGGCAGGATACAAAGCGGCTTGAATCGAGGCGGCGCCGGGGCTGCAAATAGGCCCTGGCGGAAGGCCGGCGTGCGCGTAGGTGTTGTAGGGAGAATTGATCTCAAGGTCGGCTTGCGTAATGGCCCCGTGAAACGGTTCAAGCCAATTCTGGCTGGCCTCGACAGCGTAACCCACCGTGGGGTCGCATTGCAGCGGCATTCCCTTTTTGAGACGCCGCAAAAACACTCCGGCAATCATGGGGCGCTCCGCCGCGCTGGGCGTCTCTTTTTCCACGAGCGAAGCCAGCGTCATCACGTTGTGCAGCGCGTTGGGACCGGCAGGCAATTCATCGGCGAACTGGCTTTTGAGCACCCGCCGGAATCGAGCCAGCATCGTCTGCACGACCACGGCGGGCGATACGCCGCGAGGAAACCGGTAGGTATCCGGAAAAAGATAGCCTTCGAGCGACGTAGCCTGCGGGTCGAGGTCGCGGATGCTTCCGGGGTCGCGAGTCGCTGCAAAAAAAGCCTGGGGATCAAGACCCAAAGCCTGCTGATAGATTCGAGCCATGTCGAACCGGTCCGACCCTTCGGGAATCACCACCGCGTGCAGGTATATCTCGCCACGAGCGAGCTTCCGGTAAACCTGCAGGGCGGTCAGCGGACGGTCGAACAGGTATTCGCCGAATTTGATCGTTTCGCGGCGGTGGCGGCCAATCCAGCAGCGGAAGAGAAAAGGCAGGCGATACGCAAGGACGCCGTGGCGGACGAACGACTCCGCAACCGCCGGAGCCGAAGTTCCCGGCTGGATGACAAGCACCAGGCGGCCCGTGTATCCGCGATAGGGCGAGTAAAGCTCTTTCGCCACCCATAGGCCGGAGGACAGCAAGGCCGCCACAGGAATGATCCAAAGCCACTTCTTCATGTTGCGGATGGAAGCGGAACCGGAGGTTGGCCGCAATGGGAGCGCCAATCGAGGTAACCCTGGAGGATGAGCGTGGCTGCAACGCGATCCACGGCGCGCTGGCGCTTGCCGGGGCTGATGCCGGAAGAGCGCAACATGCGCTGCGCCTCCGCGCTGGTCAACCTTTCGTCCCAGAGCTTCACTACGCAGCCCACACGCTTGCCCAATTTCTGCGCGAATTCGTCCACGCGCCCGGACATGGCGCTCGCGGAGCCGTCCTTGCTTAGGGGATTGCCGAGGATGATCTCCTGCACCTCGTACTCACGGATCAACGCCTCCAGCGCCGAAAAGTCGCACTTCAGATTAGTGCGTTCGAGCGTAGGCAGCCCTTGCGCCGTCAGCCCCAGCGGGTCGGAAACGGCAAGCCCGAATCGCTTCATGCCGAAATCAATAGCCAGGATTCTTCCGTCCACTCTCAACCTCGCGCCCATCTCCGCCCGCGGGCCGGCCCGGCAATCTTTTTGCGCGGGCCGCGCTGCATCAGGCCGAAGCGGGCTTTGGCTCCGGCGCGGGCAGGGCGAACGCTTTAATTTCCGACTGAAAGCAAGCCCGCTTGTGGCTTCCGTCGCAGAAGGGCTTGTTTTCCGAGTGCCCGCAGCGGCACAGCCCGATTTTCGTGCGCCCGCTCAAATCGAAACGGTTTCCGTCCTGATCGAAAATTTCGAAATCGCCCTCAACGCGAATCGAACCATCAGTTCTGACAGTAATCTTGGTCGCCGCCAAATTCTTTTCTCCTTCATTTTGAGTTCAATCGCCCGTCTCCGTCTCGATGGCTTACCTCCAATATATCCTACCGGGAAGGACGCAGATCAAGATGCCGAAAAACACCAGCGAGATGGCGCCGTGCAGGATCATCCAGCTTTTGCGGGTCAAGACGAGCTGGCCGGCCACGAAGCTGCGCGCCCGCACGTAGGTAATCACATGCAACACGATCAAACACAGCACCAGTATCGCCTTGGCTTCGAACCACAGCGAGTGCAAGTAATAAAAAGTCCGCCCGTATACCAGAAGGATTCCGGTGATCACTGTGATGACCGCCCCAGGATTGGCCATGCCGTTGAGGATCTTCATTTCCGCCCGCGCCAAGGCTGCCCGTCCCTCACCGGAATCCTCTTCCGCGTGTTGTCCAAGCAGCGCCGTGGCGACTAAAAGCCCGCCGATCCAAAAAACCAGACCGACCACGTGGAACAGCACCGTCCAGATGATCATGTGCTCCATCCTTTTTCCCCTTTTCCGCGCCCTCTTGTGATCGCGCCCTTCGAGCCTGTGTGACAACTGCGGCTGTAGCGGCGGTCTGTGACCGCCGGTCTTTACTTTTCAATAGGTCGGCGCTCATAGAGCGCCGCTACAATTCAAAAAACGGCAGTTGTCACACAGACCCTTCAACGGGCCGCTCGCTTGAGAATAGCACTGAACGGCGTTCTTGCTGCGGGCAAATCGCTTAACCTGCGGTCTCTGAGGAGTGCTGTCTGGCGCGGCAGGACAAGCTCCCGAGCTTAACACAGGCTTAACATGAACCAGTTCTTTATTGACTTTCAGTGCAGCAATTTTATAATCGCTGAAGATTCTCCGTACAAAGGAGCTGCTGACCAGCAATCCGTGAATAATTCGAATAATTCACCGCATCAGGCGCTTTCCCCAGCGGAACCTGTAGTCTTGACGATTGCGGGCTTCGATCCTTCCGGCGGAGCGGGCATCGCCGCGGACCTTAAGACCTTCGGCGCTCACAACTGTTACGGAGTTGCCGCTATCACCGCTCTAACCGTGCAGAATACGCAGCGCGTGAACGGCGTCTATCCCGTCGAGGCGAACCGGCTGCGGGAAAGCATCCGGGCGCTGTTCGAAGACGGGTGCATCTGCGCGATCAAGATTGGAATGCTCGGGGATCGTGCAAATGCGGAAGTAGTCAGAGACGTCCTAACGAAGAACAGCAAAATCCCGGTCGTCCTCGATCCTGTCCTGCGCTCGGCGAGCGGCCGCGAACTGCTGGATGCGGCCGGTTTTGAGGTGCTGCGTGACGGCCTTCTGCGCCTGGCAACTGTAATCACTCCGAACCTTCAAGAAGCTGCTGCGTTAACCGGCCTGCGGGTGGAAAGCGTCGAGGAAATGAAAGCCGCTGCACAAAAGCTTGTCTCGATGGGCGCTCGCGCCGTGGTGGTGACGGGCGGGCATTTGGAAAAAGCGATTGACGTTTTTTACGATGGAGCCGCTTTTGAAACCTTCACGGGCGAGCGCGTGAAGCCCGATCATACACACGGCACAGGCTGCACTTTTTCCTCCGCCATCGCTTCGAATCTTGCGCTGGGGCGTCAGCTTCGCGACGCCGTCGTGCTGGCAAAAGTCTACGTCACTGAGGCGATCCGCAAAGCGTTCGCCGTCGGCCCCGGACGCATTCCCCTGCATCACCTTTACCGCTTGCAACAGCCGGCGCGCCCGGCGGACCATTCCCCGGCGCTGGCCGAAACCGAACCTGTTCACTGAGCACTGCTGTTCATGATTACGGTGACGTATAAAGCAAGCCTCCGATCCAGCCCTCGCCCCTTTGGGGGAGAGGGTGGCCCGCCGTGCGGGACGGGTGAGGGGCCGCTTCAACTAACCCACCGCAATTACGAATGTGTGCACTGAGCGCAACCCGGAAGTATCACCCGATGCCCATTTCGTCCGCTTTTTCGAGCGGCGTCCCGCAGCGGCGGCAGATTACGGCGGCGCAGTCGCCGCACACGAGCGGGTCGTAAACCGGCTCGCGGCATTGCGGACAGTAAAAGGCTTCGGTTTCGTCTTCTTTAGAATCTTCTATCATTATGCTTTCTCATTTCCGGCTATAGTTTGGCGGATAAATTTCCTGATCACTTCTTCAACCTCGTCCAACCGGCCCGTGCAATAGTGGTCCCCGCCTTCAACCCAGTGCAACTCCTTCGGTGGTGAAAACATCGCGATCAGCGCTTCAACTTGGGCGCGCGGCCCGAATTCGTCTTCGGCGCCTTCGACGAAGAGTTTGGGTTTCGGACAACTCTGGAGGTAAGAGAAATCATACTTCTGAACGGGCAAGCCCATCCCTACAAGTGCGGCAACACGCTCGTCCGCAGCGCCCACCTGCAGGCCGACGGCTGAGCCGAACGAAAAACCCATCAAGAAGACCCGCGCTCCTGGGTATCGCGCTGAAATCTCGTCAAGCGCCGCGCGCACGTCCCCGCTTTCGCCAATGCCGTGCGCAAACTCACCTTGGCTCGTTCCCACGCCTCGGAAGTTGAAGCGGAGCGCTGGAACTCCTTCGAGTACGGCAGCCTTCGCCGCGCGAAAAACGATTTTCGTGTGCATGGTCCCGCCATAAAGCGGATGGGGATGGCAAACCACGGCGGCGTACCGGGGAGCAGCCTGAGCATCGGATTCGAGCAGGGCTTCGAGCGAGCCCGCCGGGCCTGCGATACTAAACCGGTCAATTTTCGTCAGTGTTCCCTCCCTGCTGTTCTTCTGCACACCACGAAGAGCGATCCAAACCAAACCCGCGCGCATCCTATCTATCTGTGAGATGCCACGGTCGAAGCCGGTGAGAAAATGGCAATCTCAGATAGTGTAGAATGCCCAGTGAGACGCTGTGAAGGGTTTTCCGCGCGGGTTTCACACAGCCGTCATGCCGCTTTGTGACATCCGCAAAGAATGGAAATAGCGGGCGGAAGGGCATGGCTTTAGCCATGCCGCAAAGCACGCCCCTCACCTCCAACCCCTCTCCCTATGGGAGAGGGTGGACCGCGAAGCGGTGGGTGAGGGCTTGGGTCGAGCCATCTTCTCTGGTCGAGGTGAACGGCAGGATTGAAAACCTTCGTAGCGCTTGTGCTTGCGATCGCGGCCGCAGTAGCCTACTACCACTTCGTCTACGAGCCTAAAAGGAACAGACCAGCAGGCGAAATCGCTTATGTGTTGCCGCAGGAGCTTCCGGTAGTAAATACCACGGCCGTTATCCGGAACGTGATTGCCACGCTCCACGGCGGCCAGCCGGTCCATGTGACCGAGCGCATCGGAGATTGGGCGCGCGTGGCGCTGGGAGGCGGTGAGGGCGGCTGGGTAAAACAAAAGGATCTGCTGGACGCCGAGACTTACAAAAAAGGCCAAGCGCTCCTGGACCAACTGAATGGCATGCAGGTTCAGGCCGTGGGGCGCGCCGACGACGCGGTCAATCTCCACCTTGATTCTTCCATGGACGCGCCCACGCTGGGGGAGTTTTCAGCCAACCAGCCGCTGGAGGTTTACGGCCGGCGCGTAGCCGCCCGGCCATCAGCGCCGGGGACGCCGCCCGCGGCAACCATTCAGGACGTGTGGTACCTCGTTCGCGGCGGCGGGCACGCTGGATGGGTGCTGGGCCGCTTTGTCGATCTCGATATTCCCCAGGGTCTTGCGAACTACGCCCAGGACGTTAATATGGTGGCGTGGCTTGTGCTGGATACCGTAAGCGACGGCGGACGGCAGGAGCCGCAGTACTTGGCGGCGGATCGCATCGGCACGCGCGATTTTGATTTCAATCACATTCGGGTCTTCACGTGGTGGCTGAAGCGCCATAAATACGTCACGGCATACGTGGAAAGCAATTTGGAAGGATACTTTCCGATTACGGTCACGCATATTGGAAACGTACCCTATTTCCGGTTGCGGCTAGTGGATGACACCGGGCACAAGTTCCAGAAAGTTTACGGTTTATTCGATACGATTGTGCGGCCCATCGGCACGGTGGACGGCTGGACGAGCAACGCCATGCCGCAGCCACGCGCCAGACGGCGGAGCCACAAAACTTTGATGCGGCGGCGCACGGCGCAATAAGAGCTTCTCGCGCTGTAAACTCGCGCCCGCAGAAAACACATCATGATCTCAAACGCCTTTCCGCCTTTCTCCGAACTCCCCGCTTCTTACGGGTTTACTCGCAAGCTGCTACGGTTATGGTCCAGGTTCATCTTCCGCCGCGTTCGAGTGCTTCAAGCAGAGGAGATGCCGCGTTCCGGCCCCCTTCTGCTCGTCGTTAATTACCCTTTCAGCCTGGTGCACGCCTTTGCCGTGATGGCGGCTCTCGACCGCAAGCTGCACTGCCTGGCGGAGCGAAAATCCGCCAGAAGTTGGATTGGACGGTGGCTTTCCCGAAGCCTCGGAATGCTTCCCTACGATTACGAAGCTGCGGACTGGCCTACCGTGGTGGAAACGGCCAGCACGCTGCTCAGCCACGGCGGCGCGATTATGGTTTTTGCCCGGCAGCAAGCTGCGAGTTCCACCGAAGCAGCAGGCTTTGCCCCGGAAGCAGCGGAAATCGCGCTGGAGGCGCAGGCCCGGCTCGGCCGCGAAGTTGCGCTGGCGGTCCATCCCGTGCACGTCTTCTGGCCCGCGCCTCCATCGAGTTCCGAAGAGCTATTGATTCACCTGGACGCAGCCGTAACGGTGAAGCTGACGCTGCTCGAAGAGGGGGATTTCAGCCAGCAACTGAAGGGCATGGATGGAGAGATCGAACGCGGCTGCCGCCAGAATCCTTTCCGGCTCCGTCCGGAGACCGTCGAGCATTTCATCACGGCGCTTGAAGGCGTGATGCGGGAGGACTTGGCCGAGGCCTGGTCGCAGCGCCCGAACTGGAAGCAAAGCGTGGACGAATTGGAACTCAGCCCATTTCTCGTAAAACTCACTCATCAGATCAATGACCGGCATCCCGCCCGGCTGGCGGCGCTGTGCGAAGACCTTGCCGCCTACCACGAAGCCAAGCGTTGCGCCTCGCTTGGGCAGTTCAAGCCGGAGACGGCAGGCCGCTGGTTCCACAGCGGGCCGCGGCGCGCGGCGGCATGGCTGGAAACGCTCCTGGGCTTCCCCGTGGCCTGTTATGGTCTGCTAAACCTGCTGCCGGCGTGGCTGGTTGCTAAGTTGTCAGGCCTGCTACGCAAAGGCTTATGGGAAACGACGCCGCGAGAGTGGACCGCCCGCGTTCTGGCAACTCTTGGTTGCTACGTTGTTCAGATTGCTCTCGCCGCGCATTTTCTACCCAGGTGGGAGGCAGGCATTTACGCCCCAAGCTTGTTATTTTCCAGCGCGTACTCGCTGCGCTATCTGTGGCTCGCCGAGCGCCGCATCCCGGTGCTCGCGCAGAGCGTCGCAAAAGGAAAGCGCGTCGCCCGGCTGCGCCGCATGAGAAGAGAACTGATCGAAGAATTGAAGCAGGACCAAGACCGCTTTGCCAGCCTCTGGAACATCGCCCATTAGCCATCGCCTTGTGGCTCAACATGCCTCTTCCGGCCCTTCGCTTTCCCGTTGCCTGCCGATGCGAGCCCCAGCGGGGTGAAAGACGTTAGCCCACGGCGGGCTGTGGAGGTCGCCCGCCTCATGGGCGCAAAACATCAGACAGCAGCATGGTTCACATAACGAGGCATGAACGCCGGCTTGGAAAAGTAAGCCCCTGTGAGGGCGCGAGACGTTAGCCCACGGCGCGAGCCGTGGGAAAGCGTGCACATAGAAACCCCCCTTCGAGCCCCATAGGGGCGAAAGAACACCTGCCTCCCAATCAAGCGCTCACAATGATAAGTCGCCCGAATCTTTCGCCCCTCCGGGGCTTGTCACTTCACTCAATCGCTCGTATTCCCATGGCTTGCGCCATGGGCTACCATCTATCGCCCGCAACGGCGGGCTGAGGAACGGTGGTAGCCACGCGCGGTTGCAGAGCGGGGTGGGGACACCAGCGCACCAGGAAACGCCCTCACGATATGCAATTCCCGATAGTTACCGCAAACTGCTTGACTCCGGCGCTCTAACCCAGTATGCTAGCCTAGTATCTCTCGCCCGCCTGGGGCGGGAGAGCATGAACCCTCCCTGGCCTTACCCCTCGCAGGCCAGGTCAAACCCTAATCAAAAGCGCGCCCACAGACCCTTGCAGCTTGATGGGCGGCGGAATGCCACGAAGCGCTAGTGCGGCGGCCTCTGGCCGCCGGAATGCTTGTCACCGTGAGCGAAGGATCTGCTTTCCCAAGTTCAGCAGCAGATGCTTCCCTAGTCGCAGAAGCGGAAGACGGCACGGAATGAAAAACAAAAAGACGTTATTTCTTGAGGGTGCCGACGGGGAAGTGCTTGAAAATAAAAGGCCGGAAAAACGAACCGAAATTCAACGGAGAATGGCAATTTGAAAGGCAGAACCACAAGGACTAACCAATTGATAATAAGCCGCTTATCCGTACTATGAGAGTGCGCCAGAAAAATGCACTCAACGGGTAGTTTATTGAAAACAAATGGCTTGAACGGAGACAACTTCGAACAGCGCCGATAGAACCACTTCGCCGCGCTAGCGAAGAGTTCGCACAAGCCCTTCTGGAGGTTTTCTCCTGCAATGAAACAAGGCTCTTGACAAATAGCGAACAAAAAGCGAAAGTTGGACGCATACCGTTTGCAAGAGGAGAACTCCGCATGGGAAACGGACCTTCGCATTTCGCCGCCGCGCCGCTCGTTGGCATCGCCCGCCTCGCCGCCGAAAGCCCGCAAGTGCGCGAGCGCGCCGAGGTCGATTTCTTCGCGTTGCCGTCTCGTTCCGTACTGAACAGGGGACAGGGCCGCATGCCTTCCGTCTGGACCATCAATCCCTATCGAGGCTGCGAATTCGGCTGCAAATATTGCTATGCCCGCTACACGCACGAGTTCATGGAGCTGAGGGATGGCCTCGATTTCGAGCGGAAGATTTACGCCAAAGTCGGAGCGCCGGAAATCCTGCGCGCCGAGTTGCGCCAGGCGCGCGACAAGGGCTTGCCGATCGCGCTCGGAACCGCAACCGATCCGTACCAGCCCGCCGAAAAGCAGTTCAAAATCACGCGGCGGTTGCTCGAGGTTTTTGCGGAATTCCAGGGCATACACTTTTCAATCACCACCAAGTCGGTGTTGATCCTGCGCGATCTGGGCTTGCTGAAAGCGATTTCGGCGAAGCACGATCTTGGCGTCCATATCACAGTCACGACTACGGACGCGCGCCTGGCGCGGCTGCTTGAGCCCAAAGCTCCGCCTCCGGCGCGGCGTCTTGCGGCGGTCGCGCGGCTCGTCCGCGAAGGGATTTATACGGGTATCAATGCGATGCCGGTGTTGCCCGGCCTCACCGATTCCCCTTCCTCGCTGGAAGACCTTGCCCGGCAGGCGGCGCGGGCCGGCGCCAAATTCTTTTACGGCAATTCGCTTTTTCTGATGCCTTCCGCCATGCGCGTCTTCATGCCGTTTTTGCGGCGGGAATTCCCGCATCTTGCCAGGCGCTATGAGAAGATGTATGCGCGTTCGGCATACGCTTCACAGGAATACCAAAACGAAGTGGCGCGCAGAATCGGCGAACTCAGCGATCGTTACGGCCTGCGCCAGCCACGGCCGGAGGTTGCGGTGAGTAAAGGGGCGCAGCTTACATTGTGTTACGGCTGAGCGGCGCTGCTCGCGGTTCGCGCCATACGCTTCACGTCGTGATGGACACTGGAGCGTGAAGTGGCGCGGTAAGCTGCTACGATACGCTCTGAAAGGGAAAATCTCATGCGGGCTGTTGTGCAGCGGGTAAGCCGTGCGGAAGTCCGTGCCGACGGCCAAGTGATCGGGCGTATCGGAGCAGGATTGCTGGTGCTTGTTGCGATCGGGGCAGGCGACACGCCGGAAGCAGCAGAAGCTTTTGCCGGGAAGGTCTTGAACCTGCGCATTCTGAATGACGAAGAGGGGAAGATGAACCGCTGCCTGCTTGACGCAGGCGGCGAAGTGCTGTGCGTATCGCAGTTCACGCTTTACGGAGATGCGAGGCATGGACGCCGGCCCAGCTACGCGGGCGCAGCTGTTCCCGCCGCGGCTCAGCCGCTCTACGAAAGGCTGCTAGAGGCTCTGCGCTCGCTCGGCAAAGCGAAAGACATCAGAGTGGAAGCCGGCCGCTTCCAGGCCATGATGGAAGTCGAGTCGGTGAACGACGGCCCGGTGACTATATTGCTAGACTCAGACAAACTGTTCTGAGAGAGAAGCGCTGCGAAGAAGCGGCTTACTTGAATCAGCATCCCTGGTCGTATGCGTGGGGCAAAGGCCGGTCGATATATGGCTATGCTTACGCACAAGACCACCAACAGAGAGGCGACTGACATGGACGCAAAAAGGTACGCCCTGGTTACCGGAGCTTCGGGCGGCATCGGCGAGTGCTTCGCCCGCGCTCTGGCGGCGCGCGGCCGCAACCTGCTGCTCGTCGCACGGTCGGCTGACAAGCTTGAAGGCTTGGCCAAGGAGCTGGCCGCCCGCCACGCCGTCCAAACTGAAACCATTGCGGCAGACCTCAGCGAGCCGGGCGCCGCCGGACGCCTTGTGAGCCAGATTTCCGCATGTGGTCTTGAAATCGATCTGCTTGTGAATAACGCCGGTTTCGGCGCGCAGGGCGAGTTCTGGAGCATTCCAATCGAGCGGCAGTCGCAAATATTGAGCCTCAACATTCATACCTTAGTTGAACTTTGCCATTTGATGCTCCCAGCAATGCTTGAAAAAAAGCAGGGCGCGATCATCAACGTCTCCTCCACCGCCAGCTTTCAGCCGCTTCCCTACACCACGCTTTACGCCGCAAGTAAGGCCTTCGTCACCAGCTTTTCAATGGGACTTGCCGAGGAGGTGCGGAATCGCGGCGTGAAGGTGGTCACGCTTTGCCCAGGGCCGACGCGGACGCGGTTTTTCGAGGTGGGGCAGTACCGCTCCATCCGGCTTCGCGGCGGCATGCAGCCTCCGGAAGAGGTCGTCGAAGCGGCGCTGCGGCGATTGGATCGCGGCGGGTTGGTCTTGTGCCGCGGCCTCGATAAGTTCCTGGTGTTCTGTGAACGCTTTTTGCCGCGGAGCCTGGTGGTGCGTGGAGCGGCGGAGATGTTCAAAGTCTAGGCAAAACCTTAGTGCTGATGTTCGCAATTACGGTGACGTATAAAGCAAGCCGCCGATCCTGCCCCCAGCCCTCGCCCCCTTGGGGGGAGAGGGTGGCCCGCGGTGCGGGACGGG
>NFUN01000160.1 GCA_002197525.1 Acidobacteria subdivision 13 bacterium RH2 MAG17b | reverse complement strand
GGAGGATTGCCGGGTGCCGGAAAGGCGAAGCCTTTCCGCACAGCAAGCGGCGGAGCCGCAGAACACTTCGCCAAAGGCAGACCGTAATTTGGACAAGCTCGGTCTGTGACCGCCGGTCTTTATTTTTCCATAGCTTCGGCGCTCCCCGACAGCGTCGGGGCCGACTCTGAAGCGCGGCGCTACAAAAATCAAACTGCACCATTACCAGCCGTTCCGCTCTGTCGACCCGCAACGGCGCGATATGGTACGTTGATAACTTATTTCATTCAGAGAGGAATTAAGAAAGCCCATGGCGGAAATTCGTCCGTTTCGTACCTTGCATTACAATCCCGCGAAGGTCAGCGATCTTTCCACCGTCATCACCCAGCCTTACGACAAGATTTCTCCCGCGATGCAGTCGCGCTACTACGATCTGAGCTCTTACAATCTTGCGCGCATCATCCGCGGGCGCGAAACCCCGGGCGATAATGCGCAGGATAACGTTTACGCGCGCGCCACGCGCGACTTCCAAAGCTGGATCAAGGACAACGTCCTGGTGGCAGAAAGCGAGCCTGCCCTCTACCCCTACTTTCAGGAGTACGGCATTCCCGGCCACGCGAGCGCCCTGAAAGAGCGGCGCGGTTTTATCGCGCTGTGCCGCCTCGAACCCTATTCTGCGCGTGTCGTCCATCGCCATGAAGAGACGCTCTCCGGCCCCAAGGCTGACCGCATGGAGCTGCTGAAGCGCACCAAGGCCCACTTCGGCCAGATTTTTTTCCTCTATAGCGACCCGCATGGCGAAATCGAAGCGGCGCTCGCCGGGTCAACCAGCAGCGCCCCGTGGGAGCAATTGAAGGATGAATACGGCACCCGGCACGCCGTGTGGCGGGTTGGCGATGGCGCGACCGTCAATCGGGTGATCGAAGGAATGCGCGACAAAAAACTCATCATCGCTGACGGCCATCATCGCTATGAAACCGCGTTTGCCTACCGCGACCTGCGGCGCGCGGAGGGAGCCGCAGACGAGCGGGCCGATTACGTGATGGCCACCTTCGTCCGCATGGAAACCCCCGGCCTCACCATTCTCCCCACCCATCGCGTCGTGCACAGCCTTCCCGGCTTCGACTGGGGCGCATTCGCCGCCGAGTCCAAAAAGGCCTTTGACTGGGAAGCACTGCACGAATCTCCGGCGTCCTCGAAAGGCGCCGCAGCCCTGGAACAAAAGCTCGCAGCGGTAGGCCGGAACCGGCACGCGATTGCCGCTTATGCCGGCGACGGCAAGCTCGCCCTGTTAAGCCTGAAGCCAGACTTTGACCTCGCGGCTGCGCTGCCGGAGCTTTCTGAAGCTCAGCGCCGCCTCGATGTCATCATCCTGCACCGGCTGCTCCTCGATCGGGCGCTCGGCATCAGCGCAGAAGCCGTCCGTGAGGAAAAGAACCTGCACTACGTGCGGGAACTCCACGAGGCGGTTGAGACGGTAAATTCAGGCAAGGCGCAACTGTGCTTCCTGATGAATCCCACGCCCATCGAGTCCGTGCGCGACGTCGCCTTCGCCGGCCAGGTGATGCCGCAGAAGTCCACGGATTTCTATCCCAAACTTCTTTCCGGCCTCACCATCTATTGGCTGGATAATCCGCAGGGCGCCTGACCGCGGGCGCTCACGACAGAGCATTGTAGCGCAGCGTTCGCCGGTTAACGCTGCGGTTGTTCGTTCTGGAGACAGCAAAACCTCAACACGCCGCAGGGTCAAAAACCGGACCCTGCGCTACAACACTACGCCGGGAGCCGGGGATCGGGTAGTGACTCATTTTGGTTTTGTAGCGCCGGGCTTCAGCCCGGCAAAGCCTTCAAGTGCCGACCTGAAGGTCGGCACTACGACAACCTGAGTCACTACCGGGGATTACGCCGCCTTGACGAGGAACGGAAACGCACGGTATCTTAGAAGTTAGCCTGACGCAGCATATTTTCACTGAGAGGTGTGGTTCCCTTTGAAGCGAACATTCCAACCCAACCGGCGGCGGAGGGCCAAGACGCACGGATTTCGAGCCCGCATGAGAACTCCCGGTGGCCGCAACACCTTGAAGCGGCGGCGTCAGAAGGGCCGCCATCGCCTGACTCCATGAACGGAGGCCAGCCCTCGCGATCCTTTCCGAAGGCGGCGCGCCTTTTGCGCCGGATCGAGTTTCGAAAGGTTTATGAGGAAGGGCGGCGTGGAAGTGCGCGTGTATGCACCATTTTTTACCGCTCGAACGGCTTGCCACGGACGCGCCTGGGGATTACCACGCCGAGGGCCCTTGGCAAAGCGGTGATTCGCAACCGCATTCGCAGGCGCCTGCGCGAAGTTTTCCGGCTGAATCAGATCTCCATCCCGCCCGGCTGGGACGTGGTCTTGAATCCCCGGCCCATTGTTGCGAAGCTTCCCATGAGGGACCTGACGCGAGAAATCTTGGGCCTGTTTCCGCGCGCTCCCGGCTCTTCATCATTGCCTCGCAAGCCATGAAAGGCCTTGCGCTCGGTTTGATTCGCGGCTACCGGGTCTTCGTCTCACCCGCGCTGGCTCCCTCCTGCCGGTTTTATCCAACGTGTTCGGCTTATGCTGCGGAGGCAATCGAAAGGCGGGGATTGGGGCGTGGAATCTGGCTTTCTCTGCGGCGGCTGGCCCGCTGCCATCCATGGGGCGGAAACGGTTACGATCCTGTCCCTGACGGGCATGCTCCACAAAGGGAACCATAGCGAGATAGTTTGGTTACAGCCGCAATCCAACCCCTCAACCCTTTGCCCTCTCCCGCCGTGGCGGGAGAGGGGGAACCGCGAAGCGGTGGGTGAGGGCG
>NFUN01000016.1 GCA_002197525.1 Acidobacteria subdivision 13 bacterium RH2 MAG17b | reverse complement strand
GTCTGTGACCGCCGGTCTTTACTTTTCAATAGCTTCGGCGCTCATAGAGCGCCGCTACAACTCAAAAACGGTAGTTGTCACACAGACTCTACAAGCCCCGGCTTTAGTTAGTGTTGCAGCGGCGCACCCTCTGAAATGTAGACGGTGTTACGGGACATCAGGCAGGATCATGAAACACTCGCCAAGCTTTCCTGCGGCTCATAGGCGAGAACCGGCGCAAGCCACCGCTCCACGCTTCGCAGGTCCATGCCTTTGCGGCGCTGGTAGTCAAGCGCCTGATCGCGGCCAATCTTGCCGACGGCGAAGTAGCGGGAATCCGGGTGAGCGAAGTAGAACCCGCACACCGCGGCGGCAGGAAGCATAGCGAAACTTTCCGTGAGCTGAATGCCGGTTTCTTCTGCATCAAGCAAGTCGAAGAGCAAGCGCTTTTCGGTGTGGTCCGGACAGGCCGGATAGCCCGGCGCCGGGCGAATGCCGCGGTAGCGTTCATGAATCAGGTCATCAACGCCGAGATTTTCATTTGCTCCGTAACTCCAGATTTCTCTCGCGCGCTTATGCATCAACTCGGCCAGCGCCTCGGCCAGTCGGTCGGCGAGCGCTTTGGCCATGATGGCATTGTAGTCGTCGTGGTCGCGCTCGAATTGCTCCACCAACGTTTCAAGCCGGAGACCGGCGGTCACGGCAAAAGCTCCGAGATAATCCAGAAGGCCGGTTTCGCGCGGCGCGATGAAATCCGCAAGAGCGTAGTTGGGATTCTCACGAGCTTTATCCATCTGCTGGCGCAGCGTGTGGAAGGTGACGAGCACGCTTGAGCGAGACTCATCCGAATAGACCTCGATGTCGTCGCCTACGCTGTTGGCGGGGAAAAGCCCCACAATGGCGCGCGCCGTGACCAGTTGCTCACGCACGATTCGCTCCAGCAAACCTTGCGCGTCGTTGAAAAGCTCGCGCGCGCGCGGACCCACGCCTTCAGCCTCAAAAATCTTGGGATACGTTCCGCGCAGCTCCCAGGCTTGAAAGAGAGGAGTCCAGTCGATATAGGGAACGATGTCACCGAGTGGAACCGGGTCAAACACGCGCCGCCCCAGGAACGACGGCTTGGCGATGATGGCGGAGGTAAATTCGAGCGCCGGCTTGCGGCGCCGCGCTTCCTCCAGGCTGAGCAGCTCCTGCACTTGCGGGCGGAATTTTTCACGCAGCTTTTCCTGCTCTCGCCGGTTTCCCTCGACGAACGCAGGCCGCCTTTCCGGGCTCTTCAAGCTGCCCACCACGCCCACGGCGCGCGAAGCGTCCGCCACGTAGACGACGGGCTGGGTGTAACCGGGAGCGATTTTCACCGCTGTGTGCAGTTTGCTCGTCGTCGCGCCGCCGATCAGCAACGGGACCTTGAAGCCTTGCCGCTCCATCTCGCGCGCGACGTGCATCATCTCGTCGAGCGAAGGCGTGATCAGGCCGCTCAGACCGATCATATCCGCCTTCTCGCGGCGCGCCGTCTCAAGAATCTTCTCGCACGGAACCATCACGCCGAGGTCGATCACCTCGTAATTGTTGCAGCCCAGCACCACGCCCACGATGTTCTTGCCGATGTCGTGCACGTCGCCCTTGACGGTGGCCATCACGATGCGAGCTTCCGATTGCCGCCCGCCCAAAGTTTTCTTTTCCTCCTCCATGTAGGGCAGCAGATAGGCCACCGATTTCTTCATCACTCGCGCGCTCTTCACGACTTGCGGCAAGAACATCTTGCCGGAGCCGAACAGATCCCCCACGACGTTCATGCCGTCCATGAGCGGGCCTTCGATCACGAGCAGAGGCCGGCCTAATTTTTGCCGCGCTTCCTCTGTGTCCGCCTCGATGTGATCGACGACGCCCTTGACGAGCGCGTGTTTCAGCCGCTCCTCGACCGGCTCCCGCCGCCACGCTTCTTCCTCCGCCGCGGCCTTGCCGTGATCCTTCACCGAATCGGCGAATGCAAGCAGGCGCTCGGTGGCGTCGGGGCGGCGGTTCAGGAGCACATCCTCAACCAATTCCAGCAAATCCTTCGGAATCTCTTCATAAATGGCGAGCTGCCCGGCGTTGACGATGCCCATGTCCATGCCGGCGCGGATGGCATGATAAAGGAACGCCGAATGCATCGCCTCGCGGACCACGTTGTTGCCCCGGAAGGAGAAGGAAATGTTGCTGACGCCGCCGCTCACTTTGCAGTGGGGGAGAGTTGCCTTGATGCGCCGCGTCCCCTCCATGAAGCTCAACGCATAGTCGTTGTGCTCTTCCATTCCCGTCGCCACGGTGAAGATGTTGGGGTCAAAGATGATGTCCGAGGCTGGAACGCCGACTTTTCCGGTCAGCAGGTGATAGGCGCGGGTGCAAATTTCCACCTTGCGTTCCGCCGTATCCGCCTGCCCGGATTCGTCAAAGGCCATCACCACCATGCCCGCGCCGTAACGCCGCACCAGACGGGCGCGGTCCAGGAACGCTTGCTCGCCCTCTTTCATGCTGATCGAGTTGACGATGCCCTTCCCCTGAAGACACTTCAGCCCAGCCTCGATTACGCTCCACTTGGAGCTGTCCACCATGATGGGAACGCGGGCAATATCCGGCTCCGAGGCGATGTGGTTGAGGAACGTCGTCATGGCCTGTTCGGAATCAAGCATGGCTTCGTCCATGTTGACGTCCAAAATCTGCGCGCCGCCTTCCACCTGCTGCCGTGCTATGCGCAGTGCCTCCTCGTAATTCCCAGCCTTAATCAGCCGCGCAAACTTGGGCGAGCCGGTCACGTTGGTGCGCTCGCCGATGTTGACGAAGTTGGTATCCGGGCGGATGACGAGCGGTTCGAGGCCGCTGAAGCGCGTCAGCGGCTCCGGCTGCGGCAGGACGCGCGGCTTAACGCCCTGCATTGCCTCTGCAATAGCCCGGATGTGCCCGGGAGTCGAGCCGCAGCAGCCCCCGACTATATTCAACCAACCGTTCCGCGCGAAGTCTCCCAAATCCGCCGCCATGCGCTCCGGCGTTTCGTCGAATCCACCGAAGGCGTTCGGCAGGCCGGCGTTGGGGTAGCAACTGACGAAAATTGGGGCCAGCCCGGAAAGCTCTTCAATATAAGGCCGCATTTGCGGCGCGCCGAGCGAGCAGTTAATGCCAACGCTCAGCAGATTCGCGTGCGATACGGAAATCCAGAATGCCTCGATCGTCTGGCCGGAAAGCGTCCTCCCGCTCTGGTCAATAATGGTGACGGAGACCATAACCGGCAGGCGCTGGCCTCGATGCTCAAACAACTCCTCAAGGGCGAAAAGGGCAGCCTTGGCGTTGAGCGTGTCAAAAATGGTCTCGATGAGGAGCGCGTCAGCGCCACCGTCCATCAGGCCGCGCGCCTGGTCGTAATAGACTTGGCGCAACTGGTCAAAAGTGACGGCTCGCGAGGCGGAGCTGTTGACGTCCTGGGAGGCCGAAGCGGTGCGGTTCGTGGGTCCCATCGAGCCGGCTACAAAACACTGCCGCCCGGCGCGCCTGGCAACAAAGCCGTCCACCGCGCGCCGCGCCGTGCGCGCCCCCGCCACGTTCAGGTCGTAGACATGGCTTTGAAGGCCGTATTCCGCCATGGAAATGGCATTCGAGCTGAACGTATTGGTCTCGATGATGTCGGCGCCGGCTTCGAGATACTGAGTGTGAATCTCTTCAATGATCTGCGGCTGGGTGATGTTCAGCAGATCGTTGTTTAAGCGCACCTCTTTGGCGTGCCCGGCGAACTCTTTGCCGCGGTAGTCTGCCTCGGTCAGCTTGCGCGCCTGGATCATGGTGCCCATCGCGCCGTCAATGATCGCGATGCGGCGTCGCAGCAAACCTTCGATGGGATGGACCCGCTCTTCGGTCTTGTCCATGCTTTAGGAGACTCCTGGGAATTACTTGATAACTTCTATCATAGCATTTGGCGATCTTCAGGCAGCGCGCCGGCCGCAGCACGTCCCAAGCAGCCGAGTCGACGCCTCCAGTGCTATTTTCTGTTAAAATGAAAAGCTGTTCTCGGAACCAGTCCTATGGATTATGATCAGCTCTCCAGTTTTCTCGAAGTGGCGAAGCTCCAAAGCTTTTCGCGCGCAGCGGAGAAGATTTACCGTACGCAACCGGCCATCAGCGCGCAGGTGCGGATACTCGAGCAGGAGTGCGGCGAGCGGCTGTTTGACCGCAGCGGCAAGAAGGTTCTGCTCACGCCAGCCGGCGAAATTCTGCAGCGATACGCGCAGCAGATCATTCAGTTGCACAGCGACGCGCTGCAGGCCGTGGCGGAGCTTAACCAGACGGCGCGCGGCAAGCTGCAAATCGGCGCCAATGAGGCGACTTGCCTCTATGTTTTGCCCAAAACTTTCGCGCGGGTGAAGGAGCTATATCCGCTGATTCAGATCAGCATTTATCGCAACTTCAGCCACAAGATTATTCAGAAGGTGCACGAAGGCGCGGTGGAGTTGGGCATTGTCACGCTCCCCCTCACGGCCAGCAATGTGGAAATCATTCCCGTCTTTCGCGATGAAATGCAGGTCGTGGTGCCCGCCAGCCATCCGCTGGCCAAGAGCCGCAGCGTCACGCTGGAGGAAGTGGCGAACCACCCCTTGATTCTGCCCAAGACGGGAAACACGCGAGTGGTTTTGGATCGGCTGCTGCGAGACTATCGCGATCACATTCAGGTTTCCATGGAGCTGGCCAGTGTAGAAACAATCAAGAAGTTTGTGGGCGCGGGGCTGGGCATTTCGCTCATTAGCAGGACTTACGCCCAGCCGGAAGTGGCCGCGGGTTTGCTGAAGCTCGTTCCTCTAGAGGGCGAAAAGCTCTATCGCGAGCTGGGCCTGATCTACCGCCGCGACCGGTATCTTTCGCTTCCTGCCAAAGTCTTCATCGAAGTCGTACGAGAGTTCACGAAGACGCTCAATTCAGGGCCGAATTCCACAGCCAAGACGCAGACCGCTAAATAGCCTGCTGACAGGTGCGGCTTTCCTGCAAGCGGGCGCAAGCGGCGAGGAGGCGCGTCTGCTGAAGTTTGCAAAGAAGAGAGTTCACGGTAATGGAGAAAAGCGGCAGATCACTTATAGTGATGAAGTTCGGCGGAACCTCCGTCGGCAGCGCCGAACGCATGCAGCACGTCGCTGATCTACTCGAGGAGCATTCCCGGCGAGCGGAGGTGGTAGCCGTGGTCTCCGCCATGGGCGGCGTGACGGACATGCTGATCCGCGCCGCAACGGAGGCTAGCCGCGGCGACCGCGAAGCGTGGAAGGGAGTGCGTCAGGAGTTGGCACGCCGTCACCGGGAAGTGGCGGACAAGGCGCTTTCCGCCAGCGAACAGGCTACGGTACTGCCGCGCCTCGCAGAGCAGATCGGAAACTTCGAAAACCTCTGCTCCGGTTTTTCGCTGGTGCGGGAAATAACTCCGCGCGCCATGGACATGCTGTCGAGTCTTGGCGAGGTGATGTCAGCCACGCTGCTCGCGGCCATTTTGCGGTCGAAGGGTTGCCCGGCTGAGGCGGTGGACGCGACGGAGATGATCGTCACGGATGAGAAATTCGGAAACGCAACGCCGCTTTTCGGAGAGACCGGCGTTAAGGCCGTGGAACGGCTGGCTCCGCTCCGGCGGGGCGGAGAAATCCCTGTGGTCACCGGTTTTCGAGGCGCCACGCGGGAAGGATTGTGCACGACGCTCGGCCGCGGCGGGTCCGACTACAGCGGCACTATCGTGGGAGCGGCGCTCGATGCGGATGAAATCTGGATTTGGACCGACGTCGATGGAGTAATGACCGCAGATCCTCGTCTCGTTCCAGACGCGCGGATTATCCCGGAGATCTCTTACCAGGAAGCGATCGAGCTGTCCTTTTTTGGCGCCAAGGTTTTGCATCCGAAGACCATCCAGCCGGTCATCAAGAGCGGCATTCCGATCTGGATCAAGAACACCTTCAACCCCTCGTGCCCCGGAACCAAGATTGCGCCTTCCTCGACGGGCAACGGACGCCCTGGCTTGAAGGCTGTGACTTCCGTCAGCAAGGCGCACATCATCACACTGAGCGGCCGTGGCACGCTGACGTTTGCACACCTGGCTGCCAAAGCCTTCGGTGCGCTAGGTCTTGATGAAGTGGACACACTGATGGTCACGCAATCCTCGGCGGACAACGTGCTCTGTTTCGCGGTGCGCGATAGCGACCTAAAACGGGTAAAATCGCATCTGGAAAGAGTTTTTGAGCTCGAGATGCTGCACGATCAAAGGGCGTCGATTGAAGTGATGCCCCACGTCGCCATCGTCGTCGCCATCGGGGAGAACATGAAGGGTACGCCCGGCCTCGCCGGCCGGGCCTTTAGCGCTCTGGGGCGGAGAGGCATCAACATCATCGCCATCGCGCAGGGCTCTTCCGAGATTAGCATTTCCTTCGCCGTGAAAACCTCTGAAGTGAAAGATGCGGTGGAAGCGATTCACGAGGAATTTCAATTATAGGCGCCCGGCGCGAGGTGTGTGTGGCGCAGAAGCAGTCCTGAAATTTTGGGCCTCTAATACTCCCCACTTAGAGGCTGGTGGAACCTGAATCTATGTCTCTCGCATACCTGCAATGCATTGAGGAAGGCTGCCGGGCGCGCCAGGACCCGAAGAAAGACTCCTACAATTGTTCGGTGTGCGGCGGATTGCTCGACGTCAGATACGATTTCGATCCCTTCGACGCAGAAGAGCTGCGGGAGAGCTGGCACCAGCGCCGCCTTAGCGGCGAACCGATTGACCGCAGCGGCGTCTGGCGATTTCGCGAGCTGATTCCGTTCGTGGATCCGGGAGCGCGGATCATCTCGCTGTCGGAAGGCTCCACTCCACTGGTGGGAACGCGAGGCGCGGGCTACTGGGCGGGACCCGTCCACTTGACGATTAAACACCAAGGGAACAATCCTACTGGCTCGTTCAAAGACCTCGGTATGACCGCCTGCATCACGCGGGCCAGCTCGCGGAATGTGCGCATGGTGGCCTGCGCCTCTACTGGCAACACGTCGTCGTCCATGGCCGCTTACGCGGCGCGCGCCGGGATCCGCGCCCTGCTGTTTGTTCCTTATCGCCAGATTTCTGCTGCCAAACTCGCCCAGGCGCTCGATTTCGGCGCCATTGTCGTAGAGGTAGGCGACACATTCGACCAGGCCTTCCGGCTGCTGCGAGAGATTGCTCCCGAGCTGGGACTCTACCTCGTAAACTCAGTCAACCCGTTTCGCATCGAAGGTCAGAAGACCATCGTGGCGGAAATGCTGGAGCAGCGCGCGTGGCGCCCGCCGGACTACATCGTGGTTCCGGGCGGAAACCTCGGGAACGCTTCCGCCATCGGTAAGGGCATTCAGGAACTCCTCGAATTAGGATTCATTGAGAAGGTGCCGCGCGTGGTTGTTGTTCAGGCAGAGGGTGCGAATCCTTTTTACAGAACCCTCGCCGCGAATTCCCGCGAACTCATCGCGGTTGAAGAGCCGAATACGCAAGCCACTGCCATCCGCATCGGGCATCCGGCCAACTGGAAAAAAGCCCGGCGCGTGCTCGAAATGACGGGCGGATTCTGCGAATCGGTCACAGATGAGGAGATTTTTGAGGCCAAACGGGTGCTGGCGGAAGACGGCGTAGGATGCGAACCGGCATCCGCAGCCACCGTGGCCGGCGTGCGCAAGCTCTGCCGCTCCGGGAAAATCGAGCGCCACGCGGACGTCGTGGCGGTGCTCACTGGAAATCAATTGAAGGACACCGACTACATCATGCGCCACCGCTCCGCCGGCGAGGAGAGCAGGCAGCGGCTGTGCGTGGAGCCTAACCTCGACGCCCTCCGCCGTGCGCTCGATCAGGCGCTCGCCGTGCCCGTGTGAGCAAGAGTGGCCCGCGCTGCACGGGCGATAACATAACGTGTTTCTGCCGGCATTCACCCGCGATGACGGATGTCATGGTTTTTACCGCCGAGACATCAAAACATGCCTCGCGAAATTCGAAAGGGGAGGTTGTATGCGTAAGAAAGTGACGGTGATTGGATCAGGAAACGTGGGCGCGACCGTCGCCCAACGGCTGGCCGATAAGCAAATGGCGGATGTCGTGCTGATCGATATCCTGCAAGGAGTGCCGCAAGGCAAGAGCCTGGACATGCTGGAAACCGGGCCGATCGAGGGCTATGACGTTCGCGTGACGGGCACCAACGATTATGCCGATACAGCAGGGTCTGACGTGATCGTCATGACCGCCGGCTTGGCTCGCAAACCCGGCATGAGCCGCGACGATCTGCTGAAGGCCAACTATGAAGTAGTAAAGAGCGCGGTCGGCGAGGCCGCGAAGCATTCGCCGAAAGCCTTCGTCATCATGGTAACGAATCCTCTGGACGCCATGGCGCAAACGGCGCTGCGGGCGACAGGGTTCCCCAAAAATCGCGTGATCGGCATGGCCGGAGTGCTGGATACAGCCCGCTACCGCACGTTCATCGCAGAAGCATTAGGCGTCTCGGTGCACAACGTGCAAGGCTTCGTGCTGGGAGGCCACGGGGACACTATGGTTCCCGTTCCCCGTTACACCACCATCGCCGGAATTCCCGTAACCGAACTGTTGCCAGCGGACAAGCTGAACGCGATCATCGAGCGCACCCGCAACGGCGGCGCCGAAATCGGCAGCCTCTTGAAGACGGCAAGCGCGTATTATGCCCCGTCCGCAGCGGCTGTGGAAATGATTGAGGCTATTTTCAATGACCGCAAGAAAATCCTGCCGTGCGCGGCTTACCTGGAAGGGGAATACGGCATCCACGGGCTATTTGTGGGTGTGCCGGTAAAGCTGGGAGCTCAAGGCATCGAGCAAATCATTGAGATCAAGCTCACGGCGGAAGAACAGGCCGAATTGCGTAAGTCCGCGGACGCCGTGAAGCAACTGACCGCTGTGATCGGCGTTTAGGTTGCAGAAATACCGCACGGCCGGAACCAGCGATTGCCTGTCCGTTCAGTCGCCGGCGGTGCGGGTATCAACAATGGTTACTCGCCGCATGATGACGGGCTGCAGAGGCCGGTCATGGACATTACGAGGGGTAAGGCTGATGGCATTCACCACGTCTTGCCCTTCGGCAACTTGTCCAAAAATAGTGTGCTTGTGATTCAGCCAAGGCGTGGGCGCGACCGTCACGAAGAATTGCGCCCCGTTTGTGTTGGGTCCCGCGTTAGCCATTGCCAGCAGACCAGGTTTGTCGAAAGTCAGGTCCGCACTGAACTCATCCTCGAAGGTATAGCCCACGCGGCCGGTTCCGTTTCCCATGTAATCGCCGCCTTGGATCATGAAGTCCGGAATAACGCGGTGAAAAGTGAGGCCGTTGTAATAAGGCCGCTCGCACCAAACGCGCTCCGCCGTGTCGTACCATCGCTTTTTTCCCGTCGCAATATCCGTAAAATTCTGAACCGTTACAGGAGCTTTGCCCGCAAAAAGCTCGCAGATGATTCTCCCCATGGTGCTCTCGATAACAGCGTATAGCCCCGGAGGATGCGCGGTTCCTAAGGAAGGCCCAGACTCGGGCTCCGGCTTCACAGAGCCCGCTGAGGCGCCCAACTCAACCACTGCGCGAATGCTGCCTTCTGAAGAAGTCATGAATATCCTTTCCCTTTAGTCGTAATACTCGAGCCCAAGATGCGTAATCATCTCTTCGCCGCGCAGGTGGCGCAGCGTATTCTTCAGCTTCATAAGCTGGATGAAAAGATCATGCTCCGGGTAGAGCAACGGAGCGCACATGGGACTCTTGAAATAGAACGACAGCCACTCTTGAATGCCTTTGCGCGCCATTTCCCGGCAGCGTTGGGCAAGGTCGGTAAACAATACCAGATCCAGCACCAGCGGAGCCGCCAAAATAGAATCCCGGCAGAGAAAGTCGATCTTGATCTGCATCGGGTATCCGAGCCATCCAAAGATATCCACGTTGTCCCAGCCTTCTTTGTTGTCGCCGCGCGGCGGGTAGTAGTTGATCCGGACCTTGTGGTACAAATCTTGGTACAACTGCGGATACAACTCCGGCTGAAGGATGTACTCAAGCACCGAAAGCTTGCTCTCCTCTTTGGTGCGGAATGACGCCGGATCATCAAGCACTTCTCCGTCCCGGTTCCCGAGAATGTTGGTTGAAAACCAGCCCTTCACTCCCAGCAGCCGCGCTTTCAACCCTGGCGCGAGAATGGTTTTCATCAGCGTCTGGCCGGTTTTGTAATCCTTGCCGCAGACCGGCACTTCGTTTTTGAGGGCTAGTTCCATGAGCGCGGGAATATCCGCAGTAAGGTTGGGCGCGCCGTTGATGAAGGGAATTCCAAGTTTCAGCGCCGCATACGCATAAATCATGCTCGGCGCAATCGCGGGATGGTTGGCGCGAAGGCCTTTTTCAAAGGCAGCGACGGAGCCGTGAACGTCCGAGACCTTCAGGAAGGCTTCGGTCGATCCACACCACACCATCACGGTCCTTGAAACGCCCCTGCTCTTCTGAAAGCGCTCGATATCCTCGATCACTTGCCCGGCCAGGTCCATCTTGGTCTTGCCCTTCTTGACGTTCCGTCCGTGCAGGTTTTTCACGAACTTCCGGTCAAAGACGGCAGTCATGGGCCGGATCTGTTGAAGAAAATCCTTCAGGGGATCAAGCAACGCCGGTTCGAGCACGCCGGCCTTGAGCGCAGCCTCATAGGCGTTATCGCTATAGACGTCCCAGCCGCCGAACTCCAGGTCGTCAAGGCCAGCCAGCGGAACAAAGTCCTTGATGAGCGGAGTTTTCTTGTCCGTGCGTTTGCCCAGGCGAATCGTTCCCATCTGCGTGAGTGATCCGATGGGCGCGGCGAGTCCGCGGCGAACCGCTTCCACTCCCGCGATAAACGTGGTCGCAACCGCCCCAAGGCCGGGGATCAGCACTCCCAGCTTGCCTTTGGGTTCTTCGATCTTTACCGCTTTACGAGTCATTCGAGGTTCCTCTCCCTAGCCTGAGCGTTACGGCCACGCGAAAACTCTGATGATGTGACAGCCCGCCAGAAAATGCAATTCATTTCGCACCTGGGTAGTGGGTCAGTTTGGTTGTTATAGCGGCGGCCTCTGGCCGCCGGTCTTTATTTTTCGGTTCGTCTCCCAAAAGTGTGATTAGCATTCCTCCGGTAGCGGAAGATGCGCGCAGCAATGATAGATGGCGGCCGTGAAGTTCTTCACGGTGCGGAAG
>NFUN01000159.1 GCA_002197525.1 Acidobacteria subdivision 13 bacterium RH2 MAG17b | reverse complement strand
ATAAATAGTGTTTTGGTGCAACGGAGCGATATTTGCGGTAGTGACTCATTTTGGTTTTGTAGCGCCGGTGTCCTCACCGGCGCCTTTCGGCGCTGAGGACAGCGCCGCTACAAGCGGATGTTGTCACTATAATTTGTAACCCTCAATAGGATCACTGTCTTGGTGCACCAGCTTGCCCAGCGCGCCGCTTGCACCTAAACGCCGCCGCCTCTATCCTTAAGGCATCATGAAGCCACGGAGTTCCGCGCTCTCCATTCTTGTAGTGGGAGCGCTGGCTGTAATCCTCATCGTCCTAGCTTTCCTGCAAGTTCACTGGAGCAATCAAGTGAGCCAGGCGGACCGCGAGCGGCTTCAAACCAGCCTGCACACCGCCGTAAACCGCTTCCGCCGCGACTTTGACCGCGAACTCCTTCGAGTATGCTGGACCTTTGACGTTGATTCGGGCGGCGTTGACTCCAAATCGCTCCAAGGCTACGCCGGCCGCTACCAGGATTGGGTGGAAGACTCGCTTCACCCGGCTCTCGTGGATGCGGTGTTCGTTTGGCGGGCTCAGGGCAGGCCGGGCCAGCGGTTGCTGCGCCTTTCGGCCAAGGCGGGGCGGTTTGAGCCATCCGCATGGCCTGCCGGACTGAGCGGGTTGCGCGCGCGGCTCGGGCGCGACTCCGCTTTGGCGAATCCCGCTTCACGGGCGGCGGCGCTTTCCGGCGTTTGGGTTTTGGATGAATCCGCGCCCGCATTGGTTCACGCACTGGCTGAAAGTGCTGCGCCGGGCGGCCTCGCGGCTTCCTCCGCGCCGCGCATGATTGGCGCTTTGATCGTGGATATGAATCCTCAGTTCATCGAGCGCGTGATTTTCCCCACGCTGGCGCAGCGATATTTCGGCGGCCCAGGAGGTTTTGTTTACAGAGTTTCCATCGTGCGCGGCGCAAACCCTGCCAGCGCGCTCTATCAATCCTCTCCGGCATCTCCCGGCAGCCTCGCCGGAGCCGGTGACGCAATGGTTGATTTAGTTCCCCGGCAAGCTATTCCGCCACCGTCTTCGCTCGAAGACCCGATGCCGTCGCTTAACCCCCGGAAGAGCAAACGGGTCCCGCCGCAGATCATCACGGCCCCTGGAGCGCCCGGATGGCGGCTGATCGCCCGCCACCGCTCCGGCTCGGTTGAAGCTGCCGTGCTTCGCCTTCGACGGCGCAACCTGACCGTGAGCCTGGGAGTGCTCTTGCTGCTTGCGCTCAGCGTGGCGATGATCCTTGTTTTGGCGCAGCGGGCGCACCGCCTGGCTCGCCTGCAGATGAGTTTGGTGGCGAACGTCTCTCACGATCTGCGCACGCCGCTCGCCGTCATCCGGTCCGCGGCGGAAAATCTGGCCGATGGCGTTGTGGAAGGCCCTCAAGAGGTCAAGGAGTACGGAGCGCTTATTCGCCACGAAGACCGCAAACTTTCAGAAATGGTGGAGCAGATCCTCGCCTTCGCGGCGGAGACATCGCGTTACCGGACTTATGAGGCGCGCCCGCTGGACGTGGCGGTTGCCATCGAAAGCGCAGTTGCCGCCACCCGCCCGCTGATCGAATCGTCAGGCGCGACGGTCGAAAAGCGCCTCGATCCGGGACTCCCGCTTGTCCGCGCGGACGCAGCCGCATTTGGGCGTTGCCTTCAGAACCTGATTTCGAACGCCGTCAAATACGGAGGCAAAACGCCCTGGATCGGAATCCGGACGCAGGTTGCCCGCGCCCCCGGAGGTCCTGAAGTGCAAATTCAGGTGGAAGACCATGGCATCGGCATTGAAGCGGAGGACTTGCCCTCTGTCTTCGAACCTTTTTACCGCGGCAGATCGGAACATGCGCGGCAGGTTCGCGGCACGGGGCTTGGGCTGAGTCTTGCCCGCGAGATTGCCGAGGCCATGAACGGACGCCTCACCGTCAAAAGCGCTGCCGGCCGCGGCTCCTGCTTCACGCTGCACCTGCCTGCGCTTCCGCCCGCAGAGGCTCGCGAACCGTGAAGGCCCGGCTGGTGCGGCGGCCAGAGGCCGCCGTGTTGTGATTATTCTATAGGTTCGGCGCTCAGACGCCGCTATGTTCAAACTGCCGCCTCGCGAGCGGGATTAACAATGGATAATAAGATTCTGCTGGTCGAAGACGAACCTGGACTTGTCCTGACGCTCAAAGACCGTCTGCGCAGTGAAGGCTACACTGTAGAAACTGCTTCGGACGGCAGCCAGGGCCTTGAAAAGGCCTTGGCAGGCGGCTTCGACCTCATCATTCTTGACGTCATGCTGCCGAAAAAAAACGGCCTGGACGTTTGCCGCGATCTTCGCCAGCACGAGGTGGCGACGCCGGTTCTCATGCTCTCCGCGCGCGGCCAGGTGGTGGACAAGGTGCTGGGCCTGAAAATCGGCGCGGACGATTATCTCACCAAGCCTTTCGACATGATGGAGCTGCTCGCCCGCATCGAGGCGTTGCTGCGCCGTCCGGCAGACCCTCGAATTGCTGGCTCGGCGTTTCAGAGCGGCGCTTTGCGCGTGGATTTCCGCTCAACTACGGTATGGCGCGACAGCGAGCCCGTCGCTCTTTCCGCGCGCGAATTTCAACTGCTTCGCTATTTCATCGAACACCGCGGCGAAACCGTTTCGCGCGAAGAACTGCTTAAGAACGTTTGGGGTTACGAAGCCACGCCCGCCACGCGCACCGTGGACGTGCACGTCGCCTGGCTGCGCCAGAAGCTGGAAGATGATCCCCGCCATCCCCAATTGATCCTCACCCTGCAGGGTCTCGGCTATAAATTCGCAGGCTGAAGTTTGTCGTCGTAACCTCGCAGCTCAACGTCCGTCGTGCAACATTGCGGTTTTTCATGCAGTGGTCGTGGTAGCCACGGCACGGCTTTTGTGCCGTGGGCTTTTGAGTCTGTGTGACAACTGCGGCTGTAGCGGCGGTCTGTGACCGCCGGTCTTGATTTTTCAAGTGCTT
>NFUN01000158.1 GCA_002197525.1 Acidobacteria subdivision 13 bacterium RH2 MAG17b | reverse complement strand
GGGGGCCCTGGGCCCTAAAATTTTTAAAAAAAAAAAGGCCGGGGGCCAAGGGCCCGCCGCTACAACAACCAAACTGACCCACTACCACACAGCACGCTTCTTTGACGGGCAATTTAGCCGCATGGTACACTTTTGTTTTTGTTCTCATGCTGAATTCACGCTGAGCTAACCGGAGAAGAACCACTGATGCAGGCTGCGAGTACGCCACCCGGACCCAAGGGTCACTTTTTGCTGGGCGTTTTACCAGAAATACGGAAAGATGATCTCAATTACCTTGCTCACCTGGTAAGCGAATACGGCGATATCTGCCGCGTGAAGGTGGTGAACCTCCCCGCCTACGTTCTGAGCCGTCCGGATTACATCGAGTCCGTCCTGATCACCAACCACAAGAATTTCATCAAGTCCGTCTACTTGACCGAGAGCCGCGCGCTGTTCGGCCAGGGGCTTTTGACGAGCGACGGCAGCTACTGGCGCCAGCAACGGCGGCAGATTCAGCCGGCCTTCCACCACGACCGTATCCGGCGTTACACCGCCGTCATGGTGGAGCACGTCCAGCGAATGCTCGCCACGTGGGAAGACGGGCAAACGCGCGACATTCATCAGGACATGATGAACTTGACCATGGAAATCATCGCGCGCGTGCTGTTCGGGGAAGACATCGCGGGCGAGACGCAGCAGGTAGGGGAAGCGATTCAACACTTCTTTACCCAATTCGACGACCGTTTCGGACTGTATTTGATTCCGGAGTGGCTGCCCACTCCCGGAAATTTGCGCTACCGCAAGGCGATCAGGCGGCTAAACGATATGGTGAACGCCATCATCCGCCGCCGCCTGGCCACGCCAGGTGACGGCGGCGATGTTCTTTCGGCTCTTCTTTCTGCCAGGGATGAGGAAGGGCGCAGGATGGACGAAACCCAACTCCGGGACGAAATGATGACGCTCTTCTTCACCGGACATGAAACCACGGCATTGGCGCTCTCCTGGACGTGGTACCTCCTTGGACAAAACCCCGAAGCTGCGGCCAAGTTGACGGCTGAAGTGGATGCGGTGCTGGGAGATCGCTCTCCCACTTTTGAAGACCTGCCCCGGCTAGCTTATACAGACATGGTGATGAAGGAATCGCTGCGGCTTTACCCGCCGGCTTATGCTGTGGTTCGGGCGGCGGTGGAAGACTGCGAAATCGGGGGGTACACCATCCCCGCAGGCGCCACGTTAGCCATGTTCCAATGGACGGTGCACCGTGACGCTCGCTATTTCGACCAACCTGAAGAGTTCATGCCGGAGCGATGGGAGAACGATTTCCAAAAGCGCCTGCCCCGTTGCGCTTACTTTCCCTTTGGCGCTGGGCCGCGGCTATGCATCGGGGACGGTTTCGCCAAGGCAGAAATCCCGTTGCTGCTCGCGGCGATCGCGCAGCAGTATGACATCAGCCTGGCGACTGATCATCCCGTCTCGATCAACCCATCGCTCACGCTCCGGCCTCGTAACGGAATTAAGGTAATCGTGCGCCGCAGGATGCGAGGCGCGAGCGCCGTGGCCGCTGGCGGGCGGGAGTCTTTTCCCGCCTCGCCTACTTCTTTTTGCGATGGTCAATAAGGCTGCAAGCTTGCATCGTTCCGTTCGGATCGATGGCCTCAGTATCCTTTTCGATGTGGCGGATAATCCCCTGTTTATCGATCAGGAACGTCGTTCGGCTGGCAAAGCCCTTCGCCGAATTTAAGACTCTGTACTCGGCGCTTACATTCCTCTGAAAATCACTCAGGAGCGGATAGGTCACGCCGATCTGCTGCGCGAACGCCCGGTTTGCAAACACACTGTCCACGCTCACACCAAGCACCTGCGTCCCCATCTTCTCCAGTTTGGCGATATCAGCCTGATACGCCTTGAGTTCCTCCGTTCAGCCTTTGGTAAAGGCAAGCACGTAAAACGCCAGCACCACATTCTTCTTTCCGACAAACTGGCTCAATGAAACGGGCTTGCCTTGCTGATCCGGCAAAGTAAAATTTGGAGCCTTGGCGCCCACCTGTAGCGTCGCAGCCCGCGCCGCGGCGGGCAAGGCTAGGGCTAAAACCAAACCTGCAGTGAGAACTCGCATTCTGTTTTGCATTCATGCTCCCTTCTGGTCGTGATGAGTTTGCAGAAAAAGTGACTTGCGAAGCGAACCCTATTCGAGCGGGCCTCCGCAGCCCGCACCCTTCAAATCCGCGACTCGAAACGGCACCCTGCGAGCGCGGCGCCCGGATCGATAGCTTGCTTGCCACGATAGATTGATTGAATCACGCCCTGCCGGTCTATCGCAAACGTAGTTCGCCACGCAAGCCGCACAATCGGAATCAAAACTCCGTACGCCCGCGAAATCGCGCGCCCTGTGTCGCTCAGAATTGGGCAGCTAGCGCCTAGGGACTCGGCAAAAGCTTTGTTCGTTGCCGGGCTGTCCACGCTGATACCAATCACCTGCGTCCCTGCTCGCTCAAACTCGGCCATATCAGCCTGATACGCCTTCATCTCGCGAGTTCAAAGTCCGGTAAACGCCTTAATATAGAAGGCTAGAACCACGTTCTTTAGCCCTCGATAGCTGCTGAGTGTTACCAATTGGCCATTCTGATCCGCCAGACTGAAATCTGGCGCTTGGTCGCCCGGTTGAAGGGCTGTGCGGCTAAAAATAGCCATATTCAATCCTTTGCGAAGCACCTTGCCGCGATGGTCTACGGCTGCAATCCTGATCCCGCCATGCTCTCATTGTCGAGCCTTGGCTTTACCTCGCAGCGGCAAAGTTGCCGGCGACCGGGCGTTGCGAACATGAGCCGGGCGCATTGGCACGGGGTGGCCCGCCGATTCACTTTCGAGCCTCAACAGCTCCTGTTTGCGCTCGATGCCTCCGCCGTAACCGCCCAAGCTGCCATCCGAGCGAATCACGCGGTGGCACGGCACGACGATGGCGACAGGGTTTGAGGCGCAGGCATTGGCGACAGCTCGATACGCGCGCGGTTTGCCCACGCTCCGGGCGACCTGCTGATAGGAACGCGTCGCTCCATGAGGGATCTCGCAGAGCGCCTGCCACACGCGCCTCTGAAAAGCCGTGGCTTGCACATCAAGCGGGATTTCGGTGGAAGCCTCTTTGCCCTGAACGCGGCGCACAATTTCGCTGACCCAGCGCGAAAGCCGCGGGTTGGACCGCTCAAACCCGGCGTGCGGGAATTCCGCTTTCAACTCAGCCTCCAAAACCTTTTCGGAATCCCCCAATCGCACCGTGCAGACTCCGTGCTCCGTAGACCCCACCAGCACCCAAGCAAGACCGGTTGGAACAATTGCGTAACTAATCCTCATACCCTTTCCTCCCTTCCGGTAAGTTGCGGGGGTCATACCAAGGTGTGAGGAAGAGCGTTCATAGAGGCGGCTTCCGGAACCGAATCCCGCTTGGTATAGCGCCTCAGTGACCGGCTGTCCATCGCGCAGCCTCGTCTTCACCACAGACATCCGGCAAGCGTCGGCATACTCGCGCGGGCTGATCCCCACCGCCAGCTTGAACGTCCGCTGCAAGTAAGAAGGATTCATACCAAACTGCGCCGCGAGCTGTCCCAGCGTGACCGGTTCTTCAACGTGCGCCTCAATGTACCGGCATACTTCTTCTGCCTGTTGCGCTCGGCGATTGGCTCTCCTGCTACCTTCGGGATGGCAACGCCGGCAGGGACGGAAACCCGAATCCTGCGCGATGGCGGAAGAGCCGAAAAGCACCACTCGATCTCTTGTTGGCCGCCTTGCCGGGCACGACGGCCGGCAATAAACTCCCGTCGAAAGCACCGCATAGACAAACGCGCCGTCAAACTCACGGTCTCGCTCTTCGACCGCTCGCCACCAAGCAGAACGATCCGCAGCCTCTTTCTCTCCAATGATTGCTGTTTTTCTCACGCTGGTTGACCTCCACCTCTGCCAGTGTGCGCGAAGGTGGAAAAGTGAATCTATCCGTTTCTTGCGATTCAAACCCATTCTCGCCTGGGTCCGGGGAGCGCATCACCACCCTGCTTACTTCGCGAGCAGTTCGAAATAGCGTCCTACCGCTTCGATGCCGCGATAGAAATTCGGCAAGTAGAATTTTTCATTGGGAGCGTGAAGGTTGTCGTCCGGCAAGCCGAAGCCCATCATGACCACAGGAATTTTCAGGTGCTCAGCGAAAAGGCCGGCGATGGGGATCGAGCCGCCGGAGCGCATATAAACCGTCTTCTTCTTAAAAACCTGTTCCATGGCTTCCGCCGCCGCTTCGATATACCGGTTGCCTGTGCTCACCACGGAGGCCGGCGCGGAGCTGAGCACTCGCACCGTGGTGCGAATGCCTTGCGGCGTGAGCTTCTTCACATAAGAGCTAAATTGACGAGCCGCCTCTTTGGGTTCCATGTCCGGAACAAGCCTCATGCTGATCTTGGCGGTGGCGACGGCAGGAATCACCGTCTTCGCGCCCTCGCCGGTGAAGCCGCCGCTGATGCCGTGCACTTCAAGCGTGGGCCGCGCCCAAAGCCGTTCGAGCACGCTATAACCCTTCTCGCCGGTGAGCGCCGGGGAGCCGACTTCCTTCTTTAAGAATTCCTTCTCCTTAAAGGGAAGCCGTTTCCAGGCTGCCAGTTCCTTTGCGCTTGGCCTCCGAAGCCGTTTGGTGAAGCCGGGGATGCGGATTTTCCCGTCGCGCCCTTTCAAGCCAGCCAGGATTTCTGCGAGAGCTTGAAAAGGGTTTGGCGCCGCTCCGCCGTACATCCCGGAATGCAGATCGTGCGACGCGCCTCTCGCTTCGACCTCCGTATAGACAAGCCCGCGCAACCCGGTTGTGAGCGTTGGCAGGCCGGGCGCGAACATCTCTGTGTCGCAGATCACCGCAGCGTCAGCGCGAAGCTTGGTGGTGTTTTTGGGCGTGAATTCTTCGATATGCTCCCCGCCCACTTCCTCCTCGCCTTCGATTAAGAATTTCACGTTGATTGGCAGCCTACCCTCGCCTTTGAGATAGCCTTCGACGGCTTTGATCAAAAGATAAGTTTGCCCCTTGTCGTCGGAAGATCCACGGGCGTAAAGGTTGTCGCCGCGCAAGGTCGGCTCAAAAGGCGGTGAGGTCCATTCGTCCAGCGGATCGGGTGGCTGCACATCATAGTGGCCGTAAAGCAGCAGCGTAGGCTTGCCGGGCGCGCCCACCCATTCGGCGTACACCAGCGGATTTCGCCCCTCATGGCCCTCGATGATCTCGACCGCCCCCATGCCCATCGAGCGGAACTCTTCGGCCAGGAACTCCGCGGCCCGGCGCACATCCGCTTTATGTTCCGGCAGCGCGCTAATGCTTGGAATTTTCAGGAGGCGCGTGAGGCCTTCCAAAAAGCTAGCCCGTTGCGATTGGTAATACTCAAACGTTGCCGTTCCCATCACGTCCTCCTCATGAAGCCTTCGCGGTCTTTAGGGCCCGTTCAGAAATAACTGTTCCATCTTCCAACCGGCACCCCTCACCCGCCGCTTCGCGCACCCTCTCCCCGCTTGCGGGGAGAGGGCAGGGGTGAGGGGGTGTATTTGATCCGAAATGGAACAGTTATTATCTGACAGC
>NFUN01000157.1 GCA_002197525.1 Acidobacteria subdivision 13 bacterium RH2 MAG17b | reverse complement strand
TGCACTGTTTTTTTTTTTTGTTAGGCCACTCTAGAAGCCCCGCGACAACTTAAGCCGCTCTGTATAGAACAAACTGCAAAGTGCGGGAAATAGGCAGTCGAGAGGAACTCATGCCGCGTGGGAAGAATGCAAAGAACCAGAAGAAGCCCATCGAGCAGTACGATCATAAAGACAAGAAGCGCGCCAACAACCCGCCGGTGGGCTTGGTGACGCCGGAGACGGACCCGCCTGAGCCGCCGAAAAAGACTTACGCCTATGATCCCCACCTTGATCCGCAACTGGTCTGGTCAGGGAAGGCAGAGCGGCTGACTTTCGAAGTCCCCACCGTTTCGCTGCACGTGCACGAGCGCATTGACCCGCGCACGATCATTGAAGCGGTGCGCAAGCGGAACGGCAACGGCGGGCGTAGCGCTTGCCCTTCAGGGCGGCAGCGGCGGTGCCGGGCTTCAGAGCGGGGTAGCGCAGAGTTTCGCTCTTCAGAAACTCTGCGGCTGTTGCTTCAGATTCGTGTTCATTCATCGGCGGGTAACAATACCCGATCTACAGGCAAAACGTCATCGATTGCCTCCGGCGACTGAGCAGGCGCACGATGAAAAAATAGAACCGGTCGGAAAGAAGAAGGCAACGCAGCCGCGACACGGCGTTAGAATACACTACTGGAACCGCGATGACCACACAAGCCCACGGCAGGTAGTGTCCTAAATCTGTGTTGGTGAGTGTTTAGGGTTCCGATAGGGTAGCGATGAATTCAGCTCTCAGTCTACGCATTAATTCAAAAGCTGCTCGTCCTGTTGGATTGTTGAATTGAGGTGGCAGAACAGAAGGAATTTCAGGGGGAAGCGCAGAAGTAGGTATTTTAACTTTGCCGTTCTCCAATTCATGGAGAGCCAAATGAAGCTTCATGAAATATAAGAGGAGTTTGACCTCAGGCCAAGAAAGATTAACTCCAGAGATTTGGTCAACGCTTGGCTTCGTAGCATTGCGCAAATCAAGCACCCCAAAAACCAACTTCAAGTCAAACAGATTGGATTCGACCTGAACGTTATTGGCATAGAGGGAGAAAAAAATTTCACTGTTCCGACGAAGCTCGAACTGTTGCTGCACGGGGGTGGCGATAGGAGTGTGAGTAGTGGCCGTCTTAGATTCCGATTTTTCCATAAAATCTCCTTAGGCGGCTTCACCTTGTTGTTGGAAGTTATTCGCTGCATGATGGGAGACACTAGGTTCCCCTGGGTCTTGACTCGCTCGGTGAGCCAACTCGCTTGTCAAATTAGGGCGATTCTCTTCCTGTATTGATGATAGAGCGTTCAGAGCCATAGGTCTTACATCTACACCAGACTTGACTAAGTCACTCTCAAACTCTGGCCTACTCAGCGATTCTTGGCTAAGCCATATGTAATTCCTTAGCGGCACCCCGAAACTCCGAAACCAATCCGTCAGCAAAGTCGTTGTCTCGACTAGCTGCGGAGCCAGATTTCCAGTGATAAATTCTACGTCCCTGTCAATCGGGGCCACATCAAACGAATCTTGATTGAAGTTGTTTTCCCATCTAACCATTTCGCTGAATGGAACAAACTTCACCACCAAGCCGACTTTCAAAGCTGCCGCGGCGCGAACTAGTGTTTCAATGGTGAAATTCACAGCACCTGGACACTCCATTGCAGAAATCCGAGATTGCTTCATACCGGCTTCTTTTGCAAACTCTGCTTGTTTCAGTGGGCGTCTTAGGCGTAACGCACGCAATTGTGCGGGAAGAAGCACGTTGATCTTGGCCCGTATGTAAGAAGCACGGGACGCCGTGTTGCCCTCTAATCTAGAAATCAGTTGCGATCTTTCGCTCACAGATTGTTGCCTTTCCTTGTTCTAACATCTTTTTTCGTTTAAGTGCGGTAGTCAGCGCGCCTGGGGGGTCATAAACCCTCTGCTTGTGATGACACCCAATCAATAAAGTTGCTTCCTTCCTCTTAGGGCCGAAGTATCCCAAGACGCGATACTGAATGCCTTCACTTCGGAACGCCAACTCCCAGATACCTTCTCCCTTTAGGGCACCTTTGAGGAATCGCTTCAGACCAATCCAGTTGACAGGGTTCGCGACCTTCCGGTTGTTCTTCAAAATGGCGCGAAAGTGATTCCGCGCATCCTCCGCCAGCGTGGTGTACCACGCCTCAATCGCATTGCGATCGTTCTGAGCGAAATCCCAGAACCGCCACTCTTTCGGCCCCGTCTGTAATGATATCATTTCTTTATGATATGTCAACGGTATTTTTTTGACTTTGTAATATCACTTATATATGATACACACGAAATGTTAGCAGAAACGAAGAACGCGAATCCAAGGTGTTACATGGAAACGCTGGCCTTTTGTCTCTGCGGCTGCCTTGGTGGAGCGTTCCCATTTTGGAGAATATCACCAACACAGATTTAGGACACTATCCACGGCACACAAACAGTGGCCGTGGCTACTCCGTTGCTCCCCGACCCGAGCACACCCCGGAGGGGTGAAAGGTGAAGTGCCGTGCGTGAAACGCACGGTACAAGTCCGGCCCAAGATATTCTTCGGCCCTGGAGGGGCCGGATAATCCCCGTCCCCAATCCTTGTTCAACCCCATTCGGGGTTGTTAAATTCATCCTTGCCTCACCCCTTTCCGTGCGTTCCACGCACGGCACTTCATGTCACACCGCTTCGCGGTGGTAATTTGCCTGCGGCTATGGTTGCGCGCCCCCTTGACGCCATGATGATAGCGTAGTACACTACGCTATCATAAACGCAGAGCACCCCTATGACCTACTCAGACATCGCCTCACACTCCCCAAAAAGCGGGCAGAAAAACCAGTGTAAATGCCTCCATTTTCGCCGCGTTTTCGCCCGCTGGAAAACGCTCTCTGGAGAGAGAACGCAAGCAAAAAAGAGAATGTTTAACCTACCGAACCGGAATCTAGTTGAAAACAAAGGAACATTAGAAGACCGGACCGGACCGAACCGGCGTTTCGAACCGGAGCGAAGCGGAGGAATCAGTTGAATCAAAAGGTGATAGGTCGAGTTCCGCTTTTGTCTTTTAGAATGAATAAGATGCCGGTTTGACCGGAGCGTCGAACCGGTAGTTTGCGGGCCCAGGTTGTGGGCGCGGCCAGCCGTTTTCCCGGCTACCCGTCTTGCCCTGCAAAGTGGCGGCCAAGGCTTGGTTCACGGCCCTGGGGGGCAAGCGCAATTCGCCGCTGGGCCTGAGGCAATCCTTAGGATGGCAAATCCAGCGAGGCTAGGAGCGCAACCGGGTTCTGGATGGCGCCCGAGAGCGCGCCGCAAAGGGTGAATACCCTGTCAGGCAGCTTCGGTTGTGTTGGAGGCGCTTATGAGCCGCTCTCCGCGGCTCCGGTATCCAGCCGGGCGCTTCGTGAAAAAGACATCACTAAAGCGGCCGCAGCAGCGCCGCGCCGGGCCAATGGGAACGGCTTGCTCGCGCGTATTGCGGCGGGTAGTGAACCGAATCTCCGAGCTTTTCCGCGGCGTGCCACACCCAACGGGGATCGTCGAGGAAAGCTCGAGCCAATGCCACCATGTCCGCTTTGCCTGAAGAGATAATCTCCTCCGCTTGTTCCGGTTTCACGATCATGCCAACGGCCCGTGTGGCAATTCCAGCTTCCTTTCTGATCTGCGCGGCAAACGGGACCTGGTAGCCGGGGCCTGCGGAAATCGAGACAGACGGACTGATACCTCCGCTCGAAACGCATACAAAATCGATGCCTTCCTCGCGCAACGCACGCGCGAAAACTACGGCGTCCTCAATGGTCCATCCGCCCTGCAGCCAGTCTGCGCCCGTGATGCGCGCGCCCATCGCCACATGGCTTGGGATCGCCGCACGGACGGCGCGGGCCACGGCAAGCGGGAAGCGCATTCGATTTTCCAAGCTGCCGCCGTATGAATCCTGGCGCCGGTTCGCGATAGGGGAGAGAAACTGATGCATGAGATACCCGTGAGCGGCGTGCAACTCGACGACGTCGAAGCCGATCCGGACCGCTCTTCGCGCCGAGCTAACGAACGCTTCCCGGACTCGCTCCATGCCGTCTTCGCTCAAGGCTTCGGGAACTGGCCAGCCGGCGTCAAAAGGTATTGCAGACGCGCTTACGGTTGGCCAGGGATCGTCCTCCGGCGCCAAGAGGCCTTTTCGCTCATCCCACGGCCGGTACACAGACGCTTTGCGCCCTGCATGCGCCAGTTGAATTCCGAAGCGGGTATCGGGACCAGCGAAGCGCCGTGCGGCGGCAAGCACCCGGCCAAGCGCGGCTTCACAGGCGTCTGAGTAAAGTCCCAAACACTGATGTGTGATTCGGCCCCTTCTTTCCACCCCAGTCGCTTCCACCACCACGAGGCCGGCGCCGGAGTATCCAAACTGGATGAGGTGCTGAAGGTGCCAGTCGCTTGCGACGCCGTCATCAGCGCTGTATTGACACATCGGCGAGACGGCGATGCGGTTCGAAAGTTTCACAGGTCCTAGTTGGAAAGAGCTAAAAAGGTGGCTCACGGGCTGTTTCTCCCAGACTCAATATCTTGACCAAACGGGGTGACTAGAACAAACCCTGTGAGCGGGACTTGACTCACGCCCACGCTGCACATGGAATGCGATCCCCGAAGCAGGAGCGCAGTTCGATCCCGTATCGATCAGGAATCCTCCTAGGGGGAAGGCGTGCGTTGCTGCTCGAAAACCTTGCGCAGGAATTCCTCCGTGCTTTTCAGGTTTTTATGCTGCGCGAAGATTCCGTCCACGATCCGCTGCGCTTCGGCGCGGGAGTAATCGAGCTGTTCGAGCACTTGCAGAGCCTCGGTTTTCATCTCCGATGCGGATTCTCTCTCCAGAGACAGCGGCTCTTCCGGAGGAGCCAGAGCGAACTTGGCCATCTTGCCGCGCAGCTCAGTGACAATGCGCTCGGCAGTCTTCGCGCCGACACCCGGCAATTCTTTCAGAAATCCGGTGTCGCCGCTCTCGATCGCCCGCGCGATTTCGTTGATTGGGCGCACCAAACACTTGAGGGCGCTCATGAAGCCAACGTGCGGCACGGTGGTGAACGCCTCAAAAAACTCGCGGTCCAGTGGATCCAGAAAACCCACCAGGCGGGGCGTCAGGCGGCCGCCGCCGACAGCGCCGTCGATGTAATAGATCGTGTAAATCGTCAACGGGTTTCGCCGCTCGCTTTCGGCGGCGTGCCGCAAGCGCGACGCGATACCCGAAGGAACCAGAATCTCGTAGCAGATTGCGTCCACCCGCACGAACAGGGCAGTGCGCTGGATGCGGTCATAAAGCACCTCGCCGGTGATTTCCGTGATCATGGTTTGTCTCAGGCCCGAGTGCGCCAACCGTTCGGACGGCTGGCCTGCTCCGAGGCTTTCCTCGATGCGCCAAGCCGCTCCATGGTGCGGAGCGAATGGACGTAGCATAGTGCGGCAGCCAGTGCGTCCGCAACATCCGGCGGGTGAGGCGCGCGTTCGAGAGAAAAGAACTGCTGCACCGCCCGCTGTACTTGAAGCTTGCTGGCGTTGCCGTTTCCCGTGACTGACTGTTTGATCCGCTTGGCCGGGAGGCTCACCACGGTTACCCCAGCCATGCGCGCGGCGAGGCAGATTACGCCTCGCGCGTGGCTCATCAGGATGGCCGTCTGCGGATAGGAAATATGACTGTAAACCTCTTCGAGGCACATCAGGCGGGGTTGGAATTCGTCGAGAAGTTGCTTCACCTCATCGAAGAGTTGCTCCAGACGTTCCGGCAGGTTATCGCCCCGCGCCCGCGGCAGGCGGATGACGCCGGCCTCAGAGAGCTTAATTTCCGCGCCGCGGCATTCGATCAAGCCGTAGCCGGTGATGTTCAATCCCGGATCGATTCCGATGACGCGCTTCGTCAGTCGCGAGGCTGTTTCCATTGGAGAAGATTGTACCGGCAAAAGCGCGCGCGAAGAAGACCAAAGTTGGCTGCCGCGCGTACCGGAGGCGTAATCCGCTCAAGCCATGCCGTCATTTCAAGTGCCCGTTCGTACAAGACACAAACGTAAACGCGTAAGCTTCCAGGCCGCACCGCGGATGCAATTTACGGATTCAGTTGGCGCCAGAGCGCTTGATAGCTCGCGCGCAAACTGAGGTCGCGGGGCGAGAGCGCCGCGGCGGCCCTGTATTCTTCCAGAGCCTTTTGCCGGTCACCCTTCTTGAGCAGCGCGTAGCCTAGCCCAGCGTGCGCCGGGGCGCTGTGAGGATTCAAGCGCAACGCCTCTTGATACTGCCGGATGGCGCCGCCCACGTCGTTTTCCTGAAGTAACGCCAGTCCCAGCGCGCAGCGCACATTCCCCTGTTTTGGAGCCAGGCGCACCGCCGCGCGGAACTGGGTGACGGATTCAGGCCACTTACCTTCGTCATAGAGGGCGACGGCGAGGCCATAGTGCGCCGTTTCGTCCGCTGGAGATAATTCGAGCGCCGCCCGGTATTCCGCCACGGCATCTTTAAAGTCGCGCTTCGCCAACAGCGCCCCGCCCAGGTTGGAGTGCGCGGCTGCGGAATCCGGAGCCAGAATGAGCGCTTCGCGGTATTCTGCGATCGCGCCGTCCCATTCTTTTTCTTGCATCAGAGCGTGCGCTAAATAGAAGTGCGCCGCCGGGTTTGTAGGATCCAACTGAACGGCTTGCCGGAGTTCCGCTTCCGCCTCGGACCATAGCTTGCGGTCAAGGAATTCCTGTCCGCGAGCCTGATAGCGGGCAGCCTCCTCACGGTTGTTTGCAAAGGCTTCGGCCTGAGGAGAAAGCGTTTGGCTAGCGGCCTGTAGCACATTCAGAAGCGCAGATCGCGCCCCGGCGCTCTGTAACTGCTTCAGAATTTTGTTCGAGGGGGAAAAGTCGATCCCCCGCGAGCGAACCAACTGCTCTATCCGCTGGTTGGCTACGCCACCCTGCAGCAGGCCCAACACCTGGTTCTCGCTCAGGGGCTTGCTGCTGGCTCCCGGCAACGCCGCCAGCGCCATCGCGGCCGTCAAGAGAACCAGCGCGAGCGTAAAGCTCACGGGGAGCAGTCGTGGGGTTAGGGATTTCATCTCCGCCTCCACTCCGGCCCCTCCGCCGGATTATTGACCTAATATCTCAGTTTCAGCAGCCTTCGCCTTCCTGGCCCGCGCAATATCGCCGCGCAGCCTGGAATTTGAAGGGTCTTTAGCTAATCCTGTTTGGTAAACGCGGATCGCGTTATCGTAGTCGCCGCGCTCAAAATAAGATTCGCCCCGCTTGATAGCCTCTTGGACGGCGGAACGATTCGCAGTCGTGACGGGCGAGCCTCCTGCGCCCGGTTGAGCTGATGCGTCAGGAACCGTTGGCGGCAAGGCATTGGCAGACGGCGCCGGTCCGGATGCGGGCGGCAGCGCGTTGAAAGGCGTCGAGGCGTTGGCATCGGGAGCCTGCTTCACTGCGGGCGAATCGCCGTTCGCGTCTGCTGCTGAAAAGCCCGAAAGAAATGTAGAAACTCGCCGCTGCAAAAACTGTGGCCTGAGCCAATAGGTCCGCCCGGTGTAGACGATCCAGCAGTAACCGCCACCGGTCAGCAACACCAGAGCGGCAGCCGCCCAAATCCATTTTGCACTTGTCTTGGAGAAGTGCTTGGTCTTCTGGCGCGGCATGTAGCTTTTGAAAAGATCTGGACCCGGATCAATGTTGTGTCGCGGCAGGGAAGCCTTTTGGAAGACAGCCGCTGTTGGCTCGGGAGCCGTGTGGTCCAAGGCTACATCCAACGGAGGCGGTTCTGTTGGCGGTGGCGCCCATGCCGGCGCCTGCGCCGCGGCGGAGTCGAGGATCATAGGTTCTGCCCGCTGCGGAGCGTCAAGGTCAGCCACGAAAGCAGGAGCCGCTTCCAGCGGTGCGGCTTCAAACGGCGCAACCGCTGCTCCGGAAACGGGCGGTTCCAAAACCGGTGCAGGGGTGGCGTCATTCACCGTTTCCTCCGCAACCGGCATGGAATTTGGCTCCGCCTCGGCGGACACAGGGGCCGATTGGCGCTCCTCCCATGGTCCTAACTGATCGACCAGCACGGTGGCGCTCGGAGGACGGTCCTCGCGCTTCTTCGCCAAGCACCTCAGAACCAGTGAATCCACTACCTCCGGAACCTCCAGTTCCGGAAACTGAGCCAGGCTGGGCGGCGCGGCAAAGATGTGCGCCAGCAAGAGATCCATGGAGTTCCGCCCCTTGAACGGCAAGCCGCCACTTAGCGCCTGATAAAGAATTACACCGAGGGAATAGATATCCGACCGGCCATCCAGCGCCTCGGCGTCCGTGCCCAGCGATTGTTCGGGGGAAATGTATTCCGGGCTGCCTAAGACCGCCGCATTGCCGTTCAGGGCAAGGCGCGCCATGTTTATGAAGAAATCCTTCTTTAGGCCAAAGGTTCCAAATCCCAAAACCTTCACCTGATCCTTACTCTTTTCGCGGACAAGGAGGATGTTCGAGGGTTTCAGATCACCATGGATTATGCCCGCATGATGAGCAGCTTCGAGCGCCATGGCAACGCGCCGGGCGATGAAACACGCGTCAGGCAGCGCGAGCGGAGCCTGCTGCCGGATCACGTCTTCCAGCGTGCACCCGTCAAAAGATTCCCGGACGATCAGCAGTCCATCTGGGGCCGCCTCGATGGCGTCCGGTGCGACGATAAGTGGGTTTTCGAGCGCGCGGAGCTTTTCGATCTCCGGCTCCAGGGATTCCCGCCAACCGCGTTCTTTGGCAGGATCGAGGGCGACAAACTCCAAGGCGCAAGTTTTCCCGGAGCGCTCATCCAGCGCCCGATACGTCGGCCACAAATCGCCCTGAGCGGCTGCTGCCAGGATGCGATAGCGGTCGTTGACGACCTGACCTGCGATCCACATTGACGGCTTCCGGGAATATATCAAGAACCCTAAATTAGAAGCGTAGCCCCATCCCCGCCGGTCTGGAAACCGGTATCACGACGCCCCCAGTGCGAGTGCGCTTGCGGAAGCCAGTATACCAGAAACCGGCCCCGGAAAATCCCCGGTTGGGACATTGGGTAGCGGCACAGTTTGCTGATGCGCCGTCTGTCACCGGCGGCCTGACTACAGCAAACTGACCCGCTGTCCGCGCCCAACATGCCTTGACCTATTTAGCCTAGTGTGCTAGACTAACTACATTGTGACGAACCAGTTTCGGCACAACGCGAATTGCAACAAAATGTGCATTTCACTCACCGCGTGGCGCGGAGTTCCTCATACTGCACTGAAAACAAGCTTGTTGGGCGCACAACAGGTTTCATTTGGAAGAAAGCATGATGCAACGCTCAAAAAAAGATTGTTTAAGTTGCGGCCTCACAACCCATAAGTCATTGAAAATAAAGAAACATTAGAAAAGCAAAGCCAATTATCTCGCTTTATATCAATAAGATACAAAACCCCATTGGCTTTGTTATGCGTTTCAGCGCCTAAATCAGCTCAAGCGAGCTCAATTCCCATTCTCCTGACTACCTGGCGCCTTGACTTGTTTTCGTTGGGTCTTCTACGATGGAAGATTGGCGTACTGTATCAATTCCCCACTATCGCAGGCAGGGTGATGATTAACCGGATCAGCGTGCGTGGCGCGCGGCAGCACAACCTGAAAAACATCACCGTGGAAATTCCCCGCCACACGCTGACCGTGGTGACCGGCCTGAGCGGTTCGGGAAAATCCAGCCTGGCTTTTGACGTGATCTACGCCGAAGGCCAGCGCCGCTACGTGCAGACGCTTTCCGCCTACGCGCGCCAGTTTCTGGACCAGCTTGAACGGCCGGACGTGGATTCCATCGAGGGCCTAAGCCCTGCGATCTCCATCGAACAGAAGACCACCAGCCGCAGTCCGCGCTCAACCGTAGGCACGATCACCGAGATTTACGACTTTCTCCGCCTGCTCTACGCCTCGATTGGAGCTCCGCACTGCCACCGGTGCGGCCGCCCGATTTCGCGCCAGACAACGGAGCAGATCGGCGCGACGATCATGGATCTCGCCCGGAATGGCGGAGAGAACGCCTCCACGGAGCGGGTGATGATCCTTGCCCCCATCGTGCGCGGCCGCAAAGGCGAGTTCAAGAAGCTATTCGAAAAACTGGCGCAACAGGGTCTGGTGCGCGCGCGGGTGGACGGCCACCTCCGGCAATTGGACGAAGACATTCAGCTTGACCGCCGCCGCAACCACACCATCGAAGCCGTCATTGACCGTCTTTTGATCAAGCCCGGCATCGAGACCCGTCTTGCCGCCTCGATCGAGAGCGCCATGAAGCTCGCGCAGGGACTCGTGCAGGTTGCCGTGGTGAACGGAGAGGAGCGCCTTTATTCGCGGGAATCGGCATGTGCTAACTGCGGCATCAACATTCCCGCCCTTGAGCCGCGGTCATTTTCATTCAACAGCGTCTACGGAGCCTGCGAGGCCTGCAAAGGTCTTGGCAGCAGCTACTCGTTCGATCCGGCCAAGGTCATTGCGGATTGGTCGCGGCCGCTGCTCGATGGAGGCCTCGGTCCGGGCGCGAGCTCTTCGGTCATGCGGCGAATGCTCACGCACGCCGCGGAGGCCTATGGTTTCGATCTGAAGACGCCGTTCAATCAATTGACGCGCAAAGTTCAAAACACCATTCTTTACGGCGAAAAAACCAGCGGTCTGCGCGGGCGCGCAAAGTTTTCCGGCATCATCGCGTTGCTCGACCGTTGGTACGCCGAAACCAATTCGGAAGCCTATCGCGAGTGGTTCGAGCAATACATGTCCGCTTCGCCGTGCCCTGCCTGCGGAGGGAAGCGGCTGCGCCCCGAAAGCCTGGCTGTTAAGGTGGCCGGCCTTTCGATTGCGGATTTCACGGCTCTTTCCATCCGCCGCGAACTGGAAACGGCGCGGGGCATGAAACTTAGCCCGCGCGAGGAGATACTGGTCAGGCGCATCGTCAACGAAATCTGCGAACGCCTCGAATTCCTCGATGAGGTGGGATTGGGGTATCTCAGCCTGGACCGCTCCGCCGCATCGCTTTCGAGCGGCGAGAGCCAGCGAATCCGCCTGGCCACTCAGATTGGCTCAAAACTGCGCGGAGTGCTCTATGTGCTCGATGAACCAAGCATTGGCTTGCACCCACGGGACAATCTGCGCCTGATCTCGACGCTTGAACACTTACGGGATCTCGGCAACACGGTTCTCGTTGTGGAGCACGACGAGGAGACCATCCGGCACGCCGATTACGTCATCGATCTCGGCCCCGGCGCGGGCCAGCACGGTGGTCACGTGGTCGCCTGCGGTCCGCCGCAATGCATCGAGGCATCCACGGAATCGCTTACTGGCCAGTATCTATCCGGCCGGCTCGCCATTCCCGTGCCCTCTGTAAGACGGAAGCTGAATGGGAAGCACCTAACCGTCTTCGGCGCGCGCGCGAACAACTTGAAGAACATCGACGTGAGCTTTCCTCTGAAGGCGCTCACGGTCGTCACGGGAGTTTCCGGCTCCGGGAAATCAACCTTAGTGAACGACATTCTCCACCGGGCGCTGGCTGCAAAACTTTACCGGGCGCTCGAAGAGCCGGGCGAGCACCGGGCCATCCATGGGACAGAAAGTGTTGATAAGGTTATCGTCATTGACCAATCGCCCATCGGCCGCACGCCGCGGAGCAATCCAGCCACTTACACGGGGGTCTTCACGCCAATCCGCGAGATTTTTGCCATGCTGCCCGAATCGCGGCAACGCGGATACCGGGCCGGGCGTTTCAGCTTTAACGTGAAGGGCGGCCGCTGCGAGGCTTGCCAAGGCGACGGCGTGCGCCGCATTGAGATGAACTTCCTGCCCGACGTGTTCGTCACGTGCGAAGTGTGCTGCGGGCGGCGCTATAACTCGGAAACACTGGCCGTAAAATTCAAGGGCGCCTCAATCGCCGACCTGCTCGAAATGACGGTGAAGGACGCTCTACCGCTGCTTGAAAATATTCCCGCCGTTCGCCAGAAACTTGCGACGCTGGACGACGTTGGCCTTGGTTACATTCACCTCGGCCAGCCCGCCACCACGCTTTCGGGCGGCGAGGCGCAGCGCATCAAGCTGGCGCGCGAGCTCAGCCGGCGACAGAGCGGCCGCACGCTCTACATCCTGGATGAGCCAACTACCGGCCTGCATTTTGACGATGTGAAGCAATTGCTGGGCGTGCTCAATCGGTTGACAGACCTTGGCAACACCGTCATTATCATCGAGCATCAACTTGACGTGATTAAGCAGGCGGATTGGATCATTGATCTCGGACCTGAAGGCGGCGACGAGGGCGGCCGCATCGTCGCCCAGGGCCGCCCCGAAGACGTGGCGAAGAACGAAAAATCTCACACCGGCCATGCATTGGCTGGGGTGCTGAATCATAAGCGGACACAGGGGGCGGCCCTGCGCCCCTCCTAGCTTAGGAGGGGCGGGGGTGGTCTGGCATGATACAACAGGCGATCCACAACAGACGGCGCCTTAAGCAACTGCGCAGAGGTCTAAGAAATTCTCTGACGCCAGCCGAGGCGGTCCTTTGGAAGGGTCTCCAGCGGTCGCAATTGAATGGCAAGAAATTTCGCAGACAGCACAGCATCGGAAACCACATCGTGGATTTCTACTGTCCTGAATGCCGCTTGGCGATCGAACTCGACGGGCAGAAGCATTTCAACTCAATCGCCTCGGAGTACGATTTGCTGCGAACTGAGTTTTTGAGGCGGTTGAACATTCGCGTCCTACGCTTCGAGAACAGAGCGGTCTTTGACAACTTTGCGGCGGTGCTTGGGATGATCAAACAGCACCTGACCACCCCCTTGCCCCCTCCTAAATTAGGAGGGGAGCCGCGTGGTTAGCTCCCCGTTCAAAATGACGACTTATTCAATCCATCCCCTCAAGCTCGACCTCGTTCAGACCTACCCGCTTAAATCGCGCCCAAGCAAGGTCTCTGTGGAAGATTTTGCGCGAGTGCCCCGGCGTGGCGCGACCATCAATGAATGGGTCAACTCACTGCCTCACGTTCTGGCGGGGAACGACTTTCGCGCCGTCGTGGAATCCCTTGAGCGTGCCCGCAAAAAAGGGAAACCCATCATCTGGGGATTGGGCGGCCACGTGATCAAGGTGGGACTCGGCCCGGTTCTGATCGATCTGATGGAGCGCGGCTACGTCACGGCAGTCGCGATGAACGGTGCGGCGCTGATTCACGATTTCGAGATTGCGCTCGTTGGCTCGACTTCAGAGGACGTTCCTGCCGTTCTTGGCAAGGGACGCTTCGGCATGGCGGACGAGACGGGGCGTTACATCCATGAGAGCGTCGCTGCGGGCGACCGCTCCGAGCTTGGGCTTGGAGAGTCGGTAGGCTGCTTTCTCACGCGCTCCGCTGAAGCTCGCCATCGCCGCCATAGCGTGCTGGCCTTGGCGTACAGACGACGCATTCCTGTGACTGTCCATGAAGCCTTTGGGACTGACATTATCCACAACCATCCTGCCACGGACCCGCGCGCGCTCGGCGCCGCCACCTATCGCGACTTTCTGCTGCTCGCTGCGCTGGTTCGCCAGATGGATGGCGGAGGCGTCTATTTGAACGTGGGCTCGGCAGTGATTTTGCCCGAGGTGTTTTTGAAATGCATCAGCCTGGCGGCGAACTTGGGGCGCGCTCCGCGCGGCATCACCACCGTCAACCTGGATTTCATCCAGCACTACCGCCCGCAGCAGAACGTCATTCTGCGCCCGGCCGCTGCGGGGGGATCGTCGCGCGGCGCTGGCGCCAGCCACGGCTACGCGCTGACTGGCCACCACGAATTGATGGTTCCGCTGCTCGCGGCGGCTCTGCGTGCGCCCAGGCGGGCGCGGAAAACGACATGAACGTACACCCGGAATTGCAAAGCCATGCCATTAGGTCCTTCTGAAGAGCGCGAGATCATTCCTGATCCGGTTGTGTTGGATCAGCCGGCGCAGCCGCCCTTCGACCGCCGCATTGATCCGTGGTCGTTCCGCGATCTGCTCTTCTTCTTTGCCTTTGCCTTCGTCGCGCTGCTGATTGCAAATTTCGCCGCCCTTGCCATCTACGCCGCGCTTCGCCCGCTTGTGGGCTGGCCGCTCACTCCCGGACTGATGGCGCAGAACACCTTCTTCCTGCTTGCGGCTCAATTGCTTTTTTACGTCTTCCTGCTCGGCTACATCTACCTCTTGGTAGTTTTCCACTACCGCCTGCGTTTCTGGCAGGGACTCAAGTGGAGACGCCTGGACCGGCGTGGCGTGGTGAATTACATCCTGCTGGGAATTCTGGTCACAGTGGCGATTCAACTGGTTCCAAACGTCCTCCCTGATAAGAGCGACTTCCCGCTTCAACGCCTGTTCAGCTCTCCGGCTTCGTCTTACGCCATCGCGGCGTTCGCCGTGCTGGTAGCGCCTTTCATGGAAGAGATCATCTTTCGGGGCGTGTTATTTTCCGCCTTCGAATCGCGGATCGGGTTGCGGTCTGCTGTCGTGATCACGGCGTTGCTGTTTGCGGCTCTGCACGTGCCGGAGTACTGGGGCGCCTGGGACCATGTGTTTCTCATCTTTTTGGTGGGGCTGATTTTCTCGCTCGCTCGCGGGCTTACGGGCTCGCTTGCGCCGAGCTTCGTGCTGCACGCTACCTACAACGCCTGCCTCATGATCGGACTCTTCTTCGCGAGCGCGCACTTCCGGATGATCCAGAACGCGCTGTTGAGGTAAAGAGGAGGCTATAGAACGTGGCGGGTGACGGACGATAGGCGGGACCGTAGTTGCGAAGCGCTACGCCGGCGCCAGCGAGAAACAATCAGTAGCAGCGATCCGGCTCCTGAGCTTTCCTGTTCCCTTCGAGCAGTCCGCGCCCAGGGGCCGAACCTGCGCGGCGCCGCAGCGCCTTGGCGCCGATGTCGCGCCGGTAATGCATGCCTTCAAAATGAATCTTGTTCAGCGCCGCGTAAACGCGCTGCATAGCCGCCGGCAAATCCTCGCCGCTGACCGTGACCCCCAGCACGCGCCCTCCGTTGGTCAGCAATTGATGGTTTCTGAAGACGGTGCCGGCATGGAACACCTTCACGCCGCCCATCGTTTCGGCCAGGTCGTAGCCGGTGATCACATGGCCTGTTTCCGGGTTGCCAGGGTATCCTCGCGAAGCCATCACGACGCAAATGGCCGGGTTTGGGCTCCAGTGGGGATCTCGAGCGGCCAGCGTGCCGTCATGAGTGGCCACCAGCAGCTCCACGAAGTCGGAGCGCAACCGCATGAGTAGCACCTGAGCCTCGGGATCGCCCAGGCGCACGTTGTACTCGAGCACTTTCGGGCCGTCCGCCGTCAGCATTAGCCCGAAGTAAAGGAAGCCGCGAAAAACGATTCCGTCAGCGTTCATGCCCGCGAGAGTGGGATTCACGATAGACCTCAGAACGTTGGCCCGGACGCTTTCGTCCAGAATCGCATCGTCGCTGTAGGCGCCCATCCCGCCCGTGTTCGGCCCCTGGTCGTCATCGAGCAGCGCCTTGTGATCCTGAGAAGGTGGAAACGCCAGCAGCGCGCGCCCGTCAGTGAGCACAATAAAAGACACTTCCTCTCCGGTGAGCGCTTCCTCGATCAGCACTCGCTCCCCCGCGGCTCCCAAAGCTCCTCGACGCATGAAGTCATCCAGCGCGTTTTCTGCCTCCTCGCGCGTCTTCGCTACGATCACGCCCTTGCTGGCCGCCAACCCGTCCGCCTTGATGACTACCGGAGCGGGGAACTCATCAAGGGTGCGAACGGCCTGCTCAAAAGTCTCGGCCACGGCGAACCGTGCGGTCGGAACACCGTGCTTCATCATGAACCGCTTGGCGAAAATCTTGCTGCTTTCAAACTGGGTAGCGGCGCGGTTGGGGCCAAGAATCATGAGGCCCGCTTTCTCAAAAACGTCCACCACGCCCGCCGCCAAAGCAACTTCCGGCCCTACCACGGTAAGATCCGCGCGCAACGTGGTGGCAAGCTCCAGCATCGCCGCAGGATTCGTGATGTCTACCGGGAGGCACTCCGCCTCCTGCGCGATGCCGGCATTGCCCGGAGCGCAATAGATTTCCGTCATCAACTGGCTCTCGCGCAACTTCCAAGCCAGAGCGTGTTCGCGACCGCCTGAACCCAATACGAGGACTTTCATAAGAGGCCGATACAGTAATGGGATTTACCCCTCGTTGTCAATCTTAAGATCTTATCGGTAGTGACTCAGTTTGCCGTAGCGCCGACCTGAAGAGTCTGTGTGACAACTGCGGCTGGTGCGGCGGTCTGTGACCGCCGGTCTTGATTTTTCAAGTGCTTCGGCGCTC
>NFUN01000156.1 GCA_002197525.1 Acidobacteria subdivision 13 bacterium RH2 MAG17b | reverse complement strand
CGCCCTCCCCCCGCTCGCCCCCTCACCCGGCTCGCTGACGCGAGCCCCCCTCGCCCGCTGTGGCGGGCGAGGGCGTGATGTTTGAGCAAGATTAGGTCCGCGCCCGTGAGGCGGAAACCGTGCTCTTGGCGACGAGCGTGTAAGGATAACGCCCACTGGCAGCGGATAATCCGCAGTGCGACCCTGTTTTTTTCGTTGCTCGTAATCCAAAATCGACGGGCCGCAACGTTAAACACCGAACGTTGCGCACCGCGGTCACTTCTCGCGGGTGATTTGATCGACGGCGGCGAGGTCTTCGGGGATGAGCGCCCAGTTGGCGGCGTTGACGTTTTGTTCCAGTTGTTCGGGCTTGGTGGCTCCGGCGATGACGCTGGCCACGGCGGGTTGGGCGGCGAGCCAGGAGAATGCAAGCTCGGTCATGGTGTGGCCCCGCGTAGCGCAAAATTCCGCCAGGCGCTCGACTTTCTCCCAATTCGCTTCGGTCAAATAGCCCTCCGCGAATCTTGAAGTGGTTGTCAGGCGCGCGCCTTCGGGCATAGGCTTGCCACGGCGGTATTTTCCTGTGAGCAGTCCGCTGGCCAGCGGGAAATAGGGCAGCAGGCCCAGGCCATAAGTCTGGATCGCAGGCATAAGCTGGCGCTCGATGTTGCGCACGAGCAGGCTGTATTCATCCTGGCAGGAAATGAAGGCGTTGAGGCCAAGATGCCGGGCAGTCCATTGCGCTTCTACGACCTGCCATGCAGCCAGATTCGAGCAGCCGATGTAGCGTACCTTCCCCTGCTTGACGAGATCATCGAGCGCGCGAAGCGTTTCCTCGATGGGCGTGAGCGGGTCCGGCTGATGCAACTGATAAAGGTCGATCCAATCCGTCCTGAGCCGCTGCAAACTCGCCTCAACCGCTGAGAAGATGTAGCGGCGCGAAGCGCCCTTCTTCTCCGCGTTGTCCATCGCCATGCCGAACTTCGTGGCCAGAACGATGTCCTTGCGCCGGTCGCCGAGAACCTGGCCCATCAAATCCTCGGAGCCGCCCTTGTTTCCATAAACGTCCGCTGTATCAAATAGCGTGATGCCCAAGTCGAGCGCCTTGTGGACCACCTTGCGCGTTCCATCCAGATCGAGTCGCCCGCCAAAGTTGTTGCAGCCTAAGCCGACCACGGATACTCGCAGGCCGGACTTGCCCAGATTGCGAAATTGCATCAGACATCTCCAAAGGCTGGGTAGACGGACAAGCCGTTCAAGGTGCTGGCCGGGTAAGCCTGGGCAAATGCCGCCTCACATTATGGCGCAAAGCAAGAAAAGCTTCTGAAACCTCATGCGGGCGAGCCTACCCTCCGCACTGGATCGACGGCCAGAGGCCGCCGCTACAATTACAGGTTTCGCACAGACTCTTTAGCCCCGCAGTGAAAACGGCCGCTACTTTTTCTTCCTTCGCTCCGCCCAGCGCTTTTTCATCAGATCGGACAAGCGCTTCCTGCCCTCCGCGGTAAGCCCGCCGATCTTCTTCTTGGTTTTCGCCCGTGCAACGACAATCGCCGCCTTCTCGGGCGCGCTCGAAACAATCCCCTCCAGCGCAGCAATCGCTTGATTCAACCTTTCCCTTTCATGCTTCAGTTCTGCCACGATCTTTTGAATGTCCAAAACGTTCCTCCAGTTTTGATTTGATGTGCCGCTGGCCATCATGCAACTGGCAATAGGCTGCGCCATAACCTGCTACTACAACCTATGCTAGCCGAACCGAGGCGGCTAGTCACCAACTTAGGGAAACTATTGAGAATTACAAATTATAGTGACGGTTTTTCCTGTAGCGCCGGTGTCCCCACCGGCGTCTTTCGGCGCTGAGGACAGCGCCGCACCAGCGGATGTTGTCACCATAATTTGTAAACCGCAATAACCATGCCGTGTCCCATAAGTTCCCCAGGCAAGTCATCTCACGCCGAGGCGCAAAGAAAGACCGCCTGTCACTGGTTTTTCCGCTGCAAGATAAGGCTCACGCTTCCTCAATGAACTTCCGATAGTCCAGTTGAGGCGGCAACAGGAACCGACCACTAAAAAAGGGGAGAACCCAAGAAAGTCGGACGCGCCGCCTCAAGCATCTTTTCCCACCTATTACATAACGCCATAAGTTGACGACTCTCCAAGCCTGGTGCGCCGGTCTGCGGCCGGCGGGTTTCGCCGCTCATAGAGCGGCTGCACCAGCAAATAGCCGCCTCGCTCTGTATAATAAGGCTCCGCACTGCTCGCAGAACATGCAAACCACACCCAACTCTCGGAGCGCTCCTCCTGGCTTCCGGCCTGACAAAAGCGATGGCCCACGGTACAGGAACCGTGCCATGGCTACTCTGGCTGTGTGGCTGGGCCGGGGAAAACCCCACGATCGCAGCGCGATACGAGCTCGCCAGAATTAATGTGCTGCCGCGCACGCGGCGGCAAAAGGCTGATATGCTGCACAGGATAGCAGAAGCCGAAGGCAGTGGCAGGGGAAAATTGGCCGCCTGAGCGTTTCCTTGCGCAGGGTGTTAGCAGGATGTAAACTTAAGACCGTGAAATCATACTTATTTGAGGATCGCAAAATAGTGTGACGTCAAGCGCTGGTGCGGCGGCCTCCGGCCGCCGGTCTTTCGGCGCTCAGAGAGCGCCGCACCAGAGTATGCTGGCCACACTATTTTGCGAGGAGCAATAGACAAGCAAATGAGCGGAGGAAAAAGCATGTCAGCCGCAATCCGGAGCGAGTGGGTGCGCAAGCGCACCGGTCCAGTCGTCACGCAAATGCATTACGCGCGACAGGGTGTGATTACCGAGGAGATGGAATACGTGGCCCGGCGAGAGAAGCTTTCTCCGGAAGCCGTACGTACGGAAGTCGCCTGCGGGCGCATGATCATCCCGGCCAACGTCCGGCACGTGGAGCTTGAGCCGATGGCCATTGGCATCGCTTCCCGCTGCAAAATCAACGCCAACATCGGCAACTCCGCGACCACGTCGAACGGCAGCGAAGAGGTAGAAAAGCTGCGTACGGCGGTGAAGTACGGTGCAGACACGGTGATGGACCTCTCAACCGGCGGCGACATTCACGAAATCCGCGAGGCAATCCTGCGCGTAAGCACCGTGCCCATCGGCACTGTGCCCATCTACGAGGCTCTTTCCCGCGTGAAACGCGTGCGCGACCTGACACCGGAGATCATGCTGGAAGTCATCGAGGAGCAGGCGGCGCAGGGCGTCGATTACATGACGATTCACGCCGGAGTCTTGCGCGAGCATATTCCACTCACTCGGCATCGCATCACCGGCATCGTCAGCCGTGGCGGAGCCATCATGGCGCAGTGGTCGGTGGAGAACAGCCGGCAGAATTTCCTCTACGACCGCTTTGAAGACATCTGCAAAATCTTTCAGAAATACGACGTGTCGTTTTCATTGGGCGACGGACTGCGTCCGGGGTCGATCGCTGACGCCAGCGATGAAGCCCAGTTTGCAGAACTGAAGACGCTGGGAGAGCTTACCTGCAAAGCCTGGGAGTACGACGTGCAAGTGATGATCGAAGGCCCCGGCCACATCCCTATGGACCAGATCAAATTGCAAGTGGACAAGGAAATGGAGCTGTGCCACGAAGCGCCGTTTTATACGCTTGGGCCGCTCGTCACCGACGTCGCGCCTGGCTTCGACCACATCACCTCCGCCATCGGCGCGGCCATGATTGGCTGGCACGGCGCTTCCATGCTTTGCTACGTGACGCCCAAGGAACACCTTGGCTTGCCCAACAAGCAGGACGTGCATCAGGGCATCATCGCCTACAAAATCGCTGCCCACGCGGCGGATGTGGCGCGCCACCGCCCGGGCGCTCGCGACCGCGACGACGCGCTTTCCTACGCGCGGTTCCTCTTCGACTGGAACAAGCAGTTCGAACTGTCGCTAGACCCGGACACGGCGCGCGCCATGCACGACGAGACGCTCCACGACGATTACTACAAGGACGCCAAGTTCTGCTCCATGTGCGGTCCGAAGTTCTGTTCCATGAACACCACGCAGGTGATGGAGGAGCACCTCGGCCTTGACCAGACGGCGCGCGAACAGAAATACGCTGAATTGTTGAGCAAAGTGCAGGCGTAGAGAGACGGCGGCCAGAGGCCGCCGCACCAGCCGAGGTTTTTCACAAAGACTCGCCAGGGCCGCTTCCTTTGCGGCTCGACACATAACCTTCACACCCAGAGTATTCGCTTGCGGAAATCCTCACCGCGCTATTTTCTCGGCATCGACGGGGGCGGATCCCGAACCACCGCATGGCTAGCGGATGAGCGCGGGCAGGTTTGCGCACGCTCCGTCACCGGCCCGTCGAATCCCCTCAAGGTTGGGATCGAATCCTCGCAACGCGAACTCGCCGCCGCTGCGCGTGGCGTGTTGCGCAAAGCGGGCGTGCCCGTCCGCCGGGTCGAGGCGCTCTGCGCAGGAGTGGCGGGCGTTGACCGCTCCGCAAGCCATCGCAAGGTTTTGGCGGCGTTGCGCAAGGCGGTTCCAGCGCGGCGTTATCTGCTGACCACGGATGCCGCCATCACGCTTCAAAGCGCATTTCGCAAGGAGCCGGGGGTGGTGGTGATCTCCGGCACCGGGTCCATTGCATACGGCAGGGACCGCCGCAGCCGCACGTTGCGCTCGGGAGGCTGGGGTTCCGTCTTTGACGACGCTGGTTCCGGCTACGACTTGGGGCGGAAAGCAGTCGCGGCGGCACTGTGGGATTTCGACAACCGCGGCCCACAAACGGCGCTGCGGGGAGCGGTCTCGAAGGCTCTGAAAATCGACAGCATCGCGCAGGTGGCGGCGCGCGAGTGGGCGCCTAACGAGATCGCCGCGCTTTTTCCGGTCGTCCTCCAGGTTGCGCGCCAAGGTGATCGCGTGGCGCGGCGTCTGTGCGAGGAGGCGGGACGCGATCTTGCGGAGATGGCTGCGGCTCTGCTGAAGCGGCTCGACCCGGCCCGGCGCGGCCTGCCAGTGGTGTGCGCGGGAGGAGTCTTCAGCGCCAGCATTCGTGTGCGGCAAAGCTTCGCACGGCATCTGCGCCAATCGCGAATGATTGCATCGGGTGCAAAAGTGAGACTGCTGCGGCGAGAGCCGGTGGAGGGAGCGCTGAAGCTCGCGGTCGAACTTGGAATGAGCCGAACGCTGGTCAGCGCCGAAAAGCCGCGCGAGTAGTGGGCAATTTGGTCTTTAATAGAGGCGAGTTCACGTCGCCATGTGGCGGCGTAAAGCCGCCTCTACATTCGCTTGCCCTGCCGCGCCATGCGGCTGACGATTCAAGGTTAACAATGTCCCAGATGATGAAGGAAATTTTCGAGCAGCCCGAAGCGCTGGATCGAACGCTGAGAGCGGAGCGCGACCACGCCCGCGAATTCCGTGGCGTTGCTCGCAAAAAGCGGTTCCGCATGGTGCTGCTGGTGGCGCGAGGGACTTCCGACAACGCCGCGCTCGCTGCAGATAGTGACCCGCACGATTTAGCGCTGCCGTTTTAGGCTTTGCCTCACCACTGTTTGGCTGGCGTCTTGGGACCACGCGCCCGTCGATCCCCAGGCTGGCCCGGAGTGGCCCATGCTATACTAAAAGAGTTAGCCGAGTTACCGGAAGGGAGCACGGGACCTGATGAGCCGCCGTCTGCGTTATCTATTAATCGCCGTATCAAGCGTGCTGGTGTTTTATGTCGTCATCGGCGGTCTCCTTGGCGAAGGGACTTCCACGAACGATGAGACGTACCGCGATCTCGGCGTCTATAGCGAAGTGCTTTCCCGCATTAAGAGCGATTACGTGACGCAGCCGAACCTGCACAAGGTGACGGGCGGCGCGATCCGCGGGCTGCTGGAAGCGCTCGATCCATACAGCACTTACTTCAATCCCCAGCAGTTCAAAGAATACCTGGCCGATCCCAATCCAGGCCCGGCCGGCGTTGGAATTTTCGTTTCCAAAAAGTTCGGTTTTGCGACGGTGGTTTCGGTGCTGCCCGGCAGCCCTGCGGATAAAGCCGGGATCAAGCCTGCTGACTTGATTGACCGCATCAACGGCCAACCGGTGCGCAACCTTTCCGCGGTGCAGATTCAACGCGAGCTTGCTGGCCAGCCAGGAACGACGGTGGACGTTTGGGTGGTGGATCAAACGCGAGGCAAACCGCGGAAAATGGCCCTCACGCGGGTGACGATCACTCCGCCGCCTGTTTTCGCGAAACTAGTGGATGACCAGACAGCTTATGTTCGCGTGGTGGCCTTTAACCAAGGAAAAGCAAAAGAGGTTCAAGCCGCGTTGAAAGGGCTTGTAAACCAGGGTGCCAACAAGATTGTGCTCGATTTGCGCGGCTGCGCTGGCGGAAACGCGGATGAAGCGGTGAAGACGGCCAGCCTATTCATTCAGAAAGGGCTCATCACTTACACTTACGGGCAGCGCAGCCCGCGGCACGATTATATGGCGGAGCCAATGGGCGGATCCTTTCAACTGCCGCTTGCCGTGCTCATCAACCGCGCCACGGCGGGACCGGCGGAAATTGTGGCCGACGCCGTCCTTTGCGACAAACGCGGCGACGTGGTTGGAGTTCCGAGCTTCGGCGTGGGCGTGGTGCAGAAACCCATCGCTGTCGGCGACGGCTCAGGACTTCTGCTCTCGGTGGCCAAGTATTACGGTCCGGATGGTAAGGCAATCGAGGACCACGGTGTAACGCCGAACGTCATGGTTCCAAGCCCCGGCCAGGAAATGACGCTCAATGGCGGCGCGCTCGTCACACCCAACCAGTATGGGACGAAGGACGACATTCAGCTTCAGCGGGCCATCGACGTTTTGAAGCAAGCGTATTCACCGGCCAAAACTGCCTAAAAACCGCTTGTGCGCGCTCTCTCGGCTCCGGCCGCGGCTGGGCTAAAGTCCAGTCGGCCCCAATCTTATCCGCCTGACATTTTCATCTTAAATTTCCGGAACAGCATTGCCCAGCCGACGAAAGGCTCGTCTTCGTTCGAAGGTCACCAAGAAAAAAGCCTTCCTATATTTTTTGATCTTTGCGGTTCTCGCGGCCGCTCTGGCCGGTATCTGGAAGAAAGTTCGCCAGCGCCAGAAGCCACAAATCCGCCGCGCGGCAGCCACGCATTTTAACCGCAGGCGGCAATCCGAACAGCTCATGCGGGCCGTCGAGACGGCGGGCGGGGAAGATGTGTGGATCCGGGGCGCACCGTCTGCAATGGCTTGCGCGGCGCAGGCGAGCAGTTTTCCGCACGTTCTGGCGGCCGCGCGGGCCTATGGCAACGTCCTTCGGGCATTGCGCGACCAGGGCCAGAAACAGGGCCTGGCCGTGCGCATCGACGCTGTTCCTGAATCGCAAAGCATGCCCGCTTCACAGGTAACTTTCTTCCTGCGACGCGAGCCCGTGTGCCGTCTCCGCGTAGAAGCAGTGCGCCGGATCGCGCGCGTGGCAATCGTGGTGGACGATCTGGGTAGTAGTCTCGCCGCAGCTCGCGCTGTGCTTCGCTTGCGCGCCCCGCTTACGCTTTCTGTGATGCCTCGCCTAGCTCATTCGCGGCAAACCGCGGAGGAAGCCCACCGCGCCGGCGCGGAAGTGATGCTGCACCTGCCCATGCAGCCGGTTGCCGACTCTGCGCCTGATGTCAGCCCGGATGAGCTGCGCGTCGGCATGAACGGAGTCGAAGTTGCGCGCATTGTGGACCAGGATTTAGCGTCCGTGCCTGGTGCGGCCGGAGTGAATAATCACATGGGTTCGCGCGCCACCGCCGACCGCAGGCTGATGGCGGAAGTGATGGCGGCGCTCGCCGGGCGCCATCTTTATTTTGTAGATAGCCGCACGTCGCCGGACTCGGTTGCATTTGCGGAAGCCCGCCGCAACGGATTGCCCGCCTTTTACCGTTCAATTTTCCTGGATGACGCTCGGACCGTCTCCTACACGCTCAGGCAATTGCACGCGCTCTGCCGCGTGGCGCAAGAGCGCGGCGCGGCGCTTGCCATCGGCCATCCCTATCCGGCTACTCTCGCAGCGCTTCGCCGCTTTCTTCCCGAACTCGAACGAGACCGGGTGCAACTGGTTCCGGTCTCGCAGATCATTCGCCTTCGCGAAGCGGCCCAGCTTGCCCCTGCCGCGCGATCCTCAGCCAGCAAACGCTAGCCACCCGCTGGGCGCTTCACCCTGAGCAGCAAGATGCAGGCATCCTGGCACTATAAATGCACCGGGATTCAGGCGAAAAATTTTGACACCCGTTTGCGCCTGTGTGAAGATACGTGCGGAGACTTCTATGCGCTCAGACCGCCTTGCACGTTGGATCGCCGCGCTGACCATATTTCTGCTCGTTATCGGCCCGCTGTTTTCAAGCGGAGTTGGCCTGCTGGTTGACTGGCTTTGGTTTGGCCACGAAGGGTTTCGCGTCCTCTATACCACGCCTCTGAAGGCTCAGGTGGCCTTGAGCGGCTACGCCGGCATCGGCTTCATCGTGATCGTGGGATGCAACCTTTTGCTTGCCCGCTCCCTGGCGCGGCGCTCCGGATTGCACATCTATTCGCAGGTGATCGAATTTCCCGGCCTTGAACGGCTGAATACGCTGTTCCGCGGAGCGATCTGGTTGGGCGTGCTCCTTATAGGCTACTTCGTGGGCGATTGGGCGACAACGCATTGGATGGATTATTTACTGGCCACCCACCCGGTAAGCATGACTCAATCCGATCCTCTGTTTGGAATCAATCTGAGCTTTTACCTGTTCCGGCTGCCGTTTCTTTGGTTCCTCTACCATTTTTTCCTTGCCGTTCTTATCGTCTGCCTGCTGAGCGCCGCATTTCTGTACTTCGTCGAGGGCGGCGTATGGGTGACACCGGGAGGGGCCTCGATTGCGCGATATCCCCGCGCTCACCTGATGGCGCTCGGCGGTCTACTTTTTGTGCTCTTTGCCTGGCGGGCGCGGCTGGCCATGTATGATCTGCTCTACTCGTCGCGCGGTCTCGTCTACGGCGCAGGCTACACGGACGTTCATGCCACCCTGCCTGTTTTGCGCCTTCTGCTGGTTCTGTGTGGGATGACGGCAGTGGGTTTCTTCGCGGGAGCCCAAATGGGGCGGCTGAGCCCAGCGCTGTGGACCATCGGCGCTCTGATCGGCGCCGCCATCGTTGGGGGAGCCGTCTACCCTGCGATCATTCAGCAGTACATCGTCACGCCCAACGAACTCGCCAAGGAAGAACCATACATCGCCCGGAGCATTGATTTTACAAGGCAGGCTTATGCGCTCGACCGCTTCGAGGAACGCAGCTTCCCGGCTCTACAGGATCTGACTGCCGATTCTATCCACCAGAATCAGGCCACCATGAACAACATCCGTTTGTGGGACCACGTTCCGCTGCTCTCGACCTTCGCGCAGCTTCAGGAGATACGCACTTACTACGACTTCGTTCACATTTCCAATGACCGCTACTGGATTAACTCAGACTACCGCCAAGTCTCGCTTTCGGCGCGCGAGCTCTCGTCAAGCAGCCTGCCCGACCCCAACTGGGTGAACCAGCACCTCATTTACACGCACGGCTACGGGCTGTGCCTCGGCCCGGTCAACGAATCCACGCCGGACGGACTCCCGGTGCTCTTTATCAAGAATATTCCGCCCGTATCGAGCGTTCCGCTCAAGGTCACTCGTCCCGAGATCTATTACGGCCAACTGTCGAACAACTATTGCATCGTAAAGACGAGCGCCAGAGAGTTCGATTATCCATCCGGCCAGCACGACGTCTACACCACCTATCAAGGTTCGGGGGGGATCACGATCCGCAATGTCTGGCGCCGTCTGCTTTTTGCACTACGGTTCAGCCAGATGAACATCCTGCTTTCGAGTTACATTCAGCCGGGCAGCCGGGTTATGATCTACCGCCGCATCCTTGACCGCGTGAGCCGATTGACTCCTTTTGTTACGTACGACAGCCATCCCTATCTGGTTATCGCCGGTGACGGTTCGCTTCAGTGGATGCTGGATGGCTACACGGTTTCAAGCCAGTATCCTTACTCGGAGCCGACGGCGACGACGAACGGTTCCATCAACTACATTCGGAATTCCGTCAAGGCGACGGTGAACGCCTATGACGGCCGCGTCCACTTCTACATCAGCGACCCCACCGATCCGCTGATCCAGGCGTATTCGCACATATTCCCCGGAGTCTTTCAGCCTCTTTCCCAAATGCCTCTGGATTTGCGCGCTCACATCCGCTACCCGGAGGATTTTTTCGCTGTCCAGGCTGACAAATACGCCGTCTATCACATGACTGACCCTCGCGTGTTCTACAGTAAGGAGGATCTCTGGCGCGTCTCCAGCCGTAACGCCGGTGGTGAAGTCCAGCCGATGGCCCCTTATTACACCGTGATGAAGCTGCCGGAAGCCGGAACGACGGAAGAGTTCGTGTTGATGGTTCCATTCACTCCGGCGCGCAAGAACAACATGATCGCCTGGATGGCCGCGCGCTGCGACGGGACGAACTACGGCAAGGTGCTGGTCTTTACGTTTTCCAAGGACAAGCTGGTGTATGGGCCCCAGCAGCTCGAATCCCGCATCGATCAGAACCCGGAGATTTCGCAGCAGCTCACGCTTTGGAACCAGGGCGGCTCGAAAGTGATCCGCGGCACGCTTCTCGTGGTCCCGGTCGGGAACGCGGTGCTCTACGTCGAGCCGTTGTACCTCGCGGCGCAAGCCGGCGGAGCGTTGCCGGAACTCAAGCGAGTAATCGTCGCCTACTCGGACCACGTCGTAATGGACCAGACCTTTGCCGGCGCGCTCGACCAGATTTTCGGCAGCGCCGCCGAATCCGCAAGCTCCTCCTCTGGCGCCGCTTCTTCTACTCCGCCGACAGTGCAGAAAACCTCTGGGACGGAAGTGCTTTCACCGCGCATGCAGTCCTTGATCGATCAAGCCAATCGATATTATCAGCAGGCGCAGCAGGATCTTCGTCAGGGCAACTGGAGCGAATACGGCCAAGACATTCAGAAATTGGGCGGCGTCCTGAAGCAATTGCAAGGAAGATGACACTCGGCATTTGTGGGCGTTTTGGACTTGCAATTGCCCTGTGGCAGCGGCTTCTAGCCGCTGGAAAACCCGTCATGCTGAGCGAATGGTTTCACCCAAAACCAGGAGCCAGAGGCTGCTGGGACGACTCTTCGCGGCGGCAAAAAAAGTAGCGCACTCAATGTTATACCGCGACGAGTTCTTCACACCGGCCACCTTTATATTGCCCTATCTTTTGTGGCATTGCTCAAATTGCGCCCTGACAATGGGCGAGCGCAAACCGTAGCAATGCCTCGATGCTCCTATGCGACGGATCGTTTCCCGTGAGATGTTAGATGATGACCTCGGCGATCCGGGCGATGTCGAAGCCAGCCTGCTCGATCTGTGGCGTCTCAACCGCCGTTTTGGCGGCGTTTCGGGCAGCCTCAAATTGTTCGATCGTTTCTTCGCGCGGACTGGCGCGCGGCCGGTGCGCATTCTGGACGCGGGCGCGGGCGATGGACGGTTGGCGGGTTGGCTGCAGCCAGAGCTTGCGCGGCGCGGATTCGAAACGCACTTTTGTGCGCTGGACCGGCGCATTTCGCACCTCAGCTACTGGCGGCCTTCGCCTGATCCACTCGAGCGTGTGGCAGCCAATGCAGCAGAGCTGCCATTTCCGGATGGAACTTTCGATGTAGTGATGTGCAACCTTTTTGTGCATCACTTCTCCGGAGCGGCGCTGCATGCGCTTTTGCAGGAGATGGTTCGGGTGGTCCGGGAAGCCGTGCTGGTGAATGATCTCGAGCGCCGGTGGCCGCCCTATCTCTTCATCCGCTACGCACCCTTCGTGGCGCACAGCACGCTCACGCGCCCGGACGGCGCGGCGAGCGTGCGGCAGGCGTACACGCGCGGTGAATTTGCGACGCTTGCAACCGGGTGCGGTGCGGCTTCTACGGACGTCATGGCGCTCCCGTTTTTCCGGCTCGGCGTGATCCTATGGAAAAACCCTCTCTGAACAGCGAACCGGGGCGCCTTGGGAGTTATCACCTCCAGAAAAACCATCTTTCGCGGTGTTTATAGCATCAAAATTGCACATTAGAGATTAGGAGGAATTGCGTGAACCGATTCAAGAAGAGTCTGCTTCTGGTTATTTTATCCCTGGGCTGTGTGGCCTTGTCTGCGCGCGCGCAACAGGCCGGCGCGCCAACGGCATCACAGGTGCGCGTCATTAACATGAGCGCCAAAAAATACCAATTCGACCCGCAGGTGATCACGGTGAACCAAGGTGAACGCGTACAGCTTATCGTCACGGCGCTCGACCGCGATCACGGCATCCGGATCGTAGGCTATAACATCAACCGTAGGCTCAAGAAGGGCGTTCCCACCACCATCGAATTCACAGCAAACAAACCCGGGACCTTTTCGTTCCGGTGTTCGGTGTTCTGCGGCCTCGGACACAGGCGAATGAAGGGTCAATTGATCGTCAAACCGGTAAACTGAAGCGTGGTGGGCCGGTTTGCTGGTGAGGCGCTCGATACGGCTAATCCCAAAAGTTTATGCATCCCGCAACGAATTCCAGTGAGGTGTGCAGAAGGGCATGGCTTCAACCTAAACCAGGAGAACCATCATGAGCCTGTGGGGTGATGACGAGCGGAAAACACTTCAGGAAAAAATGCGGCAGGAAGGGCGCTTGCCTCCCGGTCAATCCTTAACGCTGAAATGGCCGGTGCTCCATTACGCGAATGTCCCGAGCTTCGATCCAGAAACCTGGGAGTTTCGCACCGCCGGGTGGGTGGAGCAGCCGATTCGCCTGACGTGGAGCGAATTTCAAGCTCTGCCGCGCCTCCAAGTGGCGGCGGATTTCCATTGCGTTACGCGCTGGAGCCGGTTTGATAATCTCTGGGAGGGCGTTTCCTTCCGCACGCTTTATGAAATGACCCGGCCCAAACCCGGCGTGATCCACGTGATGGTTCATTGCCAGGAAGGCTACACGACGAACGTGCCGCTCGCGGCGCTGCTTGAGGAAAATGTTCTGCTCTCTGACAAGCATGATGGTGAACCGCTCCCGCCCGAGCACGGCGGGCCGTTGCGCCTGGTGGTGCCGAAGCTTTATGGCTGGAAAAGCGCCAAGTGGGTGAACGGGCTTGAATTCATGCCCTCAGACCAGCCCGGCTTCTGGGAGCAGAACGGCTACCACATGGTCGGCGACCCGTGGAAGGAAGAGCGCTTCGACACGGCAATATGAGAAGTTCCTATTGCGGCAAAGTAGAAAGTTCCTGTTGGGTTCCGGCATATTGGCCGGATGAGCGAACAGGAGATGCTGGTGTTAAGCACGAACTGAACAAGGCATCCTGTTTCACATCGGCTCCGCGCATCGTTCCTCCTGGGTCTCGACATTCGAAAACTCTATAGATGATCGAAACCCTTGCGAGGCTGCACGGAAACCGAATTTTTCAACAAACTGCTAGTGTTGTGTCTCGTAAATTCGTTGTAAGAGTCTTGTCAGGGCAGGGTTTTCAACCGTGCCGTCAAAGCCCTCACCCACCGCTTCGCAGTCCCCCCTCTCCCGCAGGGAGAGGGCCGGAATCTCCTTACT
>NFUN01000155.1 GCA_002197525.1 Acidobacteria subdivision 13 bacterium RH2 MAG17b | reverse complement strand
AGGATCTGCTTTCATTTTGAATCAGCAACATACGAGATTCTTCGTCGCCTTCGGCTCCTCAGAATGACAGGGTGTCCGGGTTTTTCAACAAACTGCTAACGGCTCCCATGCATGTGGCGTTTGAGAATGTGAGAATGGGTGGCCGGAAGAGTCTGTGTGAAAACTGCGGGTTTGAGTTGTAGCGGCGCTCGAATCCTGCCTCGACGCTGTCGGGGAGCGCCGAAACCATTGAAAAACCACATAACGACATAAGTCAACGACGGCCATTTGCTGGTGCGCCGCTCTATGAGGGGCGAAATCCGCCGGTCGCAGACCGGCGCGCCAGTTTTGAAGCGTCGCCGACTTATGTCGCTCTGCATAAAAACCGGCGGTCACAGACCGCCGCTAAAGCCGCAGCTTTCACGCCGACCCTGAAGGACGCTTGGCCGTTACCTTACTCTTCACTTGCCGTACCCGCCGCCGAAGATGCGCCTCGAAGGCGCACCTTGATTCGGTGTAGGGCGGACCAGGCAGTTCGAGGAAGATGGGCGCGAAGCCATTCCTTGCTTTCGTGCGCGCCGCTGCGGAGCCGTAAATAAGCGGCCCCGAGCGTGCGGGGGCGGGCAAAGTGAAGATCAATGTAGTTGCTAACCTGAGCGCCCCAGCGGGCTTTCGACGGAGCTTGGCCGCCGAGGAAGTCGTATACGCGAACACCTTGCTCGATAAGATGTTGCAGGACGTGCCCGCGCAGAATGAAGCCAACGCGGTCTGGGGAGTGATCTGGCTCGAACCCTTCCTGGAGCTGATAGACCGTGGAGCCATATCGAAAGGCATACTGGACCGCAACAATTCTTTGGTTGAGTTCCATCACCCATAGTTCCAACCAATCCCTCGCGAGAAAAACCCGGGCCATCTCGTTGTAGAACTGCCGTCGGGCGAGCGAACCAAAACTTCCGGGTTCGTTCCGGAGGCGCCATCGCTTCTGGTGCAGATCAAAGAGGACTTCGAGGCAGGTCGGCAATTGACCCTCATCCGTGCACTTATACATCCGTACCTGATAGCGCTTTTCAAGCCGACGCGTGTAGCGAGTGAGGTTGTTGCGGTCTTCGCTGGAGAGGATGCTGGCATATTCCTGCCAAGTGGCAGGCAACGCAACCGCAGAACAGGGGTAGCGGAGAGAATAATACGTCCACTTTCTCTTCCCGAGATTCGGCAGCAAGCCTCTGCCCAGGAGGGAATTAGAGGGAAGAGTGTTAAGTTCGGCAAAGTCCCACAAACTGCTTCGGTTTTTTAGATAGCCGAGGAAAGCGTCCACGAATGCGTCCTCATAGCCGGGGCGCACGGGCAGGTCGAGATTATCGGAATCCTGGCTGCCGTCCCCCATAAGCCGAAGCACACGCAATTTGATCCCACCTGGGCCGCGCTGAGTTCCAATGGATAGAGGCGCCAAGGCTGCCAGCTTGCCATCGTCGAAGAAGGCAAAAACCAAAAGCTGCTGGCCGCCGCCGAAGGCGCGCCACCACGGGGCGAGCCATTCCCAGGTGGAGAAGATAGAAGCAGCCGGATAACTGGCGAGCAGGTCTTCCCAGGCGGGACGAAGACGCTCGAGAGAGCCTAAGTCCTCGCAAACAGTGAGCTTTAGATTCAAGTTTTTCATTTACCGGTTCGCGGGGCTTACTGATTTCTGCGAAATAGAATGACGGCTATTCCCTACCGAAAGGCCGACGGCGAGACGCCGCCGCTACAACAGAGGTTGTCACTCTTTTGCGGTCCTCAACAGAGCGTCCTCGGTGGGAAACATATTGAACACCGCGTTCATTCCGTAATCTTCGAGGTCGATTTGTTTCAGAAGCTTTTGGGCCGAAATGTCATAAAGTGTGATGTGAGTGGGCGCCTCGGCGCCGCGAAAAACTTGCTTCACCCAGTTGACTTTCTCCCTCCATCGCGTTTTACGCACGCGCGTGAAGCCAATCCACAGCCGGTCAGGATCCTCAAGGTATAGACCGCGGCACCAGCCGAGGAGAGCGTTATCGGGATTGTCAATCGTCTTCAGATCGATCACCGCCTCGACCTGCCGTGTTGACTGATCCGCGATAGCAACATTGCCATCGACCGCGGTGAAATAGATGCGTCCGTCGTGGGTAATTCCGTCGTGGATCATCTGAACATCGACGGCGATTCGCTGGCCAGGTTGCGTGAGGCACACGGCATCCTTAAGGTCCGCCCGGCTAACCCAAACGTCGTCGCCGATCCAAAAGACAAAGTTAGGATGCGCACGGTAGGGTTTGTTTGTCGGCACCTTCCGATAATCAATCTCGCGCGAGAATCGTTGCCAGGGGTCATCACCCAGCGCGCTCCATTCACGCACGACTTTGCCCTCCGGAGTGATTTCAAGAACCATATCCATGCCCGTGGCGGCGACCATCAGGTTGCCGTTCGGCGCCGGGCAGACGTGGTGGAGGTCATTAAAGCAGGGCAGCGAAATATAGGCCAGGCGCTTGAAAGAGGGGACTTCATAGATCATCACTTCCGTGGAGGTGCAGAGATAAAGCTTGTTGCCTTTGAGCGAGCCGGCCTTGAACATGACCGAGCTCTTTTCGCTGGCGCGGGCTTCCAGGGGCGTCTCATATTCGAGGCAGACTGCACCCTTTCCAGTCTCCGTGTCCACGCGCACGACTAGCGCCTTCTCGAAGAGAAACCACTCCGCCTCGATGTTTTCGAAGCTTTTTCTTTGCCGCCCGCCAATAACGTACAAACTTCCCACTTGAGCCAAGCCTCCTATTCGTGAAGTTTCATTCTACTGGGAATTACAAATGCTAGTGACATCGATATTGGTGAGGCGCTCCCCGGCAGCGGCGCGCGCCGCACCAGCAAAATGAAAAACCATCTTGAATCACGCACCATGCCATGCACGGCGAGCGGCTCAGCCTATTTTCGCGCAGTTGCCAGAAACGAAGCTCCTTGCGTGATTTGGACGTCGCGGAAGCCCGCTTGGATTAACGCGCGCCTGATGGAACGAACCGTCTGGAAGCTTTCGCACCGCTTCCGGTTCAATGGAAATCTGTAATTCTTCCCCGTACAGTGGAAGGCAACGCCGTTCAGGATCACGTACGCCCGGAAAGCGGCGTCCTTGAAGTTTAAGGACCGGGCGCTTGCCAGACAGTGGGACAACACGAAACCGAAGGGATGAAGCTTAACCCAGAGATAGCCCCCGGGCTTCAGAACCCGGTATGCCTCCTTCGCCGTGGGAGGAATATGCGTATACGGCCAGGAAACCCTGGAAATGTAGGCATCAAAACTTTCATTGCAAAAGCCGAGCTGTTCTCCCGACACGAGGACAAAGTGCGATGAGGGGAGTTTCCGGCGGCACTCTTTGAGAGAGCGAAGGTTGATATCCACGCCAACGGAAAGCGAACCTGCAGGAAGGTGAGCGTCGCGAAGGCTTTCGCCGTCACCGCAGCCCACGTCCAATATGCTGCGGCTCTCGCTGGGAATCACAGGGATGCTGTGCTCGTACATGCTGCTCACTTTCTGTTCGTCGCAACGCGCTCCCAGGGTGGATCAACGAGCGCTCGCCTGGCGAAGGAATTGCGTTGTGCGATTCCGCAGTTGTATGCCGAAAGGTTCTTGAGTAAAGAAAAACCACCCAAAAGCGACAGCATAAATAAGGGCCCCGCCAGCGATCTGCACGGAAATCGTGAAGTAGCTAGTGCCGGGAAACAACCGCCGCAGTAGAACTAGGGCAATAACCATGGGAGTACAAAGGCCCAGTGGAAGCAAATAGGCGCGCATGAAATACTGAGCAACCGATGTTTTCAGTAAGTGGCAGAGATGGAGAGGGTAGAAAAACAGACTACTGCACGCCAACGGGATCGCTGTGCCCAACGCCACGCCGACTAGTCCAAAGCGCCGAACCAGCAAAATGCTGAATAAAAGAACAGCAGCGCCTTCCGACAAACGTATGATGGCCATCCAGCCATGACGAGCCATGCCATAAAGGATTCGAAAGGAAGGTCCCTGGAGCGTATACAACGCCGAACCCAAAGCCAGGATCACCAGGATGGGGTAGCTGACTGGAACGTATCGCGGCCCCATCCACAGAGCAATAATAGGCTTGCCAAGAATGATCAGCATGGCACAGACCGGAAACAGGATCAATGCACAGGCCCGCGTTCCTTGTATGAGAATTTTACGAAGGCCTGCCATATCTCCGGCAGCGTCAAAATGAGCGGCCATGGGCGTGTAAATATCGCTTATGCTGCCTGCGACGCGCGTGCCGTATTGCACGAGTCTTGCGCCGATGGAAAAGTATGTTATCGCCACGGACGACAGAAAAATGCCGATCACAGTTGCATCCAAACTTCCCCGCAAGCGGTCGCCGACGCCGATGACGAAAGTCGGCAGGCTGTAATTTACCATCAGGCGTAACGATGCCCTATCCACCAGCTTCCATGAGATGTGAAGGGGCATGGAACGGAAGACGGCGATCGCGTAAGCGACACTTAAAAGAGTCCCAAGGCTCACGGTGATTAGAGCAACAGTCAGAAGGCCAAGACCGTGGCTCAGGGCAGCCACAATTAGAACCGCGCGAAGGAGGGATTTGACAATCTGTATGAAATCCATGGTCGGGAATTTTTGTAGCCCTTCCATCGCGCCTTCGAATATTCCAAGCGGAAAACCGACGCTAATGGCTACGCCGCACATGACGAACAGCAAACGGGCTGAAGCGAGGAAATTGGGAGCAATATGGAAGACGGAATCGATATACGCGGTTCCGACCGCGGTAATTACGGCCACGACGCAGCCTACGATGCTGTATGCGAAAAATGCCGTACTGAGGAATCGATTAAGGTTGTTTTGGTCTTCAGTCGCGTGAAACCGGGCCACGTAGCGGACCACTGAAGAACGAATTCCAAAATCCAGGAGCCCGTAATAGCCGGTAAGAGAAAGAATCAGGACATATAAACCGAAGGCGTAATCGCCAAGCCGGTGCAGAATATACGGAGCGAGCAGAAACCCGACAATCATGTGAATGCCGAGCTTGAACCACCGCGTTCCAATGCTCTTGAGAGCGTGAACCTTCAGATTCATTTTGTGGCGTTGCCAGCGCAGCTATCCCTGCAACTGGTTTTCCTCAATCTTCAGTCGAAGCGCTGGTCAACCACTACGCTGGGGAAAACGCGCCCGCGCCCTTTTTATCGTCGGCGTTCACATAGATACTCTATCTATATTGTCCAACGAAGAACGCGCCGGAGTCCATTTCTTTGTGGAGCCCGACCGCATAACGATTGCCTAGTCAGAAATCGGCTGTTTTAGCCATTTCTGCGGCAAAAATCAGCAATGGCTGCGCGACGGCAATTTGGTTTTCCTCCGCCACTTCGGGGTAGATAGGAAGGGCAAGAACCTCCATGCAGGCGGCTTCAGCCACAGGGAATTGGCCGTTCCGGTATCTGAGGTTGGCGAACGCCGGCTGGAGGTGGAGCGGAACCGGATAGTAAATTTCGGTAGGGATTCTGTGTTTGCGCAAGAATTCCCGCAGGGAATCGCGCTGCGGACATCGAATGACGTACTGATTGTAAACGTGGGTGCGTCCCGCTGGAATGGAAGGAAGAACGATCTGATTCCCCAAACCGGAATCTGCGAACAAGGCGTCATAGCGCCCGGCCGCTTCCTGCCGCTGCCGGGTCCACTCGGGGAGATGGCGAAGCTTTACTCGCAACACCGCCGCCTGTATCGCGTCGAGGCGGCTATTGGTTCCCAGCGTTTCATAATGGTAACGCTCTCGGCTTCCGTGAACTCTCATCAGGCGAAGGCGCCCGGCGAGCGCTGAGTCTTGCGTGGCGACGAGCCCTCCGTCGCCCGCTGCGCCCAAATTTTTCGAAGGAAAGAAACTGAAGCATCCGGCCGTCCCGAGGCCTCCCACCGGGCGTCCGTGGTAGCGTGCGCTGATGGCCTGGGCCGCGTCTTCGACGACCGCCAAATTGTGGCGGCGGGCTATCTCCAAGATGGGATCGAGTTCCGCCGGCAAGCCGAACAGATGAACGGGGATGACGGCGCGCGTTCTGGAGGTGATGGCCGGCTCGATGAGTGATGGATCAAGGTTGAAGGTTCGCGGCTCGATATCCACGAAAACGGGCCTTGCGCCTAACTGCGCCACCGCCCCCGCCGTCGCCACAAAGGTGAACGGCGTAGTGATCACTTCATCGCCCGGCCCCACCCCGAGCGCTTGCAGAGAAAGTTCCAGGGCGGCGGTGCCGGAGGCGCAGGTCACCGCTTCTTTCACCTCGAGTAGAGCCGCCAGCTCCCGCTCCAAGGTCTCCACTTCACAGCCCAGGATAAATTGCTGGCTTTCAAAGACGCGAGTGACCGCCGCCATCAAATCCTCGCGCAGGGCTGCGAACTGCGCCTTCAAGTCCACGAAGGGAAAGAGATATTGCGGAGCGGAAGTTTCCGCGCGCTGTGGCGCGGCGGATGAAGCTACGGGCTGGTTCAACGGCCGGTGGTTTTCTTTCTGTTGCGCGCTCAAGGTTTCATTCCGCGACGGATTATTCCGGCCTGCTTTCGCCTGCACGCCGGCAAGGCGCTAACCAAAGCGCGCTCAGCGGACGGCAGTGACGCCGGTAAGCCGTGATTCAGTTTCTCTTTGCAGTTTACCCCGTTGTCCGGCGCAGTGTCATCGTAATCCTCGGGGCTGCGAACGTCAAAGACTGCACGTGGGTGAGGCGAGGGAGCCATGAATCAAGAGGCTCCCCCCAATCCGCACGCGCAGAAAAGCGCCTGCTGAAGCTAGTGAGGCATGAACTTCGAGGTATAAGGAGAATTGCGTTCAGATCCCGTCCCGGAGCGGCGGAAATGGCCCGAGGGGCCTTCGCCCAGGAATTCCGAGAACCACGCTTCGTGCTCAATCTCTTCGTGCAGGATGCCGAGCGACAAATCGTAGGTGCGGTGATCTTTGCCCGCAGTGTAGTTGCAAATCGCGGTGTAGCCGGCGATGGCGCAACGCTCCGCGCTCACCAGAACCTGAAGCATGGCTTTGACGTCGCGGGGATCCTTGGGCAAATTGGCGGGCGGACAACTGGAAATGTCGTGAAACGCGTTCATGCTGTCCGGCAGTTTGCCGCCCAGTTCATAAATGCGCGGGACGAGAACTTCAAAGTGGTTGCGGTCCTCGATGCGTGCGTCTTCCGTGATCTCCTTCAGGCCTTCTCCTTCCAGACCGATCAGGTTGACGCGCAAAATCGTGTAGTAATAGAAAGTGGTGAGTTCAGCGGAAGCGTTGCGAAGGAGCATGTCGAGAAGTTTATCAAGATCAATGCCTGCCTTCTGCACTACTTCGCGTGCGATACGTGCCATAAATTTCCTCCTTCAAGTTCGCTCGAATTGTCTGCGCTTTTGAAGTTAGCTTGGCGGGTGGAATAGGTCAAATATATACTGTCTATGTATTCGATAGGCTAAACCAATGGAACTGCATCAGCTTCGCTATTTCCGTGCCGTGGCCCAATTCGGTTCATTTACGCGTGCGGCGGAGCACGAGCGGGTTGCCCAGCCATCACTGAGCCAGCAGATTCGCAAACTGGAAGATGATCTCGGCGCGCGCCTCTTCAACCGGCTGCGGCGCAAGGTGACGCTGACGCCCTTTGGAGAGCGCTTTCAAGAGCACGCGCGGCGGGCGCTCGCGGAACTGGAAGGCGCACGCCTGGAAATCGAGGAAATGCAGGGCTTGCGCCGCGGCAGAGTGACGCTGGGCGCCATTCCGACCGTGGCGCCCTATTTGCTGGCTCCTTTGCTGCGAACCTTCGCGGCGGTTTACCCGCAGGTGCTCGTGACCGTTACGGAGGACCTTACCAACTCGCTACTTGCCCGGCTAGCCGAGGGCGAGCTTGACCTGGCGCTGCTCAGCCTGCCGGTTCCAGGCGCCGATTTCATCGCCGAGCCGGTGGTTGAAGATCACATGCTGCTAGCCTTGCCCAAGCGCCACAGACTGTTGCGGCGGCGGCCACGGCGCCTTTCGTTTCGAGACGTTGCGGATGAACCTTTTCTGCTGCTCAGGGAGGGCCATTGCTTCCGCAACGACGTCCTGAACCTCTGCAAACACGAACGCCTCAGCCCGAATGTGGTGTTCGAGGGAGGCCAGTTTGAGACGCTGCTCGCCATGGTCGCCGCGGGCTTCGGGATCACCGTACTGCCGGAAATAGGTCGCGCCCGGTTTCGCCGCGCCGGGGTTGGCTTGGTCGAATTTGCCGCTCCGGAGCCGTATCGCAGCATCGGGATAGTTCGTTGGCGGGGAAACTTCCTGACTCCGGCTGCGCGCGCCCTCCGGGAGGCAGCCGCCCGTGCGTTCCCCAATGGCCGGTTCGCTGTAGAAACTCAGTCCGGTCTGCCCGTCTCAGAGTATGATTAAAGGTTGGGTTCTGTTGCGGTACTGCGTCTTATCTTATCTCACAGAGGTCTTCAGCCCGATTCGATGTTTTATTCCTGGTCATTCGTTCTCATGTTAGTGGTTGCCGCCGTCGTCGCGGGTTTTTTTGGAGCGCTCCTCGGCGTGGGCGGCGGTATTTTCATTGTGCCGGTCATGGTCTTGATGTTTCACCTGCCCATGAAGATCGCGGTGGCCGCAAGCCTCGTTTCGGTGATCGCCACGTCGAATGCGGGCGGATCGTCTTACGTCGATCAGCGCATCACCAACCTGCGCCTGGGCATGTTCCTGGAGATTGCCACGACCATCGGGGCGCTTTCCGGCAGTGTGCTCGCTCTCTATCTGAATGACTGGCTCATGCTGGCGATCTTCGCCGCCATGCTCGCCTATATGGGTTACGCGGCGTTTGCCACGCGGAACGTGGATGACGCGCGCATTGCGGCGAATGATTTTGCGCGAACCCGCCAGGACCGGCTTTCCGCCTATCTGGACCTCCACGGCAGCTATCACGACGAAGCTGCGAACCGCACCGTCGATTATGTGGTGACGGGCGCGCCCCTGGGCGCTGGCATAGCTTGTCTAGCCGGCTTGGCTTCCGGCCTGTTGGGTGTCGGCGGAGGCGTGCTTAAGGTTTCGGCGATGAACAATTACATGAACGTCCCTATGAAAGTGGCCGTAGGAACCAGCAAACTGATGATTGGAGTCACCGCCGCGGTGGGCTCGATTCTCTTTTTCATGGCCGGTCTTATTCACTTCTACGTTGTGGCTCCGGTGGCCGTGGGTACGACGCTCGGCGCGACCGCAGGTACGATGGTGATGAACCGCTTGCATAGCGCGGCGCTCAAGTGGATTTTCGCCGTGCTAATCGTCTATCTCGCTTATGGCATGTTTGCGAAAGCGCTCCTACTCCGGTTCAGCGTCCACTTGCCGGCGCTCGCCTAAGGAAACGAAAAGTTGCAGGAAAGGCAGATCGATGAGTAGCCATCCGGCCGCGACAGCTACGACCAAGGCGGAAGATAAAATCTACGCCGATGTTTATGACGTGCTTATAGCCGGCATGGTGATCAGCAACATCTTGTTCGTCGGCGGCCTGGCGCTCGCCTTGATTCACCCCCATTTCATCCCGCTCACTCGCGCCTATGTGCTGCGCGATTACCACTGGCGCACGGTAATGCATGGGCTTGCTTCGTTCCGGCCGGTCACCATCATGATGGTGGCCACGCTTCTGCTGATCCTCACTCCCGTCTCCCGGGTATTGATCTCCATTTACGCCTTCCACGCCGGCGGCGATCACAAATACGTGATCGTCACCACGATTGTCTTTGTGGTGATCGTGGTCACGGTTCTTTTGGGATCTTTAGGCCTGCGATAGGTCACGAGCCATGCCTCACACCTGCGAGGCATGGCTCCATTTAAGAAGGGCGGGGGTTCCGCCTCACCCCAATCCCTCTCCCCCAACCGGGGGAGAGGGTGGCCGAAGGCCGGGTGAGGGGCTTTCGACGGCAGGTTTGAAGACTCACCCTTCCATAATTGCGCTAATCCTCCGAGACGCGCCGGATTCGGGCTCCTACCTTCACTAACTTTTCTTCGATGCGCTCGTAGCCGCGGTCAATGTGATAAACGCGGTCGATCACCGTCTCGCCGGTGGCCGCGAGCGCCGCGAGCACCAGCGAGGCGCTCGCGCGCAGGTCAGAAGCCTGCACCGGCGCGCCGCTCAGCGGCGTGCGGCCCCGCACGGTCGCCCGTTGTCCTTCCACACGCACGTCCGCTCCCATCCGCATAAGTTCGAGGGCGTGCAGGTACCGGTTTTCAAAAATCGTTTCCGTAACCACGGACGAACCTTCGGCTTGCGTGGCAAGAGCCATGTACTGAGCTTGCATGTCCGTGGGGAATCCGGGATATTCCTGCGTGGTGACGTCGGCAGCCCGAAGCTCTTGCGAGCCGCGCGCTTCCAGTTCGCGCTCGCCGCGCGCCGTGATCTTGACGCCTAATTCCCCGAGCTTGGTAGTGACCGCGGTCAAATGCAGCGGCTCGACGTGGTCGAGAATCAGGCAGCCGCCCGTGATCCCGGCGGCGGCCAGAAACGTGCCCGCTTCGATGCGGTCCGGGATGATGCGATGTTCGGCGCCGTGCAGCGCATTCACGCCGCGGATGCGTAGGCGGTCCGTCCCCACACCCTCGATTGACGCTCCCATTTGCGCGAGCAGCATGGCCAAATCCTCTACTTCCGGCTCGCGCGCCGCGTTTTCCAGCACCGTCTCTCCCTCGGCGAGGACCGCAGCCATCATCAGATTTTCCGTCCCCGTTACCGAGACGGTATCGAAGTAAAAGACGCCTCCCTTCAGCCGGCGCGCGCGCGCGTGAATGTAGCCATGTTCCAGGGTGATGGCGGCACCCAGCTTTTCGAGCCCTTTCAGATGCAGGTTCACCGGGCGCGCGCCGATAGCGCAGCCTCCCGGCAGCGAAACTCGAGCCTCGCCGAAACGCGCGAGCAGCGGCCCGAGCACCAGAATTGAGGCGCGCATCTGCTTGACGAGCTCGTAAGGCGCCTGGGCATCGATTAGCCGCCGCGCCTGAATTCTCACGGTGTTGCCGGCCTCGTCATGGGTTACGGCGGAATCCACTCCCAGTTCATCGAGCAGACTGCGCATGGTGCCGATATCGCGAACGCGCGGCACGTTATGCAACACTACCGTCTCGTCAGTGAGCAGTGCGGCTGCCATCGCCGGCAGCGCGGCGTTTTTTGCTCCGCCTATCGTCACCCGGCCTTCTAGCGGCTTCCCGCCCTGAATTAGAAATCTATCCATCCGTTTGTCCTTAATTCTCCCGAGGTTTGCAGCCGGCCCATCATCGTCCTGCCCGGCGGCTTCCGGTTTTCCGCAGGCCGGATGGGCGCTTGGACTTCTGAGCCTGTCCTTGGCGGATCAAGGCTGCGATGTTCGCTCCGCGATTGAGTATTTTCGCCGCCTCGGATCTGGAAATTCCTTGAAGCAGCATCAAGAGCGCAACGGGTAGCTTCCCTTGGGCTTGCTTGAGAGCCAACGCGGAGCGCGAGCGGCTCACTCCCGCCGCCCTCATCAAAATCAGTTCGGCTCGCCCCTGCAATTTTTTGTTCGTAAGCTGAACGCCCACCATCCAGTTCGAAAACACGCGGCCGAGGCGCGTCATGCAGGCGGTCGAAAGCATGTTGAGCGCCAATTTTTGCGCCGTACCCGCTTTCATGCGCGTCGAGCCCGCGATCACTTCCGGCCCCACGACGGGGACAATCGCCACATCCGCCAAGCGGTTCATCGGCGCGTCAGGATTGCACGTCAGGGCTACTGTAGCTGCTCCCAGGCGGCGGGCGTAGCGCAGGCCGCCCAACGTATAGGGCGTGTGGCCGCTTGCCGAAATACCCACCAGCGCGTCGCGCCGGCTGAACTTGATTTTCCTTAGATCGCGGAGGGCAAGCTGAGGATCGTCCTCTGCTCCTTCCACTGATCTGAACATCGCTCGCGGTCCACCTGCGAGCACTCCGATCACTTGCTCCGTCCCGAAAGTCGGCAGACACTCAACGGCATCGAGCACTCCCAGCCGCCCGCTGGTTCCTGCACCCAGGTAGATCAGCCGTCCGCCGCAACTGAGAGCGGGCACAATCAACTCCACTGCTTGCGCGATCTGCGGAATCACTTTCCCGACCGCTGGCGCTACGCGGCGATCCTCCCGGTTGATGAGCCGCAGAATTTCTTGCGGCGATTTTGTATCGAGTGATGCGCTCGCCGGATTTTCGCGCTCGGTCACTTGCGAGCGGGTTTCCCCCGATTTTTTGGTCATAAGCGGCGAATCCGCCCGTGTTCCGCGGTGGCTGAAAATACCTAAGAAAACTCATGCAGCCAACCGCTACTTCCGTCCTGAAAACGTTTCCCAGCCGTGCCGCGAAAAATCCCAGTAGATGGCGTAGCCGCAGGCGGCGGACAGGAGCAGGTATATCCATCCTACCCAATGCGGGCCGAGAATCAGGCGGCCTACACCGAACATCGCCAGATACACCATCGCTGAACCAAGCATCCAGTCTCCAATGTTACGCCAGCCGTCACGCGCCGGAGTCACGTCGGTTGCCAGCGCTGCAATGTGTTGCCAGCCTGCCGCGCCTGGCCGTACCCGCCGGTAGAACTCCAGCAGCTTATCCTCCGGCTCGGGTGAGGTTAGAAAAGTTACAGCCAGCCAGATGGCGCTGGTCACTGCGACGGTAATCAGAACCGACTCTGCAAAGCCCCTCGGCGTGCTATCGGAAAGATGAAATCCTGCGTGCAGCGCCACGGTCGTGAGCAGAGCAGCAGCCATCGAGGAGATTTCCGACCACGCATTAATCCGCCACCAGTACCACCGCAGCAGGTAAACCGTTCCCGTTCCCGCGCCGATCGCGAGCAGTAGTTGCCACGCCCCGGCCACCGAAGTCATGATTAGGGAAACCGCTGCTCCAGTCAAAGCCAGCAACACCGTCGCCACTTGGGACATTGTCACATAATGGGCTTCCTTGCGCCCCTTCGCCATGAACCGGCGGTAAAGGTCATTGATGAGGTAAGACGACCCCCAGTTCAGTTGCGTGGCAATGGTGGACATGTAGGCCGCGGCAAATGCTGCCAGCATCAGCCCGCCGAGCGCTTGGGGCAGATGATCCACCCATACCTTGACGTATCCGATCTCCGGGTCTTGCAGATGGGGGTAGAGCGCCACGGAGACCAGGGCGGTGACAATCCACGGCCAGGGCCGGATCGCGTACTGCGCTATGTTGAACCATAGCGTCGCCCAGAGCGAATGATTTTCGTCCTTGGCGGAAAAGATGCGCTGCGCGATATACCCGTCGCCGCCTGGCGCCGCTCCGGGATACCAGTTCGCCCACCAGTTCACCCCGACGCAGACAAAGAACGTGACAAAAGGCATCCAGGGCGAATCGAAGCTCGGGAAAAAGGAAAGAATCGAGCCAGCGCCTCCATGGTGCGCCTCGCGCCTGGCTGCGTCCACAACAGCGAGCTTGGCGAATAAGCCCTTCATTCCGCCTACTGCGCGCACGGCGTAGCAGGCGAGCACAACCACCATGGTCATCTTCAGGATGAATTGAAAAAAGTCCGTCCACAGCACGCCCCACAACCCGGAGATGAGCGTGTAAAAGCCCGTAAAGGCGATGATTGCAAAGATGATCGCGAGCGCCCAGAATTCGGAGACGCCCAGCACCGTCATCAGAATTTTTTCCATCGCCAAGTTTACCCAGCCGAGGATGAGACAATTCATTAAGACGCCGAAGTAGAGGGCGCGAAACCCTCGCAGAAACGCCGCAGGCTTGCCGGAATAGCGCAGTTCGACGAACTCCACGTCGGTCACGATTTCCGCCCGCCTCCATAACCGCGCGAAGCAAAATACGGTCATCATGCCGCTAAGCAGCAACCCCCACCACAGCCAGTTTCCGGCGATTCCCTGGGTGGCTACCAAGCCGGTGACGGCCAGCGGCGTATCCGCGGAAAAGGTCGCCGCCACCATGGATGTTCCCGCCAGCCACCAACTCACGTTGCGGCCGGAAATGAAGTAATCGTTCGTGCTCTCAGTTCCTTTTTTCCGGTAATACAACCCGATGAGCAGGTTAAAGAGGAAATAGGCGGCCACCACCAGCCAGCCGTCTAGCGTGATCTTCATTGGGGCTCCTTGGAGGAAAGAAGCGGGCAACCGCGGCCTCTTCTTGCGCCCCGAATCGTCTTAGGTTGACTCGCGACGGCGCTCAGTATATAGGAAAGGACTCGGCTGTTGAAACGAGAAAGCGCGCACCGCCGCTCCCGCCGGTGCGCGGGAATGCCGGTTGCAAGCGTTGCATCAGGGATGCAGCCGCTGTATCCGGGCTTTCGCGCGGCGCGTCTCCACGGCCGCGGCTTTGCCGGAGAGGTTTGACTGGATGAAGATCACTCGCTCATTTGCTTGGTCTTGTGCTGGTGCGCTAGCGCTGGCTGCATTTCTTCTTGTGGCCCGGAATTCCATCATCCTCGCGAGCAGCGTTGCTGAGCGCGCTCCATCGCCTGGTGTGGCGAAAAACAAGGCCGCTTCGAGTGGTGTGTCAAAGCTCGCCGGTATCGCTCCTCTCGTCGAACAAGCGATCCATGACGGCGAAATCCCAGGAGCGGTGGTGATGATTGGCCACAACGGGCGCATTGTCTACCGGCGTGCTTTTGGCGACCGCACCAACATCCCGCGTCCGTCGCCCATGAGGCTAGATACGCTTTTCGATCTGGCCTCTCTGACCAAGGTGATTGCTACAACTCCAGCAGTGATGCAGCTTTTTGAAGAAGGCAAAATCCGCCTCAATGATCCGGTGGCCAAGTACTGGCCGGAGTTCGGCCAAAACGGGAAAGAGGGAATCACCGTCCGTGAGTTGCTGACGCATTATTCCGGCTTGCCGCCCGATCTGCCGCTCGCAAACTCATGGTCGGGCTACGATGCAGCGATGAAGCTTCTCGTTGAAGTTCGTCCGGTTGTGCCGCCGGGCGCCCGCTTCATATACAGCGATGTGAATTTTGAAGCGCTCGGTGAGATCGTCCGCCGCATCTCCGGCGAGCCGCTTGAGGTCTACTGCCGGCGGCACATCTTCAAGCCGCTCGGCATGGCTCACACCCTTTTCAGACCTCCCGCGAGTCTGCGAGGGCGCATGGCTCCCACACAGCCGCCGGACCAGAGGAACGAGCGCGTCCCCTGGTACCAGGTCAACGACATGACGGCGTACCGCATGGGCGGCGTAGCCGGGCATGCCGGCCTCTTCTCGACCGCCGGCGACCTGGCGATTTACGCGCAGACGATACTGAACGGCGGCGTCTATCGCGGCGTCCGCATTCTTTCGACTTCCGCCGTGCTCAAGATGACCACCCCCGAAACGCCTCCAGATGCGATGGCCGTGCGCGGCCTCGGATGGGACATCGACACGGTGTTTTCCTCCAACCGCGGCGAACTCTTCCCGGTAGGCTCGTTCGGACACACGGGCTTCACCGGAACTTCGATCTGGATCGATCCGTTCTCGCAAACCTATGTGATCATACTCGCCAACGCCGTCCATCCCGGCGCTCACGGCAATGTGATTCCCCTGCGCGCGAAGATTGCCACTCTCGCCGCCGCCGCTTTCGGACGTGTTCCCACTGCCGCGGAGCTTACCCGCCGGCTCTCGCTTACCGGCTACTACGAGCTCCTTTACGGTTTTCGCGCTCCGCGCCTGCGCAATGCCCGCGTGCTCACCGGCATCGACGTGCTTGAAGCGAACCGCTTCAAGCCGCTCGCCGGAAAACGGATAGGCTTGATCACAAACCAGACGGGCGTGGACCGCGAGGGCCGCCGCACGATTGACGTGCTCCACGAAGCCCCCGGCGTGAAGCTCAAGGCTATCTTCACGCCGGAGCATGGGCTTTACGGCGTGGCCAACGGAGTGGTGGCTTCCGGCCGCGACCCCTTGACCGGACTGCACGTTTACAGCCTTTACGGAGCCACGCGGCGGCCCACTCCTCAAATGCTCAAAGGACTGGATGCCCTCGTCTTTGACGTGCAGGACGTCGGCGTGCGCTTTTACACCTACATCACAACGCTAGGCTATGCTATGGAGGCGGCCGCCCAGGCCCACATACCCATTTACGTGCTCGACCGCCCCGATCCTTTGACCGGCGCCGCGGTTGAGGGGCCGCTGCTCGATCGCAGCTTGATTTCGTTCACCGGCTACTTCCCGCTTCCCGTGCGCGATGGGATGACGCTTGGGGAGCTTGCGGAAATGTTCAACCACGAAAATCATATCAACGCGAGTTTGCATGTAATCAGAATGCAAGGCTGGCGCCGCACCGACTGGTTTGACGAGACTGGACTAGCTTGGGTGAATCCCTCGCCTAACTTGCGCAACCTGACGGAGACCATTCTTTATCCGGGCGTGGGCATGATCGAAGGCGCCGACGTGAGCGTCGGGCGGGGAACTGATACGCCGTTTGAAGTGCTCGGCGCGCCTTGGATCGATGGCCGGAAGCTTGCCGGGTATCTGAACAATCGGCGGATTCAAGGCGTGCGCTTTCTTCCGATAGATTTCACGCCCACAGCGGCAAAGTTCAAGAGCCAGCTTTGCCACGGAGTGAGCATTCAGTTGCTTGACCGGCAGGCGCTCGATTCGCCGGAACTGGGCGTGGAGCTGGCATCGGCGCTCACCCGGCTCTTCCCAAACGACTTCCGGTTGGATAAAACGCTCAGGCTTGTAGGCTCGCAGGAAGTGATCGCGGCAATCAGATCGGGTGAGGACCCGCGCGGCATTGCCCTGCGCTGGCAGGCAGCGCTCAATGCCTTCCTCCAAATGCGCGCGAAGTACCTGCTGTATTGACTCCGGAGACAGGGGCAAGCAATCCTGCCGTTTGCCTCAGCCCGCGCCATCTCGCCGGGCGTAGCGAGCAGCGCCCCTACCTTCTGCGCCATCACCCTTACAGGTTGTTGAGTCTCAGAGCTTGGTAGGCTTCGTTGAACACCTTTCGTGTTTGCGCGACGTGTCGCGGGTGGCGCGAAAGTCACGCAGGGCGCTGCATCCATTCCGCAGCTAGCCGGAGGCGTTCCACCACCGTGCTTTTTCCAAGCGTCACCATGACTTCGAAAAGTCCCGGAGCTACGGCCTGCCCGGTCAGCGCGACGCGACTGCCGTTGATCAACACGCCGGCCTTTACACCCTTCGCTTCCGCAACGGATCGCAGGGTGCGCTCTGTGGATTCGAGGTCAAAGGCTTGAAGCCTGGAAAGCTCTGCGGCGAGCGCTCCGAATAAGGCGGGTAGCGCGGGATCTTTCCAGAATTTCTTGACGGCTTCCGGGTCGTATTTGAAGTCGCCGGTGAAGAAGGCCCGTCCGGAGCCGGAAAAATCCTTCAGGCTGCGCGCGCGCGTCTGCAAAAGCAGCGCGGATTTTTCGAACTTCTCCCGTCCGGAGCCGGAAAGGTCCGTGCTCCACAACCCCGCCGAACACAACTCTGCCTCGACCAGCGCCAAGAGCCGCGCGGCGGGTAGATGGCGCAGATATTCGCTGTTCATCCATGCGAGTTTTTCAAGATCGAAAACGGCGTTGGACTTGGAGACAGCATCCAGCGAGAACAGGCGAGCCATCTCATCCAGGCTTAAGATCTCTTTCTGTTCGGGCGTAGTCCAACCGAGAAGAGCCAGGAAATTGAGGAGCGCCTCGGGCAGTATCCCCTGCTCGCGGTAAGCGCCCACGGCCGTCGCGCCATGCCGTTTCGAGAGGCGCTGGCGATCTGGGCCGAGGATAAGCGGGAGGTGTGCAAACACTGGCAAGGATGCACCCAGCGCGCGGTACACCATGATCTGCTTCGGGGTGTTTGAAATGTGGTCGGCGCCGCGAATCACGTGGGTGATCTTCATGTCTACGTCATCCACCACCACGCCCAGGTGATACGTCGGGTTGCCGTCCGAGCGGAGCAGCACGAAATCTTCAAGCTCGCTGTTTGCAAGCTCAATGCGGCCGAAGACCCGGTCTTCAAAGCCGGTTGATCCCTCTTCGGGCACGCGGAAGCGCAAGGCGTGCGGCCGGCCTTCTGTGAGCAGACGGTGGCGCTCATCCTCCGCAAGGTTGCGGCAGTGGCCGTCATATTTCCACGGGCGGCGCCCGGCCGCGGCGCGCTCGCGCTTCTGTTGCAATTCTTCAGCGGTACAGAAGCAAGGGTACGCCCAACCCTCGCGTTCGATCTGGGCGGCCGCTTCACGATAGCGATCGAGGCGCTGCGACTGGAAAATGGGGCCTTCGTCCCAGACAAGCCCGAGCCATTCGAGGCTTTCGAGAATTCCCGTAACCAGCTCGGGGCGCGAGCGGTCCACATCCGTATCTTCGATGCGCAGGATAAGCACGCCACCCTCACGGCGCGCGAAAAGCCAGTTGTAGAGCGCCGTGCGCGCGCCGCCCACGTGCAGATAACCCGTGGGTGACGGTGCAAAGCGAACGCGGATAGATTCCATAGGTTGTATCTTTTGGGACAGGGTTGCTCAGCAGGCGCGCTGCCTGTGAAGCAAAAACCCCATTGTATTCCAATTCCCCTGGTCGTGCCCAAGTATAGGAACTCTTGGCAGTGACTCAGTTTGCCGTAGCGCCGACCTTCAGAGTCTGTGTGACAACTGCGGCTGTAGCGGCGGTCTGTGACCGCCGGTCTTTATTTTTCAATAGCTCCGGCGCCCATAGAGCCCCGCACCAACTCAAAAACGGCAGTTGTCACACAGACTCTGAAGGT
>NFUN01000154.1 GCA_002197525.1 Acidobacteria subdivision 13 bacterium RH2 MAG17b | reverse complement strand
TTCCGCACCGTGAAGAACTTCACGGCCGCCATCTATCATTGCTGCGCGCATCTTCCGCTACCGGAGGAATGCTAATCACACTTTTGGGAGACGAACCTCAAAGAAAGCCAATGGCGTTCTTTGAACTGTTCGGAATAAGAGACTTATGCCTGTCGGCACGCAAAAAGACTATTACGCCACTCTCGGTGTAGACCGTAAGGCCAAGCCGGAGGCCATTCGCAAGGCCTATCGTCATCTTGCGCGCAAACACCATCCGGATCTGAACCCAGGCAACAAGTCCGCGGAAGAGCGATTTAAGGAGATCTCCGAGGCCTATGAGATTCTAAGCGACGAGAAGAAGCGGAAGGTCTACGACCAGTACGGATTCTATTCCGATAACATTCCGCCTGGAGGCTTTCATGCCGGCCCTCAAGCGAGCGCGCCAGGAGCGGCCGGTTTTGATTTTTCAGGCTTCGATTTTTCAGACTATGCCGCCGGGGAAGAGGAAAAGCACGGAGGTTTCCGGGACCTCTTCTCGCAGATTTTCTCTCGCGGCGAGGAAGGCGCGCGAGCGCACGAAGGCCCCCGCCGCGGTTCTGACATCGAGCATCACGTTCACCTCGCATTTTGGGACGCCATCCGCGGCACGCAACTGCGCCTCACCATTGCCCGAAAGGAAGAATGCTCGGCCTGTCATGGAACCGGGTTTGCCTCTGGGTCAGCCGTCACCTGCAAAACATGCGGCGGATCGGGAAAAGTGACCCGGCAAGCTGGAGCCATGCGGTTTTCCGGGCCGTGCCCGGATTGTGGAGGATCGGGCCGGCGCCGCCCACCCTGCCCGCACTGCCAAGGCACGGGCCTGGTCCGCAAGCCGGAAAGCTTTGAAGTGCGTATTCCTGCCGGGGTTGATACCGGATCGCGCGTGCGCGTACCGGGGAAAGGCAACGCCGGGTTGAACGGCGGCCCGCAGGGCGACCTATATATCATCACCGAAGTCGAAAAACACCCCCTGTTCGAGCGCAAGGGAGACAATATTTACGTGAAAGTCCCGGTGAGCGTCACCGAAGCTGCGCTGGGCGCGAAAGTGGAAGTGCCTACGCTCGACGGGCCTAGCGTCATCCGCATTCCACCCGGCACGCAAAGCGGGCAGACGCTGCGGTTGCGCGGCAAGGGCGCTCCATCGTTACGCGGCGAGGGCGGCCGCCTGCACGGCGACGAGTTTATCGAGGTGCAAGTCGTGGTACCGCGCGTTGCAGACGAGAGGACGAAGGAGCTGCTTCGCGAGCTCGCGCGATTGAATCCGGAAGATCCGCGCGAGGCGCTCAAGGCCAAGAGCGCGTCCTGACCGGCTGACGGTGAGGCAGCTTTGACTGGGAAGCGAAGACCATGGCACGGCGAGGCAAAAAAACACGCGGCAAGGCGGGCTATATGATCAGCGCCGTGTCGGAGATGTACAATCTCCATCCGCAGACGCTTCGCCTCTACGATCGCGAAGGGCTGCTGCGGCCCTCGCGCAGTGAAGGAAACACCCGTTTGTACACCGGGGAGGATTTAGAACAGCTTGAAGTCATCCTCAAGCTTACCCGTGAGCTCGGCGTAAATCTGGCCGGCGTCGAGATCATCCTCAACATGCGCAAGCGCATGGAGGAAATGGAGCGGGAGATGAAGGCCTTTGTTGACTACGTTCGCAAGGAATTTATGAATCGCACGCCCGAGGCCGAGTCTTCCGTGCAAAACGCCCTCGTGCGCGTGGGCCCGCCTTATCTAAGCCGCGCGGGCCGCCGGCCGTACTAATACAAACGCATTTGTTGATGTGACGCCACTCTGGTGCGCCGGTGTCCCACCGGCGAAAAACCGGCGATGAGGACATCAGCCGCACCAGCAGACATCACGCCACTTAATGCATTTGTATTAGTGGTTTGATTCCTCGCCAATGTGGTCCATGTCCCACCCTTGCGGCACGCGTCCTCTATTCAGCAATCCGCTAGACCACCGGCAGCGCGGGCGTCATCTCGAATCGCAACTGGCGATGCGCAGCGCGCAACGCATCCTCCACATCCTCCGGCGAGCGGCCGCGCGCGAAAATAAAGCCCAAATAACAGCCGCCTGCGGGCAGCGGCGTCAGACGCTGTTTCGGCGCTACGGTGATCACGATGTCTTCTACGCCCGGCGTGCTCCGGGCCGATTCCAGGCCTTCAGCGCCTTCGTAAACGCCTTCGCGCTCAACCGGAATCATCATCACGCCGGCGGCCGCTTCCTCTCGCCGCACGGCCCCGGCGTCGCGGCCGAGCGCGAGTTCGATGAGTAGTTGTTCGAGAGAAACCCAACCAGTCCGGCCTGGAAGTTCAAAGCGCAGCGCCCTTGAGCACAGTCCGCCAATCGAGCGCGCCGCCACCTCGATCGGCCACGCGCCGCGCGGGTTCCATCGCAGCTCAGCGTGGAACGGACCGTGAAACAAGCCTAGCGCCGCAACAGCGCATTCGAGAGTTTCCTCGATCCGGCGCTGCGCGGCGTTGTTCAAGCGGGACGGCGTCACGTATATCGTCTCTTCGAAATACGGACCTTCAAGTGGATCAGGCTTGTCAAAAATCGCGAGAAGTCTCATTCGCCCTCTGTCCACCACGCCTTCCACCGCGATCTCCCGCCCTTCAATGTACGCTTCGGCCTGTATATAGCCGCTCGTTTCCTCCCGCATGACCTGAACTTCGGGCGAGAGAAGCAGCGCGCGAATACGTTCGAAGTTGGCAATAAATTCCCGTTCATTGTCCGCTCTGATTACGCCGCGGCTAGCGGAGAGCGCGAGTGGCTTGAGGACACAGGGAAAGCCCACTCGCGGCCCGCCGCCTCGGACGATCTCGCGCGGGTCTGCGTCAATCGGGAAGCGTTCAAAGGCAGGAATATTCAGGCCTGCTGCGCGCAGCCGTTCACGGGAGAGATATTTGTCCCGGCAAACGTCCGCCGCCGAAGGGGAATGAAAAGGCAGGCCGAGCGCAGCGGCCGCCCTCGCCGCCACTGGGGCGGGCCTGTCGCCAAGCGCTACCATGCCTTGTAAGGGATTCGACCGGGCGTATTCCACAATCGCGCGCGCCGAGTCTTCGGGGTCTTCAAAGCGCAACGGCAGGGCCTCATCCTTCCAGGGATCGTCGAGCACGTGGCAACGGTCGCTGCCGAGCGCCAGCGGAAGCCCCATTTCACGCGCTGTTTCAACGAACGCCCGCATCTGGTAGCTGGTCGTCGAGCACAAAATCATCAGCCGCCCTGTAGCGCTTTTACCGCCCGAGCCGGTTGCGTGGCCGTTTTTCCTCATTGCAGTTCGAACTGCGCTTTGCGGCCGTCGTAATAGCGTTGCATCTCGGCATTGGCGCTTAGGATGGCGGACAATCGCACTTCCGCCTCCTGCAAGCGGCTACCAGGAATGGCCAAGAGCAATTCATTCTCTTCAATGCCAGCGAAGGTTCTGGCTCCCTTGCAGCCCAGGCTCGCGGCGAGCGATCCTTCACTGAGCGCCCTTGGAATCACCGCGCAGGCAGGCCGGCCAAAAATGTGCGCTCCTTCCTTGCCTTGCCATGTGGTAGCTCCCGCAACTTCGGAAAGAAGCATGGCCTGATAGGGCGAGCAAACCACCAGCGCCAGATCAGGCGAAAAGCTCTTGAATCTTTCGAGCGGCCCATAAACCACCACGCGGTGCGGCTTCGTGACCTTCGGCACATGCTCCACTTCAGAGGCTTCGAAATACTGAATGCTTCCCATACGTCCGATCAACTCCATTCCCTGTTGCATCACCGTCTGCGGCAAATCAAAACCTTGCGTGATGGCGCCGATGGGGCAGTTGTAGTGATCCTCCGCTGCCGCATAAAACAACGCCGTCTCCGCCGCCTTCCAAAACGCGCAGGCGCTAGGCGCGCTTTGCGCAATGCGCGGCACGTCCGGCGGCGGCTCATCGAGAAAAGCGAGCCCTAGCGGAGGACGTGCAAGGCCCATGCCTTCCCTCATGTTCTTTGCAAAACGCGTGTAATCCGTCATGTCGATCCTTCCTTTCGCTATTCACCGCCGGCCGCGCATCGGACCGGCGCGGCTTTACTATTGAGGTTTACAAATTATAGTGACAACATCCGCTGGTGCGGCGCTGTCCCCAGCGCCCAAAGATGCCGGTGGGGACACCGGCGCTACAAAAAAGCCGTCACTATAATTTGTAATGCTCAATAAAGCAGCTAAACCGGCGCGCCTTCGAGATTCATGGGAACCAACTGGTCCCCGGTGGGCTCCGCTCAGCAAAACCACGGCTCTGTGAGATAGGGCACGGCTGCACGCGCTACGAGTGGCGGCGCTCCAAGCCACTCTGCCGGGGCTTCAAAACCCGCACGCTGGTACGCCAGCGAGCGGACGCTCGCAAAAATCACCTGGCGCGGCGCCCGATTCTTCAATCCCTCGCGGATGATCTGCTGAATGTCTTCATAAAGCGCGTCCACGCGCGGGTCTGGATGTTTCCATGGATAGGCCAGCTCCGCTTCGCGAAAAAGTCCTACCAGGCTGCGCACTTCGTCAAGCTCCAGCAGTCGCGAGCCAGAGGGAATCAGCAAGCGGATGCCAAGCTGCACGGGAGCCACCCGCTCAATGAGGTCCAGCCCGGCGATGGCGCTGAGTAGATCGCAATATCCTTCGAGCGTCGTCCAAGGAGTGAATGCAACGAACGTAGGCGCTAGCCCGAGCCCGGTCCGGCGGAACAGCTCGACGACCCGTTCAAAATCGGCGCGCGTGTGCCCCTTCTCAAGCCTCTCCAGGATGCCGTCGTCCACGGCTTCGGCCGCCGTGGTCACGAACAGGCACCCCGTTTCGCGAAGGGTCTCAACATGCCGCGCGTGCGCAAGCAAGTGCTCTACCTTGATGGTCACATCGTAGGTTAGCGCGGGATGCTCACGGTGCAGCGCCGTCACAATATCCAGCGCGTGGCGGATGCCGTTGAAAAAGTCCGGATCGCCAAACGTAATGTGCTCCGCTCCCGCTGCCACCTGTTGGCGAATATCCTCGAGCACCACATCCGCCTGCACCACGCGAAAGCGTCCGCCGTAGACGGGGACCACCGGGCAGTGGCGGCAAAGATGTTTGCAGCCGCGGCTCGCTTCGGTGTACCCAGTTACGCGAGGTTCGCGGCCGGGATGCTCGAGATGCGCATAGCTGGCAAGCGGCGGCAGGCCACTGCGGTCCGGCGCGACGAATTGCAGCCGCAAAAGCGAGGTCACAGGTTCGGCCTGCGACTCATCCCCAGCCTCGCGCTGCTCCCGCACTCTTTGCGCCGCGTGCAGTAACGCTTCCTCAAATTCTCCGCCGAGGATCGTCTGCGCGCCGAGCCTGCGAAGATAGGTTTCATTCACGGGCGCGTAGAGTCCGTAAAAGCACAGGTGGGCGTGCGGATTGGCTCTCCGGACGGAGGCCAACGCTTCCACGGCCAGCCGCGTGGCCGTGTGCATGGGTACGTAAAAGCCAATGAAATCCGCCTCTCGCACAACCTCTTCGTCCCACGGCGCGCGCGAAAGGTCGAAACAGGCAACGCTCATTCCCGAGCGCCGGAGCCAGGCCGCAGGAGAAGCCAGCCCGAACGGCTGCCTGCCCATCTCATACGTCGAAATCAGCACAACCTTCAACGCTGTTTCTCCATCCTGCTTGCGATCTCGATTGCTACGCGGCACGCCGCCAAAGAAATAATGCCGTCCGCCTTGCGGGTGAATTTACATTATGATCATAGCAAAGCCCGGACGCTAACGCTCAAACATCTGCTATAATCGCGGCGCATCGGCCCGGGAGTAGCGGCGTGTCGGCGGCCAGACGAGTAGCCGAAAATCGGGCGACTAGGCCGCGCGTTGGCAAGTGGCTTCTCGCGCCCGCTTTTGCGCCGGATTTGGGTTCGCCCACAGTGATATCATTGTATGTTATTGATTCCATGCAAGATATACGGAGAATCACTGAAAGGTCGCGTTTTTTCCTTTAGATTTAGCAGGTTACACGGAAACGGAAGGGTTTTTCGGTGGGTTCGTTTGGGTTCGTTCCCAAAATTATCCTTTGTTTTCAAACACTTATGGGTTCGTTGGGTTAAGGAATCCTCTTTCTTACTTCCGCTCCCGCCCAGAGAGCGTTTTCCCGGCCATAAAAATGAGCGCAAAACCGGGGCTTTTCGGCGTGAGTTTTTCGCGGGTTTGGAGCGTGCCGTGAGTCAGTCATGCGGGTCCACTGCCTTGCTTATAGCCTAGTATACGACGCTAGCATCGGGCGCGTCAAGAGCCGCGTCACAGTTTTTGAGACCAGGGTTCGGCGGGCGGCGCATTCATCGCTTCAAGGCCGCTATTCAGGCGGGATGTTCTCTTGATCGCACACATGCCGTACTGCGGCATGTATGCGCCACCCGGCGGCGCAGTTTGCCGTGTCTGCGATCATGACCGAGGCGCTGCCGTTGGGTGGTGGCCCTGCGGTCACAAGTCTTCGGGGTGCAATCCCGTATGTTTGGCGGTAGAGGACTTACGATTTTAGAAATGCCTTCACGTCAATTCCCGCTTCGCGCAGGATGGCACGTAGGGTTCCTTCGGCCATTTCGCGGGCGTGATGAGGGATGGCAACTTTGCGCCCCGTCGCCCCATGACGCCACACTTCATGGCTTCCCGGTCCCTGCCGGTCGAAAATGAAGCCGAAAGCGCGAAGACGACGGACAACTTCGCGGTATTTGAACCCCGCCAACCGGCCCATCAGGGGAGGCCTACCGGCACCAGAAGCTCACGCGGAGCGTGACGGGACTTAGAAAAAACTGGGGGGAGCGTATCACCGTGTTCCAGGCAGGACTCAACAATCTTGCGGGCAAGTCCCTGCGCAATTTCAGCCGCCTCAGCAATGCTTCGGCCTTCGGCAACCAAGCCGGGCACATCAGGGCTGGTGGCGAGATAACCACTCTTCTTGAGGGGTTCGATTCGCAGCCGGATGGCGACTTCCCCAACCTCCGCAATATACTCCTGGCGTCGCATTGAAGTTTTCCTGCCTCGCATAGGGCGCCTGCCATCCCTGTTAAGTATGAAGTATATCACCACATATTGTGCGGCAGTGTTACTCACCGCTTTCACGCAGCCAGTCCCGGTGAGCGCTGGCGAGGCATTCCATGCCAGCTTCCGGTTGCGTCCCCTCCGCACTGCCGGAAAGCGCGGCCCGGTGATTTGCAGAATCGGTTGGTGGGCCTGGACCGAATTGAACGGTCGACCTCACCCTTATCAGTTAGAGCGGCGACGGCGGGCAGACTTTGCATAGACGCGGAAGGACGCGGACGGAGTTGCTCGAAACCCGCATGAATAGCGGGTCTGGCCGAAATCCGTCTCACTTGCATTTGGTATGGCATGGCACATGCTTGGCGTGGCAAGTTTCCTCTAGTAAACCCCGGTTACGGCACAAATCACGTCACAAAAATCAGCGCCTTGCCGCAAGGTGAAGCCAAGGCTAAAGGCCCTTCAACAATTTGGCCATTGTGGTTTCGAGGCCGCGCGCGATGATCTGCAAGGTGATGATTCCCGTTTCGCGCTTGCCGCGTTCGATGTCTGACAAGTGGCCTCTGTTCACGTCCAGGTAAGCCGCCATTTCGGATTGAGTCCAGCCCTTTTTCAGCCTCAAGGCACGGATGCGTTTTCCCAACTTGCCCAAGAGAGCGTGATTGCCGCTGGACATGCGCCCAGTGTGGGCGTATTATCCGGGCGGTGTGTCAGGCATATCTGACATCGCTCAAGTCGCGCTGGCAAAGGGCCGAAGAAAGAATATGGCGAAACGTCAGCGCGTCAAAAAAGAACCCATTGACTGTAGGGCCTCAAGTCCGTAGGGTGGCAGGCGAAAGCGTGAGCGAGTGAAACGAACCACCGTAGTTTTCCTGCCTCTACTGCTTTTCTTGGCGGCCTTGCCCGCCTCAGCCCGGTATTATCGCCGTTCGCATTCGCGCTACGAATTTCGTAGCGGTCACAACCGGAGCAACCAGCGTTTGCGCCATTCCCGGCGCTCGCGGTCTTACCCTCACTTTCGGAGCACTCACAGCCGGACCTATCACAGTTCGTATTCGGGCTTGCGGCGAAACCGGCACGGGCGGATTGAGCGGAGCGAAGCGGCCAAGGGGGAATTCATGCGCCAGACAGGATATCCGCACGGACGGCCTGGCTACGTAGTGGATCACATTGTTCCTCTGGCGTGTGGCGGGGCGGACGCGCCTTCCAACATGCAATGGCAGACTATCGCAGAAGGGAAGGCTAAGGACAAGTGGGAACGCAAGGGTTGCCGGTAAACTCGCTCGGAACTGGAAAACGAAATCATGCAGGGTTGCTCCGATAACTTCGTTGTTGTTGACGTGGAAACCGCGAACCACAATCTTTCGAGTATCTGCCAAATCGGCATCGCATCCTTTCGGGAGGGCGCACTCAATAGCTCCTGGGAATCGTTAGTCAATCCTGAAGATCATTTCGAGCCTATAAATATGGTTCGTCTCCCAAAAGTGTGATTAGCATTCCTCCGGTAGCGGAAGATGCGCGCAGCAATGATAGATGGCGGCCGTGA
>NFUN01000153.1 GCA_002197525.1 Acidobacteria subdivision 13 bacterium RH2 MAG17b | reverse complement strand
GGAGCGGGGCATTCCTAAGCCTTTGATCTGCATAGTGACACTCTACCAAGAGTGTCACTATGCATTCTGGACGAGCACATTCCTGTAGAGGCCTGCGCCAAGCCCGAAACCAACCGCTTGCCGCCGCTTGTCTGCCCGGCTATGCTCAGGATGATTGCGGAGAATAGTTATGAGAGCTTGCGTCCTCCATGCCCCCGCACCCATCGAGACAAATCCGCTCGATTTTACCGATGTTCCAGATCCCGAGCCTCAAGACGACCAAGTGCGTGTGAGGATTGCAGCCTGCGGTGTTTGCCGCACCGACCTGCATGTGGTAGAAGGCGAGCTGCCGCCGCGCAAATCACCCGTTATTCCTGGACACCAAGTCGTGGGAGTGGTAGAAAAGACCGGGCCGCGCGTTGCGCAGCTCCGCGCGGGGTCGCGGGTCGGCATCGCATGGCTTCATCAGACGTGCGGCGTGTGTGACTATTGCCGGGCGGGCAAGGAGAACCTCTGCGACAACGCAACCTTTACCGGGTACACGGTGGATGGCGGTTATGCCGAATACACGTTAGCTCCTGAAAAGTTTGTCTATCCGATCCCGGAGGGCTTTCCGGATTTACAGGCGGCGCCCCTGCTGTGCGCGGGGATCATCGGCTTTCGCGCCCTGCGCCTGTCAGGAATTCAGCCTGGCGGCAGGTTGGGATTCTACGGATTCGGCGCGGCCGCGCACGTTGCCATACAGGTAGCGCGTTATTGGAACGTGGAGGTCTATGCCTGCACCCGTGATGCACGGCATCAGAAGTTGGCGCTCGAACTGGGCGCGGTGTGGGCGGGTGGCACGCTTGCCGAACCTCCGGTGAAGCTCGATAGCGCTATCGTGTTTGCGCCGGCGGGAGAGATTGTGCCCGCTGCGCTGAAGGCCTTAAAAAAGGGCGGAACGGTGGCGCTTGCTGGCATTCACATGAGTCCGATTCCGTCCCTGGACTATTCATTGCTTTACCACGAGCGCGTCATCCGCAGCGTCGCGAATAATACGCGAGAGGACGGCGAAAGCTTCCTTCGCATCGCAGCCCAAATTCCTATACAGACCGCGATCGAGATCTTTCCTTTACACGAAGCAAATCGCGCCCTCAATTCTTTGAAGAATGATGCCATCCGTGGCGCGGCGGTTCTTCAGGTGCTTCCGGCAAAACCATGAGGAGGCGAATCCCACGGCTCCCGCTCGGACGCACTGCGGCTGCCGTTTACTCACCCGAGACCCCGTGCTATCCTCCACGATCAAAGGGAGGACCGCGAAGCGGTGGGTGAGGGCTCAGGCGGTACGGCTGAATGTCTGTCCTTCCATGCTGCTGATCGAATATGCAAGGCAGTCTCTTTAACCCCGCCGGGGTTGAGGAGCGCGGTGACGACGGACCTCAAGCCCTCCGGCTGAGGCCGCACTCGAACCAGGGATATATTCGAAAAATGGGTAAAAAATCTCAGGAACTGTTTCAGCGCGCCCTCGGCCTGATGCCGGGCGGAGTGAACTCTCCCGTACGGGCCTTCCGCGCCGTGGGCGGCGATCCGGTGTTCATAGCTCGCGGCCGGGGCGCTCGCCTGACGAGCGTGGATGGCGAAGAGTATATCGATTACGTGATGTCGTGGGGACCGCTCATCCTCGGCCACTGCCATCCGGAGGTGATGGAAAGCCTGGCTCGCGTATTGCAGACGGGCACTAGTTTTGGAGCCGCGACGGAAGGCGAAGTCGAGCTGGCGGAGCGAATCCGGGAAGCCTTTCCTTCCGCTGAGCGCATACGATTGGTAAATTCGGGAACAGAAGCCACGCTTTCCGCGCTGCGCGTAGCGCGCGCCGCCACAGGAAGAGACAAGATCCTGAAGTTTGAAGGCTGCTATCACGGACACGTGGATAGCCTGCTCGTGAAGGCGGGCTCCGGAGTGGCGACGCTCGGCCTGCCGGATAGTCCGGGCGTTCCGCGCTCCCTGGCCGAGCTTACCGTCACTGTTCCCTATAACGGCCTGAACGCTCTCGATGCCGCTTTTGCTGCGCACGGCGATCAACTGGCAGCCGCCATCGTTGAGCCGGTGGCGGGCAACATGGGCTGCGTGCTTCCTCAACCGGGTTTCCTCGAAAAACTGCGAGCTCTGACCGCGCGGCACGGAACGGTGCTGATTTTCGACGAGGTGATGACAGGTTTTCGCGTGGCCTACGGTGGCGCGCAGCAGGTTTATGGGATCGTTCCGGACCTCACTACGCTCGGCAAGATCATCGGCGGAGGCTTGCCTGTGGGAGCCTACGGCGGCAAGGCGGAGATCATGGATTTAGTCGCACCTTCCGGCCCCGTCTACCAGGCGGGCACCCTCTCTGGCAATCCCTTGGCCGTGTCAGCAGGCCTGAAAACGCTGGAGGTGATTCGCCGTCCCGGCTTTTATGAGCGGCTCGATTTGCTCTCGGCAAAGCTCGCGGAAGGACTTGAGGCGCGGGCTCGCAAGGCCGGTGTGCCGCTCGCCGTGAACCGGGCAGGCTCCATGCTGACCGCGTTTTTCACTGCACAGCCCGTTGTGGATTATGACTCAGCGCGGCGTGCCGATACCGAAGCCTTTGCGCGCTTCTTCCGGAACGTGTTCGGGCGCGGCATTTACCTTCCGCCTTCCCAGTTCGAAGCGGCATTTCTATCCGCCGCCCACACCGAAGAAGATATTGCCCAGACGTTGAGCACCGCAGAGTCTGCATTCTACGCCCTGGCCCGGCGCGCCGCCGGCCTATCCACGGACCGCAAAACGCTCAGGGATCCATGAGGCTTGCTGCGCTCTGGTTCTTCGCCAAACGGATGGAATGGATGTCATTTTGAGTGAAACGAAAAATCTAACTTCCAAGCAGCATAAAAGCTTGCGCGATTCTTCCTCTCCGGCAGCGTCTAGTAATGGCACTCCTCGGCGCGAATATCCAGACCAGCCTGTTTTAGCAGTAGGCGGTGCGGTGGTGAAAGATGGGTCCGTGCTGTTGATCCGCCGCGAACTTAAGGAGGAAACGGGCCTCAGCGTTGAGCCTGTCGAGATGGCCGCCATCTTCGAGCGCATCGTCCGCCGAAGTGGGCGTGTGCGCTTCCACTACACCGTTCTCGACTACGCGTGCCGGTTACGCGGGCGCCATGGCTCAGACGTTACTGACGCCCGCTGGGTGCGCCGTGACGAGCTCAAGCGCTATCACCTCCGCCGGACGGCTCAAGCGGTCATCCGGCGGTCGTTCGAAATCCTCGAAACGCAACCGGGCAGGCGCGCTTTCGCCAAAATGCAGGCAAGAACTGACCGGATGTTTCATGAGCGCGGCAAGGCCGCGATTCGGCGCTAACTTGCCGCCTGTTTCAGCATGGCCGCGGCGTGCTTGAGAACAGCGTCAGTGATCTGGCTGCCAGAAAGCATCCGTGCAAGCTCCGCGGCGCGCTCCTTCTGCCCATCGAGACGGCGCACCTCCGCGAGCGTCCTGCCGCCGCGCTCAATCTTTTCCACGTAATAATGATGGTCCGCAAAGCAGGCGATCTGGGGCAGGTGCGTGACGCACAGCACCTGAGCGCCGTATGAGAGCCGTTTCAGCCGCTGCCCTACGCACTCCGCAACTCGCCCGCCGATGCCGGCATCCACTTCGTCAAAGATGAACGTTCGCACAAACGGCTTCTGTGGCGCGCGCCCGGCACTCGTACGACCGGCGGCAGAATCCCCTTCCGGCCGCTCCGCCGCCACGGTCTTGAGCGCGAGCATCAGCCGGGAAAGTTCTCCGCCGGAGGCGGTTCGTTCGAGCGGTCGCAAATCCTCTCCGGGATTCGGCGAGATGCGCATTTCGATTTCGTCCGCGCCGCGCGGCCCGCCACCCGCTGCATCCGGCCCGCTCAAAAAGTCTATCTCGAAGCGTGTCTTTTCCATGCCGAGCTGGGCCAACTCCTGCCGCACGTTCTTTTCCAGGATGCGAGCCGCCGCTTGGCGCCGCTCCGAAAGAGCCTGCGCCACGCCGCGATAGTCCGCAACCGCTTTTTCTAGCCCTGCGGCGAGCTCTTGGCGGCGTTCGTCAGCGTGTTCGAGCTGCGCAAGCTGCCGCGCGCTGTGTTCCAGATAGGCCAGGATTTCTTCGATGGTTTTGCCGTACTTGCGTTTCAACCGGCCGATCTGCGCGAGCCGGTCTTCTACCTGCTCCAGCCGCTGCGGGTCCGCCTCGATCCGATCGAGATAGTCGCGTAAGTAAGCAGCAAGATCGTCCAGCGCCGCGCGCGCCGAGGATAGAGACTCAAGGTAGGGTTCCACCGCGCCCTCAAATCGCCGCAACTCTTCGAGCGACCGGGCGACGGAAGCCAGCCTGGCGCAGGCTGAACCTTCCTCTTCATAAAGCCCGGCGAAGGCCGTGGCCGCCGAGGCGCGCAACTTCTCTACGTTCACAAGCCGCGAGCGCTCCTCTTCGAGCCGCGTGTCTTCGCCGGGTTCAAGCCGTGCTTGTTCAAGCTCCTGCACCTGAAACCGCAACAGGTCGATGGTCCGTAGCCGCTCCTGCTCGTTCTGAGTAAGCTCATTCATTTGCCGCTCAAGCTCCCGGCGGCGGTGATAGAGTTCCGCGACGCGGTCCAGCAGGTCCCTGGTTCCCGCGAATTGATCCAGCAGTTCGAGCTGCGCATCGCGCGCGAGCAACGCCACGTGCTCGTTCTGCCCGTGAACGTCCGCCAGCCGCCGGGCAAGACTCCGCACCGCCGCGAGCGTAGCGGGCTGATCGTTCACGAGCAGGCGGCTTTTGCCTTCCGCCAGCACCTCGCGCCGCAAAATAAGTTCGCGCTCCTCGCCGCCTCCCAAGCCGTATTCTTCCAGCCACTCGCTCCATGGCGTGGGGCTTGCGGCTTCAAACACGGCGGTCACCGTGGCCCGCTCTTCGCCCGTGCGCACGATGTCCGCTGAAGCCCGCCCACCGAACACCAATCCCAGCGCGCCTACCAGAATGGATTTTCCGGAGCCCGTCTCCCCAGAAAGCACGTTCAGCCCAGGAAAAAACTCCAGGCTAAGGTTCTCTACTACGGCGTAATTGCGGATGTGAATTTCGCGCAACATAAGGCGAATTATTTCCTATAAGGACGCCAAGACACGAAGAAGATCAAGAGGTCTTTCTTTTCCTGGCGCTTCGTGCTCTTGATCGATTGGCGCTGTAGCCACCCTTACGCGCGACAGCAGTAACGAGGCTTGCCTCAAACTGGCGAGCTGTATAGCCGTTGCGTTGCGCGCCACGCATTATGAAAGGGCGCCCCTGTGCGAGTACGGTTCGTGTGGTAGCCATATCAACTTTCACGCTCAGGAGCGCCTTATGAACTAGCTCAAGTATATCGGTATGGAGTTTCATCGCGCCACCGTTTCCGTCGTGGTTCTCGACGGCACGGATCCGGTGGTGACGCCGGCTCTGGTTAAAACCAAGGCCGAAACGCTGGTGGTCTTTGTGCAAGGGCTGCGCGGCAGGCTGGAGGGTGACCTTTGAAGAAGGCGCGCAGGCGGCGTAGCTTTACGATTGGTTGTCACCACCAAACCATGAAAGTCCTTGTGGAGACGCTAGAATAAATCCTCCTGAATCCAGCGTGGCCCGGCGGCCAGATTTTCTGCTAGGATTGGGCTGATGGACCCCACTTCGAGCTTATCTCCGGCGGATGTTGAGCATAGCCGCTCTTCGGCTCTGCAGCCCGGCAGGATCGGAAGAATCGAATCGATCAACCGGTCCGGCGGGGGCGTTCCCAAAGAACCGATACCCGAAGCGTTCATTACGACGTCGGGCGTCGAGGGCGACCGGCACTGCGACCTCATCAACCACGGAGGTCCGGAACGCGCCGTGCTGCTTTACTCGCTTGAAATCATCCATGCGCTTCAGCGCGAAGGGCACACCATCCGGCCGGGCAGCGCTGGAGAAAATCTGACGGTTTCCGGGCTGGACTGGACCCTGGTTGTTCCCGGCGTCACGATCAGGACCGGCGAGGCGCAACTTCAGGTCACCCGGTACGCTTCCCCTTGCACTAAGATCAGCGATTCCTTCGTGGCGGGTGATTCGTCCCGAATTTCGGAGAAGCTGCACCCCGGCTGGAGCCGCGCATACGCGCGTGTGATAACCAGCGGCGTCGTACGCATCGGCGATTGGGTTGAAATCAAGGAACAGCCCCAGCTTTCCGGCACTCACCGGTAGTTGTAGCGGCGGCCTCTGGCCGCCGAATCGTTTATACAATAAAGCCTTCAAAATGCCGGCCTGAAGGCCGGCGCTACGACAAACTGAGTCACTACTGTGAGGCCGCTTTCGTTGCGCGCCATGAGCGCGTTCGCTAGAATGGAACTTACTGGTTGTCATCGTGAACCACACCGTAAACGGCCAGAGTGCCGCGAAACCCTCGAATCGTTTCCGGCTCGTAACCCGCCGGATATCCCATAAGGAGCAAGAAGCATGAGCCTGAAACAGCCTGCGCGCCTGAGACCACTTGAGGAAATTGACCCAGAAATCGCGAGCGCGATCGACCTGGAAACTGAGCGCCAGGTACACACCATCGAACTCATCGCGTCGGAAAATTTCGTGAGCGAGGCCGTACTCCAGGCGATGGGCTCGGTGATGACCAACAAGTACGCTGAAGGACTCCCCGGCAAGCGTTATTACGGCGGCTGCGAGTTTGTGGACATCGCGGAGACGCTGGCCATCGAGCGCGCGAAGGCGCTCTTCAACGCCGAGCACGCAAACGTCCAGGCTCATTCCGGAAGCCAGGCCAACCAGGCGGTTTACATGACGGTGCTAAAGCCGGGCGATACGATCCTGGGCATGAGCCTGGCGCACGGCGGCCACCTGACGCACGGCCACCCGCTGAACCTGTCCGGTAAAATGTACAAGATTGTTTCTTACGGCGTGAGCAAAGAATCAGAGACCATCGATTACGATGAAGTGGAAAGGCTCGCCCTCGAGCATAGACCCAAATTGATCCTGGCGGGCGCGAGCGCCTATCCCCGCACGCTGGATTTTGAGCGTTTCGCAGCCATCGCCCGCAAGTCCGACGCATTACTCATGGTCGATATGGCCCATATTGCAGGTTTGATCGCTGCGGGTCTGCATCCGAGCCCCATGCCTCACGCCGATTTCGTCACCACCACCACGCACAAGACGCTGCGCGGGCCGCGCGGCGGCGCCATCTTCTGCAAGGCCCAGTACGCCAAGGAGCTGGACAAAACCATGTTCCCCGGCATTCAGGGCGGGCCGCTGATGCACGTGATCGCCGCCAAGGCCGTCTGTTTTCACGAGGCCCTTCAGCCGGAATTCAAGGAATATCAGAAGCAGATTCTCGCGAATGCGCGCGCTATGGCAGAGACGCTTGCCGCAAAGGGCTTCCGCATCGTATCGGGCGGCACGGACACGCACTTGATGCTGGTGGACGTCTTTTCCCGCAAGGTAACGGGAAAACAGGCTCAGGAGAGCCTGGAGCGCGCCGGCATCACCGTAAACAAGAACGCCATCCCGTTCGACGTGAATCCTCCCATGGTCGCAAGCGGCATCCGCGTCGGAACCCCGGCGGTGACGACGCGCGGCATGAAAGAAGCTGAGATGCGGCACATCGGCGGGTTGATCGCAGAGGCGCTCAATGATCTCGAAAACACCTCCGGCCTCGAACGTATTCGCCGGGAAGCGCTTACCCTCACCGATCAGTTTCCTCTCTATGAAAACCGCCGGCCCGCGGCCGTCCACATGGCTTGACCAGAGGGTGAAGAAAAGGGCGGCCTTCGCTAGTGTCGAAGAACTGCAAAACCCCATCCGAGGCTACCGTCAGATCCTCGACCAGATCCAGCCATGCTGCACTCTGCCCTGGAGCAGAAAGTTACCAATTAACGCCTTTGATTGGCGGCACTTCTGGCTGTAGCGCCGTCTGCGACCGGCGTCGCTCGCCGCTGACAGAGCGGCGCATCAACCAACGATGCTGTCGGCCTGTGCTCGTCCAGAATGATTAGTGACACTCTTGGTAGAGTGTCACTATGCAGATCAAAGGCTTAGGAATGCCCCGCTCCAGGTACCTGGAGCGGGG
>NFUN01000152.1 GCA_002197525.1 Acidobacteria subdivision 13 bacterium RH2 MAG17b | reverse complement strand
GAAGGCTGAGCCTTCGCGCCCAAGGAAAACCGGGTTGGGAGGATTGCCAGGTGCCGGAAAGGCGAAGCCTTTCCGCACAGCAAGCGGCGGAGCCGCAGAACACTTCGCGAAAGGCAGACCGTAATTTGGACAAGCTTGCTCATAGAGCGCTGCACCAACTCAAACAGGTAGTTTTCACACAGACTCTGAAGACCCTCACGCCGTTGAAATCGGTCCGGGCAAGGTGGCAGGTGCAGCGGCGACTTGGCGCCGGAGGCGAAGCTTCATCTTCAGGGCTTGAAAGATCAAACCCAGGATGGCAACTCGATTTTCGAACAGAACCTGCGCCCACTCGCGCTTTCTCATTTGCGGAAAGTAGATTCCACGAAAAGCCAGGCGCGCAAGCAGGTGCATGATGCGGTCGCTGAGCGGCCTCGGTTCCAGCCACTTCATGGCGCGCGCGATGGTAGCGGGATCGTAGGACGCCGCCCAGGCGCGCCGCACCTCGGCCTGCGCCTCTTCGGCAGAAAGGCCCAATGGTGTGTGGGCCATGACGAAGGGCTTGAAATCCAGCCAGTGTTTCGGGCGGGTGAGCCGCCCGGCAACGGCGAGCTTGTTATATAAAGGCGTTGCAGGGTAGGGAGTAAGAAGCCCGAAGACCGGCAGGCCGGGAGGCCAGGAGCGGATCTGCTCCAGCGTGCGATCTGCCGCGCCGGGACGGTCGCCGTCCATGCCGAAAATGAACGAGGTAATCGCATAAAGCCCGTGGCGCGCAAGGCGCTCCAGCACGGCCGGATATTCGGCGGGCTTATTGAAGCTCTTAGCAACGCTTTTCAGATTCTCTGGGTCTATCGATTCAAGGCCCATGAAAATCCACTTGCCGCCGCTTTGCGCGATCAGCGAGACCAATTCTTCGTCACGCAACAGGTTCATGCTGATTTGCGCCACCCAAGGGACCTGAGCGTTCGCCGCAATAATGTCACGCAGCAGAGACTTCAGACGTTTTGGATTGATAGCGAAATTATCGTCGATAAAAAAGACGGCGATTTTGCCGTTCTGCCGCTTCTCCAACGACTTGAGCAGCAGCAGCTCGTTGATGACGCTTTCGTTTGAGCGAAAGCGGATCGAATCGCCAAAAAAGCCGGTCACCGTGCAGAATTCGCAACCGTATGGGCAGCCGCGTCCGGATTCAATAGGAATCAGGTGAAAGCTTTGCCAAGTCATCCCGGCGCACGCCAGCAGGCTGCGCGCAAGCTTTGGGAAATGCCCGAGCAAGTTGAACTGTTCAATATCCATCCGGTCCCAGGGAATCTCCGGATAATCGCTTAGGGTAGGCTTCACTTCTTTACCGTCAGCGCCAAGAGGAGCATAGACTTCCTTCAGTGCGCCCCGCTCCGCATCCCGGACGATCTCGGGCCAAGTAGCGTCGGCCTCGCCCAGCGCTATAGCATCCGCATGACGAGGGCCGCCATCGCGCCCCAAAACCTCGTCCGGCACTTCCGTCACGTGAGGACCGCCCATCACCACGGGAATGCCCACGGCGCGCACGGCATCGGCCATGCGATAAGCCTTTGCGGCCATGCGCGTCATGGAGCCGATGCCAACCAGCTCCACATGGTTTGTCCGGATGTATGCGGCCAGGTCCTGTTCGCTCATCCGCTGGGCGTTGCCATCCACCAGAAGCACTTGGTGCCCAGGTGGAGTGAGCGCCTTGAGCAGGAACATCCACAAGTGCGGCATGAAGTTGTTGGTGACTTCGTTGTCAGGATTATAAAGCAGGATGTTCATCGTCGCCTCGCATTCTCATCTTCGTCCTTCCAGCGGGCTACAAGAAGCGAAACGAACGGTAATTCTGTGAGCGTCGCAGGTCCGTCGGTAATCTACGGAATTATACATCAGAGCGGAAGAATGTCCAGCGTTATTTTAAGGGGAGTGGTTAAATGGCGGCTTCGGTCTCTATAGCGCGGGTCTCATTATCCTGCATTCCATGCATGCCAATCGCCGGCAGGGATCGCAATGCCCAAGCTTGCGCGCGAGCTTTGATAATGAATGAAACTGGAGTTGGTCCGCTCAATGCGTGTCTGCCAGCAACATGCGGCGCGTCATGGGTTCGATGGGAGCGTGGTCATCCGTGAAAACGACCGAACCCGCAGGCGGATCAAGGTCAGCAATGCCTGACGCGGCCGCGCGCGCCAGCTTGACGATCCCCGGACGCCCCTGGAACTGCTGAAGCTCCTGTTGTAGCGAGGCTAGGCGTCTTTTCCTTGCGAATGCAAACAGCATATAGCTTTTGGGCAGGCGGGAATAGACGAGCACGGTGGGGAACACGCGCTCCAGCGTCGCGCCGGTCGAATGCAAAATTTCATGCTTCTTGCCGGCGTCGTAAACGTTCATCATCAGCAAACCGTCCGGCGACATGTGGGCCCTCACCAAGCGGAAGAACTCTTCGGTTACGAGATAAAACGGAATATATGGCCCGCCCTGATAAAGGTCCACGTGAACCAGATTGTAGATGCTGTGGTCCCGTTCGAGCCACGGCCGGGCGTCCGCTATATGTACATGGAGCCAGCTCGCTCTCTGCGGCAGCCCGAAGAAGCGGTGAGCGGCCTGGACTACCAGAGGATCAATTTCGACTGCATCAACCTGTACATTGGGATCAGCGACCCGCGTCATGCGAATGGAGCCTCCGGCGCCCATGCCTAGCACCAAAAGCCGGGGTTGCTTCACGAGCAGCGGACCCAGAGCGAACACATCCTGGTAAGAACCCGACCAAATGCTGTTGTCCTTGAAGGTCGTATGGGAGTGGCGCAAATCGTTCAGCGCAAGCCAGAGATACCCCTTGTAGTGGACGACTCGAACCTGGTTGTAAACCGACTCGGCTCTCCAGATTTCGTAGTAGTGCAGCTTTGGTTTGGGCGCGGCAACTACCAGAACCAGGGCCAGAATTCCGAGCAAAACGGCACGGCGGCGCGCAATGAGACCGGAGACTCCGGTGGCGATTGAAATCCCGCAAAGAATCTGGAGCGTGGCGTGCGTTCCGGCGCTGGGAATCAGGAAAAAAGAGGTTGCCAGCACTCCCGCAATGCTGCCGACCGTAGCGAGCGCGTAGACCTTCCCGGCGGATGAACCCACGTGACCCGCACGGGCTAGAAGACGAATGACAAAGGGCGAGGTCCCGGCAAGAGCGGTCATCGACGGAGCAAAGATGACCAACGAGGCTAGAATTGTTCCCGTAAAAACGCCGGTGTTCCAAAGCAACTGGAGTATCCGGTCGGCGGTGTAGACGATGATCAGTTGATAGATTCCGCTCGAAAGGATGGCGATGTAAAGAGGAGTATCGCTGCGGCTGCGGTCCGAAAGCCATCCGCCGAGGGCATAACCGGCGGCTAGGGCCGCCATGACCACGGCGATCATGCCGCCCCATACGTAGATCGAGTAGCCAAAGTAGGGAGCGTAGAGCCGGAAGCCCAACAGCTCAAGCCCCATGATGACGCCGCCCGTAAATGTGGCAGTCGCAAGCCACAGCGCCACTCGCGCGCGGCCGGGAAGAGCCGGCAGACTTACTGCCGCGTTAACGTTCGTGGCAACGGCGACTGGCGCCATAATCAAATCCTCCCCGAATCGTGCTTATTCATGGCAGGATACTACCGGGAAAGTAAAAAGGCTAGGATGGTTTACTTGGAGATAACTACCTGGGCCAACGGCAGCGCTTTCAGCCGCACCGGCCAAGGATAATCGGCCGCTTCCCAGACCTCTTCAAAGTCGAAGTCAGCCGCGAGCCATACGTCACGCCCCGGTGGCGCCGTCTCCGAAGCGTCTTTGCCCCTGGAGTCGAGCCATTTAAGAGAGAACCTACCACATAAAACCGCACCATTACTGGTGTGGGCTGGTATGGCCGCCATTTGACTTTAGCTATGTGGAGGATTACATTAAAACCATTCGTTATGGCGGTCATAAATATAATGGGGGGAATCTATGGACTTCCGTGTAGGGGATAAGGTGGTCTACCCAAATCAAGGCGTTGGCATCGTCGAGCAAATCTCCAGCCGCAATCTTACCGGAATGCCAGAAACCTTTTATCTTCTTAGGCTTGAATCGAACGGAATGCGCGTGATGGTGCCCATGACCAATGTGGCCACGGTGGGCCTGCGCAAAGTCGCCAAAGGTCGAGAGGTTTCGACGGTGCTTGAGTATCTGAATGCAAGCCACAACGGAGCCAAATCCGATTGGAAGGGGCGGTTTAAGCTGAATTCCGAGAAGATGCGGAATGGATCGTTGCTTCAGGTGGCGGAGGTGTTCAAAGCTCTGGTGGTGCTAAACCAAGTGAAGCCGTTGTCCTTCCGCGAAAAGAAGATGCTGGATCGCTCCTGGCAACTGCTGGTGGATGAGATCTCCGTGGCGCGCGGCGTGAACCGGGATGCGATTGAAGGCGAGCTAACGAGAATGCTCAGCATGTCCCATCCGAAAGTTACTCTGCCCGCATGACGCCTGGCTGTTAGGTAGAACAAGGAAGCCGCGCCCTGCCGGGGGCCGCTGCACTGAGGAGTCCTGACGTCGTACAACATCATTGTGATCCACTCTTGCTTAGTGCTGCTGCGACAACGGCGCTTGGTGGCTCTTCCTCCCTCCTATTGAGGTTTACAAATTATAGTGACAACATCCGCTGGTGCGGCGCTGTCCTCAGCGCCGAAAGACGCCGGTGGGGACACCGGCGCTACAAAAAAGCCGTCACT
>NFUN01000151.1 GCA_002197525.1 Acidobacteria subdivision 13 bacterium RH2 MAG17b | reverse complement strand
GTCTGCGTGACAACTGCGGCTGGTGCGGCGGTCTGTGACCGCCGGTCTTTATTTTTCAAGTGCTTCGGCGCTCATAGAGCGCCGCACCAACTCAAAAACGGCAGTTGCCACACAGACTCCCTAGCCCCTCTCCTGCCGTGGCGGGAGAGGGTGGACCGCGTAGCGGGACGGGTGAAGGAGTAGGCCGCTCTATGCGTGATGTAAAATTCATATGAAACCCCTCGCCAACCCGGTCCCCGCGCTAATCTCTCGATTCTGAGGGCCGATTTTGACGTTGTGTTGTGAACCTGTCTCTGGCAAAATGCAGGGCATTCGGATTTGGTGGAGGTGAACCGTGTGGAAGGAATTTAAGGCCTTTGCGATGCGCGGGTCAGTGCTCGATCTGGCCGTGGGATTCATTCTGGGCGCAGCCTTTGGCCAGATCGTTTCCTCGCTGGTCAACGACATCATCATGCCGCCTATCGGACTACTGCTCGGCAAAGTGGATTTTGCCAGCCTCTTCATCAGCCTTTCCGGAAAGCATTACGCCAGTCTTGCGGACGCGAAGAAGGCTGGAGCCGCGGTGATCGCCTACGGGCAGTTCATCAATCACGTCATCGACTTTCTCATCGTCGCCTTCGCCATGTTTGTGGTGGTGAAGTGGTTCAGCTCGCTGAAAAAGCCCGAACCGCCCGCTGCCCCGTCCACCAGAGAGTGCCCGTTCTGCCTTTCCAGCATCCCGCTCAATGCCACGCGCTGCCCGCACTGCACCTCCACGCTTGCCGCCGCGGTGTAGTGGGGCGGGGCGTCAGAGTTCTATGTGACAACTGCGGCTGTAGCGCCGGTGTCCTCACCGGCGCCTTTCGACTGAGGACAGCGCCGCACCAACTCAAACAGGCGGTTTTCACACAGACTCGTTAGGCGTGGCAACAGCACGCTTGTTCGCGCCGAGGGCTTTTGTGTGTTGGCGGAACCCTCGTCTTGTAACGTCGCGGCTTTTCTATTCTCTTGCTTATGCAACCTGCTTCGCCGCGAGCGGTCCGACGACGGGCAGCATGAAGCGCTCGTTGTTGTAAGCCTTGTACATCATAAAGATCCACAACACGAAGAATCCGAGGCGAATAACAACCCAGCCTAAATACAACAAATGCCACATGCCGAACATGCTCACGGTGAAGAGAAGTCCGGTTACGATGCTCCACGCGATAGAAATCAGGATGTACGCAGCGCTCAAGAAAATTGACTGAAACGCGTGGAAACGCACGAAAGAGTCTCTCTTGTAGGGCTCGATCACAAGGAAAATGATCCCTGTGATGAAGCCGAGGACATAAGCGAGCATTCCGGCGACGTTGGAAGACATGGTGCTGCTTCCGGCGGTGGCAGTCGCAGGCGCGCCACCGCCAGTCACTGCGGCGCCGCACGACGGGCAGAAAGCCGCTCCTTCCTGAAGTTGTGCTCCACATTTTGAACAGAACGCCATGACTCACCTCCCTTAGAATCGTACGGACATCTACCTTGTAATCCCTGGCTCGGTCATCGCAGCCGGAGGCCGCGCTTTCCGCGAAACGTACACCCTCGGTACGGTTTTTACTCTCAGCAGTATTCGCAGATTATGTAGGGCGTGACGCTGACTGCCTTCTCAGTCCGCGCCTTATGTCTGCGCTGATCTTAAGCGCGGCAAATCCAATTTGCAAGCTTCCTGTGGACGCAAATTACGAGAAGGGCCGTAACGATGAAACGGCTTTGGGGGAGTTTTGCCGGTCCGCGCGTTGCACCCCGCGACCGGTCTCCATCCGCAACCGGTTGCGCCGAAGCTGCTATCGCTTGCGGCTGGCCGGAGGGACTGCGGGTGGGACGAAATCAGAAGGGCCGTAGCTTTCGCCGGGCACAGCCGGCTCCGGCATGTAGGTATGGAACTGGCCCGGCGGGTGGGTGTGCTCGAACTGAATTGTGCTGTGTGTGATACCAAATTTCTGAGCCAGCGTATGGCGGATGCGCTCGCCGATAAGCTCGCTTTCCGAAGTGGGCATATCCAGGATGCGCACATGGCAGGCAAGGGCATGGGAGCCGGCGTTCAGGCTCCAGATGTGCATGTCGTGGACCTCGCGCACGCCGTCCACTTCCAGCATGGCGCGCGCCACCTCAGGTACGCTCATGCCTTTGGGCAAGCTTTCGAGCAGAATGTTGACGGAATCTTCGACGATCACGATGGCGCTCCACACGATCATTCCGGCGATCAGGAAGGCAAGCAGAGGATCGATCTGGCGCTCGCCGGTGCTACGGATGATCCATGCGCCGGCGATGATTCCCACGTTTGAAAGCGCGTCTCCCAGGTTGTGCACGAACACCGCGCGAACATTCAGGTCTTCACGCCCGCGCACCACGCCCAGCGTAATGGCGCCATTCACGAGCAGCGCTACCGCGCCGACGGCCATCATCACACCGGAAGCGATGGGCTGTGGGTGAACGATGCGCTCGTAACCCTGGAAGCAGATCAGGACCGCGATGCCAATAAACAGGATTCCGTTTACGAAGGCGGCGAGCACGCCGGCACGCTGGTATCCGAAGGTTTTGCGCGGGCTGGCTGGTTTGCGCTCAAAATAGATGGCGAGCCACGCTAGGGCAAGGGAAGGAACGTCAGACAGGTTGTGCCACGCGTCGCTTGTCAGCGATAAGCTGTGGGCAAATGAGCCCGCTGTGAACTCCACCGCCACCAGCCCGAGCGTCAGCAGGAAGGCCCACTTCAGCCAGCCCTTGGCGCCGTGAGCATGGACATGAGCATGGGAATGGTCGTGCACTGGAAGCCTCGCCCGCATTGTAGGGTAGGGAAGCGCGTCAACGCAACGCCACGCCCACGACCCGGCTGCGACAGACACACCTTTGCAAGTTGACGTTCTCATCTTGGGCCGGAAAGTCAGGGTTTCGCAGCGGAGTTGAAGTCTCTCCCTTTTAATCTTGTAAGTGCGCAGAAACAACGGTTCTGCCGCACCTCGCTTTGCGTTAAGATGAATAGCGTGGCTTTTTGAGGCCGAGCGCTTGGGGTGAGGTGGAATGGGAATGAGTCAGCCAGGGTCAATTCCGGGACGCGGTGGAGTGCGCGGCTTGCAGCCGGTGTTCGTCAGGCTTGGCTTGGCGCTGATCCTGGCGCTGTTCATGGTCGCGCTCGGAACGTTGCACGCGACGCCACGCGGAAAGCACGCAGCGGGTTCAGCGGCCACCTCCAGTACGGCGCCGCAGAAGCCGGTAGGGGTAATCCACCGGAGAGTCTTGGTGGTGAACGTTCCCGTGACCGTGCTCGACAAACGCGGCTTTCCGGTCATCGACCTTACGCAAAAAGATTTTCAACTGTTTGAAGACGGCAAGCGGCAAAACATCACTTACTTCCGCCAGGACCCGCTCCCGCCATTGCGCATCGGCCTGGTGCTCGACACGAGCAACAGCATGAGACCGCAAATGAAGTTTGAGACCGACGCCGCCACGCAGTTCGTCTACAACACCCTCGAACGCCAGAACACGATCAACAAGATCTTCCTTGAAACTTTCGATGAAAGCGCCTCTGTGTTACAGGACTTCACCGCGGACCCCGACCTGCTTCAGTCAAAAATCCGCACGTTGAAAGCAGGCGGCGGAAAGGCTCTGTACGACGCGATCTACTTCGCATGCAAGAACGAGATGATGAAGGCCGGGCAGCCCGAAGCCACGCGACGCCTGCTGGTGGTGATCAGCGACGGGCTGGACGTGCAGAGCAAGCACACATTGGACGAAGCCATTTCGATGGCTCACCGCGCCGAGACCTCCATCTACACCATCGGCAATTCCCCTTACGGCTACTCGAACGCCGGGGACAAGTATCTGCGGGAGATTGCTGATGCTACGGGAGGCGGGTCCTTCTTCCCCCTTGAACAGGAAGTGGGCGCGGATCTGGCGACTGGCTATATTGCGCACGGCACCATGAATGACGAAGGCTATGGGAACCGGGGTCTGGGCGCGCAGACCGGCATATACTCCGCACAACGCCTCGAGCACCTTGCGGATTCACTGGAAGCCTTGGGGCGCGAGCTCAATTCGCAATACAGTATCGGTTACACGCCCTCCGATCAAAGTCTCAACGGGAGCTACCGGCGTATCCGCGTGATGGTGCACCGCCGCGGCGTGGCGGTGCGCTACAAGACGGGATACTTCGCCCTCGCCCAATAATAAAACAGCCTTCGCATCCCCGCGCGGAGGCCGCAAGCGAACACGGTCAGCTCATTTCCTGGTCCCCTCGCTGCACTTACCGCAAAGTTGGCGCGAAGCTACGACGCGCGCAGCCAGCGCACAATCTCCGCGAGTGACGGGCGCTTGCCGTACATCAGAATCCCGGCGCTGTAGATGCGCGCCGACGCCCACACGACGCCCAGCGTAGTGACGAGCAATAGGACGAGCGACAGCGCGATCTGCCACGGAGGCGGCGTTTGCAGGCTGATGCGGATCACCATGAGCACCGGGGAAAAAAACGGAATCATGGAGAGCGCCACCGACAGCGGCGAGTTAGGGTCGCGCAGGATGACGCCGAAAAGCATGAAGCTGCCTACCAGCAGCAGAGAGACAGGCATTTGAATCTGCTGCGCGTCCTGCTCGCTCGACACCATCGCCCCAATCGCGGCGTACATGGCGGCGAAAAGAAAATAGCCGCCCGTGAAATAGAGCAGCAGGTAACCGAGCGCCGACAAGGGAAGATGCAGGCTCGCCGCGGGCCCGGCGCTTGCGGCCAGGCCACTCCGTGCGGTTGTCCCGTAAAGCGCAAGCAGCGCCGCCGAGATCACCCAGACCATGAACTGGGTCAGCCCCACGGCGGCCACTCCCAGAATTTTTCCGGCCAAAAGTTGATACGGCCGCGCCGAGGAGATGAGAATTTCCACGATGCGCGTGGTCTTTTCCTCAAGCACCGACCGCATGGTGGTGATGCCATACATCAGCAGGCTCCCGTAAAGCAAAGTAGCCATGACGATGGCAACAGCGTAACCCTGGCCGCGTTCTTCGGTTTCGCCGGTTCTGGTGAGGCGAATCAGCCGTACGTGAGTGCCGCCCAGCAGCTTCGAGAGGTCTCTGGGCACGGCGCCGCGGCCCGCCAAGCGCGCGGCGAGCACCGCTTCGCCCACGGCGCGGTCGAGCGAGTTTATGGCGAGGAAGGCGCCGGGATTGCCGGCCACGAATTCGGGACGTGCGCCTGCCTCCATGCCGTTTGAAATCCAGAGGAATCCGCCCAGATCCCCTCGCCGTGTGAGTCCGGTCAGCGTCGAGCGAAGGGCGCGAGGGTTGCCGGGCTGTTCGATTACTTCAGTTACCTGGAAAGCGGGGAGGCCGCCGGGCAGCCTTTCCTGCTCAAGCGCGCGTTTCACCCATTCTCCGAGATTTCCTGTTTGGTCTATGACGGCGACGCCGGTCGTGCGAGCAGGTTGCTTTTCGGCGGCGGCGAACTGAAAGGCGACGAGGCCGATAAGAAGCGCCGGCACCGCCACCGTGCTGATTACGAATCCTTTGGTCAGAACGCGCGTCAAATATTCACGGCGGATCACGAGCCAGAGCTTACTCATGATTTTGGGAAACTTTCTCGATAAAAATGTCGTTGAGCGGCGGCTCGATCAGCTCAAATCGCCGTATCTGCGCGCCGCAGGCGACTGCCCGCCGTAACACCTCCTGGGCGTCCGCGCCGGGCCGCAGCTTCACTTCCGCTGCCGCCCCGAAGCGGTTTACTTTCTCAATGAGCGCAGGCTGATCCAAAAAATCCGCGCAGCCGGTGAAATCGATGCGCAGCGTGTTCTTGCCATACTGGTTTTTGATGGATGCAAGCGATCCTTCAAGCACTTTGCGGCCGCCGTGGATCAGGCAGATCGAATCGCACATCATCTCCACCTGCTCCAGGCGGTGCGAAGAGAGGATCAGTGTGACGCCGCGCCCGTGCAGTTCAAGGATGATGTCCTTGATCGCGGCGGCGTTCACCGGGTCGAGGCCCGCGAAAGGCTCGTCCAAAATCAGCAGTTGAGGGCGGTGAAGCACCGCGGCAACGAACTGCACTTTTTGCTGCATGCCTTTGGAAAGATCGATCACTTTGCGCTCCGCCCAGCCGCCGATCTCAAGACGTTCAAGCCATTCACGCGCCCGCTCGCGCGCCTGTTGCGCGGGCACGCCCTTGAGTCCGGCGAGGAAAACCAGCACGTCCAGCACCTTCATGCGCGGGTAAAGGCCGCGCTCCTCGGGCAGATAGCCCACGAGGTCCTGCACGCTGCCGTCCACGGGCTGGCCGAGCACATTCAGCGAACCTTCGTCCGGCAGGAGCACGCGCATGATCATGCGCAGCATAGTCGTTTTGCCTGCGCCATTCGGTCCGAGCAGGCCGTAAAGCGCTCCGCGCGGGATACGAAGACTGAGGCGGTCCACTGCTGTCGTTGTGCGGTACCGTTTGGTGACGTCTTCCGCGCACACCGCGTCCGCCGGTTCCTCGGGCAGATTCGCGCCGCGCGGCGCAACTGTATTGCCGTCCGAATGTCCGTGATCGCCGTTCAGCAAACTGGGAATGGGGTCCTTTCCGGGAAAGAAACCATGTGGTCTTTCTAGCATCAAATCAGCTTGACGCGCAACCTGGATGAACGGATCGGTTAATATAGGGAATTCGCAATTTAGTCTTTAGGAGGCAGTGGAATGAGAGATGTTGTGATTATCGGTTCGGGATGTGCGGGGCTCACCGCGGCCATTTACGCGGCGCGCGCCAATCTAAAACCGCTCGTCATTCGCGGGCATGAAGCGGGAGGCCAGCTTAGCTTGACCACGCTAGTCGAAAATTACCCGGGCTTTCCGAAGGGCGTGCAAGGTCCCGAACTTATTGAGATGATGCAGAAGCAAGCCGCCGAATTCGGCGCCGACTTCAAGGAAGGCGATGTGACGCGCGTGGACCTTTCCCGCCGTCCCTTCCGGGTTGAATTCGGCAAAGAGCAGATCGAAACCCGCACGCTGATTGTCGCCTCTGGCGCTTCGGCCAAGATGCTGGGGCTCGATTCTGAAAAGCGGTTGCTCGGCCATGGCGTTTCAACCTGCGCCACGTGCGACGGATATTTCTTCCGGGGTAAGGAAGTGGCTGTGGTCGGCGGCGGCGATACCGCCGCCGAAGATGCCCTATTCCTGACTCGTTACGCCAACCGCGTCAGTGTGATTCACCGCCGCGACCAGCTTCGAGCTTCAAAAATCATGGCTGAGCGCCTGCTGCGGAACGAAAAAATCAAGCCGGTCTGGAATTCCACGGTCACCGATGTGCTCGACCCGGAGAAGAGTCAAGTCACGGGCGTCCGGCTGAAGAATGTGAATACAGGTGAAGAGACGCTCTATCCGTGCGACGGACTCTTTATCGGCATCGGTCATTCGCCCAACGCCACGCTCTTCAAAGGCCAGATCGACATGGACGAGCTCGGTTATCTAAAGACCGTGAACGGCAGCAAAACCAACGTCCCCGGCGTCTTTGCCGCGGGCGACGTGCAGGACCGTGTGTACCGGCAGGCGATCACAGCCGCGGGCTCCGGGTGCATGGCGGCCATCGACGCCGAGAGATTTCTGGAATCGGAAGAGTGACGGGAAGCGCCTTTCCTCGTAAAGCCTTCCAACTCACCTCAAGAGCGTTTGTAAGACGCCAAATTAACTCTTGAGGCTGACCGCTAACCCGTCTCGCAACGGGATAATGACGGTGAAAAATTGTTTCGAGCGGTGAAGCTGATGGTTGAATTTCTGGATTGCGGCGGTGCTCACGTCGCCGCGAGGTGCGGCCTTTGCCACGCGTCCGTGCCATAGCACGTTGTCGGTAACCAAAAGCCCTCCCGGGCGTATTCGCGGCGTGGCCAGGCGCAAGACAGCAGGGTAGTATGGCTTATCGACGTCGTTAAAGATCATGTCGAATTGCCCAGGAGTTGCTTTGAGCATGTCGAGGGCATCTCCCACCAGAAGCTTCACACGGTTCAACACGCCGCCACGGCGCAGGTAGGCTTCAGCGCGCCTGGCGTTTTCGGGATTACTGTCAGTGTAGAACACGGTGCCTTTGGGTCCAATGGCACGGGCCAGCCACAGCGTCGAATAACCGATAGCTGATCCCATTTCGAAGATGCGGCGCGCCTTGATGGAGCGAGCCAACTGGTAGATTACGCGCGCGCACGCCGGACCGACGATCGGCGTATTGTGTGCGGCGGCATAACGCTCCATATCCTGCAAGATTGTGTCGCGTGGCGGGAGCAGGGAATCAAGATAGGTTTGAATGCTCGCTTCGAGTACCGGTTTCATGGCGCTCCTTTGAAAAACATCACTGCCAGAGGCGGTAGCGTGAGCGCCATCGAATAAGGCCGCCCGTCCCATTCGATAGGTTCGACTGCGACTCCGCCTGCGTTTCCGTGGCCGCTGCCGCCGTACAGAGCGGAGTCGCTGTTCAAAATCTCCCGCCAGAAGCCGCCAAACGGCGCGCCCACCCGGTATCCACTGCGGACGACGGGCGTAAAGTTGCAAACGACAAGGATCACATTTCGCGTGGTTCGGCCCCGGCGGATGAAACTGAGCGTACTCGCGGCAGCATCCTGGCAGTTGATCCACTCGAAACCCGCCGAGTCGAAATCAAGCTCGTGCAAGGCTGGTTCGGAGCGATAGAGGCGATTCAAATCCTCAACCCATTTTCGCACTCCCTGATGAGAAGGGAACTTAAGCAAGTGCCAATCCAGGCTGTGGCCGTAATGCCACTCCTCCCATTGGCCGAATTCACCGCCCATGAAGAGCAGCTTTTTCCCTGGCTGGGAGTACATGTAGCCGAACAGCAGCCGCAGGTTGGAAAATTTCTGCTGATCGCCGCCCGGCATCTTGCGCAACAGCGATCCTTTCATGTGCACCACTTCGTCATGCGAAAGCGGGAGCACGAAGTTTTCGGTGAATGCATAAATCATGCGAAACGTGAGATCGTTCTGGTGATGGGAGCGATAGAAGGGGTTCTTGGCGAGGTATGCCAGCGTGTCGTGCATCCAGCCCATGTCCCACTTCATTCCAAAGCCAAGGCCGCCGGAGTCGGTGGGGCGTGAGACCATCGGCCAGGAGGTAGACTCCTCGGCCATCGTCTGCACGTCAGGGTAATTGCGGTAAACGTGCACGTTGAGTTGTCTCAGAAAATCAATGGCGTCGAGATTTTCCTTGCCCCCGTAACGGTTCGGAATCCACTCGCCGCCGTTGCGGGCGTAATCCAGATAGAGCATGGAGGCGACGCCGTCCACCCGCAAGCCATCGGCGTGATAGTGATCCAGCCAGAAGAGGGCGCTCGAAAGCAGAAAGCTGCGCACCTCGTTTCTGCCGTAATTGAAGATAAAGCTTTTCCATTCCGGGTGAAACCCTTGCCGGGGATCGTCATGTTCGTATAGATGGGTGCCGTCGAAAAATCCGAGGCCGTGCCCGTCGCTCGGGAAGTGAGACGGCACCCAATCCAGAATGACTCCGATGCCACGCTGGTGAAGGTAATCGATGAGGTACATGAAATCCTGCGGGGCGCCGTACCGGCTAGTGGGGGCGAAGTATCCGGTAATCTGATATCCCCAGGAGGGGTAATACGGGTGTTCCATCACAGGCAGGAATTCGACGTGCGTGAAGCCCATCTCCTTCACGTAACCGGCGAGTTTCGGGGCCAGTTCGCGGTAGCTGAGCAGCGTTTCCGGCGCTTCAGGAGCGCGCTGCCAGGAGCCGAGGTGAACTTCATAAATCGACATAGGGCTCGCGGGCGAGTTGCGCGCGTGGCGGGCCTGCATCCATTCCTGGTCGTTCCATTCGTAGTCCAAATCCCAGACAATTGAAGCGCTCTGCGGCGGAACCTCGTTATAGAACGCCAGCGGGTCCGACTTATCAATCTGGTAGCCGCCGTAACGAGAGCGCACTTGAAACTTGTATTTGTGCCCCTTGCTGGCGCCTGGAACGAAACTTTCCCAAATCCCGGAGTTGCCGCGCGCCTTAAGAGGCCGGTTGGACTTGTCCCAGAGATTGAAATCCCCCATCACGTTCACGCGCTCCGCGTTGGGCGCCCAAACGGCGAAATGCGCACCCTCAACCCCATTCACGGCAGTTCTGTGAGCGCCCAGCTTCCCGTAGATACGGCAATGCGTGCCTTCGTTGAAGAGATGAAGGTCGGCGGCGGTCAGGAGCGAGATGTCGTGCTGTACCATGCAGCCTCCGTTTCCATTGCGTTGCAGCGGCCAACACGGCTGGCGAACGCCGTATGCTGTCTCTCACTCACATCAAGGATGGATTTTAGACTCGCGCAATGCTATTGGGGTCCGGCTCGCGGGTCTCATCCTCGAGTGTGGGGCAAAAATGATTATGCCACGTCATGAGGGAAGGGAAGCAGGAATTGCCTCCGTTGGCGTGAGCCGGGCGCAAGCAAGCGGGAAATTATCTGTGCGCCTCAGCGCGGCGTCGCGCAACACGGAGGGAGGCTTATCGCGCCGGACCGCCGCCTGCTTCAGAGGCGGTTTCGCCCAGCGCGGTGCGGCGCGTGTGCGAGCGGATAAAATCTACAATGCTCTGCGTAGAAGCGCCAGGCTGGAAAATCTCCGCAACCCCCGCCTGTTTCAGCGAGTGGGCGTCTTCGTGCGGGATGATGCCGCCCACCACCACCAGAACGTCGTCCATGCCCTGTTCGCGGAGCATCTGGCAAATCCGGGGCAGCAGCGTGTTATGCGCTCCTGAAAGTATGGAGATGCCAATGGCGTCTACGTCCTCTTGAACGGCGGCATTCACGATCTGCTCCGGCGTCTGGCGCAGCCCGGTATAAATCACTTCCATTCCGGCGTCACGCAGCGCGCGCGCCACGATTTTGGCGCCGCGGTCATGCCCGTCAAGGCCGGGCTTGGCTACGAGAACACGAATTGGTCGGTCAGACATAAGCGAATTAACCCACTCGGGCTGACTTCGCACAAGAACTCGGCGAGGCGATAGAGATCAAGGCCCAATCTACCGGGGCATCGGCTCGAACCGGCCCCGCTCAATCCTTATCCCGCTTCTCAGGGAGCGGTTTCCACACCTTGATAACCTCGTCCGGCTTGTAGTACGCTGGCTTGCGCTCGAAAGGGTTCGTAGGGCGTGGAACAGGAATGGATCTTTGATCTGCCGGTTTGGGTGCAGGACCGGCCTTTTCCTTATTTTCGCTGCTCATAATTGTCCACCCCGTTACAGGAGCTTAATTACAATAATACACTCGCCAAGCAACAGAGCCAAGAGAGCCAGGAAAACGCTAGTGACTCATTTTGATTTCAAGTGCCAGATACCGTTGCGACCACCGGTGTGAACGACCATTCTATGAAGTTCACGACGAAGTTGATGCATACACTCGAGGTCGTCCGGCCTAATCTTCTCACGATGAGGGCACGGTGGACCTCTCCAATCGCGCGGTTGCTGCTTCTTGGCCATCGTGTATAGTTCCTTCACTGTTGCAGGCAATCCCCGCCTAATCAGTCCCTCAAACATCGTCCCTCCATCTATTCCACGAACGCCGCGTCAGTTTTTCGGCATTCTGCTTCAGCGCTTCATGCATTCCATTTATGACAGGAGCTGAGCCACTGTCTAGGAGAAAAATGGGCCAAATCAAAATGAGTCACTACCAGGAAAACCGAGAGAACGGCCAAGCGCGCGTTTTCTTGCTTCCGCTTAAGCCGCAGATCGTTGAAATCAACAGCATCCATAAGAGTAGGCAGGAATTCTCTCATGGTCCTTTCAGCTTCCTCATTTGCCCACTCGTAAAGGTCCTGGAATCGCGCCCCCGACTGGTACCGTCTCATCCTGAACGCTTGAAATGCAAAATATAAGCTCGCCGCAACCAAGAGGGCTGCAACACCCAGAAATGCACTTTTCGGCCAGCCAAGCAGATGGCTTAGAGTGGATGGTGCGGCTGCCAGCAGGGCGGCAAGACTTCCAGCGATTAGGGCACCGAGGAATCCGATAAGGACGCCCATCTTCACGTCGAGAGAGTCAATCAATGCCAATTGCTCACGGATTTTCTGTAAGCCCGCGTCGTAAACGAACTCGATACCCGAGGTTCGCTGCGGCTGGCGCTCGCTGTGTTCCGGCATTCCAGACCTCTCCTTGCTGCCTCAGATGCAATAGATAGGGCAGAGGCACACACGCCGCAGAGTTTCCAAAGACGGGAAACTCTGTGCTACGCCCTTTACCGAAAGGCCGGCTCCTTGTAAGTTCCGAAGACCTGCCGCAGCACGCCGCACATTTCTCCAAGCGTTGCGTAGGAGCGAACACACTCCAGAAGATAAGGCATCAGGTTAGCATTGCTTGCTGCTGCGCCGCCAAGCGCCTGAAGCGTGGAGCGGAGGCGCACATCATCGCGCCGTTTCCGCAATTCCGCAAGCTTGCGCCGTTGTTCGGCCGGCGCTCGCTCGCTGACCGTCAATGTTTCTATGGGTCGCTCCTCCTCAGAGACAAAGCCATTGACGCCGACCACGATTCTTTCCTTTCGTTCGACGGCTTGTTGGTATGCGTAGGCGGCATCGTGTATTTCCTTCTGCGGAAATCCTTGCTCAATCGCCGCCACCATGCCGCCGAGGGAGTCGATCTGTTCGAAGTACTTCCAACAGGCGCGCTCGGTTTCGAGCGTCAGTTTCTCTACCATATAAGAGCCCCCAAGGGGGTCGGCCACTTCCGTCAAGCCGCTTTCGTGCGCGAGCACCTGCTGCGTGCGCAGGGCAAGCCGCGCCGCACTCTCTGTAGGCAAAGCCCACGCTTCGTCGAGCGCATTCGTGTGCAGGGATTGCGCGCCGCCCAGCACTGCGGCCAGCGCCTGAACCGCCGTCCTCACGACGTTGTTGTATGGTTGCTGGGCGGTGAGCGAGCAGCCCGCTGTCTGAACGTGGAATCGGCACATCCAAGAACGCGGATTTTTAGCTCCAAAACGCTCCCGCATGACGCGCGCCCACACCTTTCGGGCGGCGCGGAACTTAGCCACTTCCTCAAAAAGATCATTGTGGGAGTTGAAGAAAAAGCTGAGCCGCGGCGCGAAATCATCTACGTCAAGTCCGGCGCGCTGAGCCCATTCGACGTATTCCACGCCATCGCGCAGCGTGAATGCGAGCTCCTGCACCGCCGTCGATCCGGCTTCGCGGATGTGATACCCGCTGATCGAAATAGGATTCCAGCGCGGCGCCTCACGCGCCGCAAACGCAATCGTATCCGCCACGAGGCGCATGGATGGGGAAGGAGGAAAGATATATTCCTTCTGCGCGATGTATTCCTTGAGAATGTCGTTTTGCAGCGTTCCGGAGATCCGTTTCCAATCCGCGCCGGCCTTCTCCGCAGCGGCCAGGTACATCGCCCACAAAATCGCCGCCGGCGAGTTGATGGTCATCGAGACGCTCACGCTCTCAAGCGGAATACCTTGGAGCAATGTCTCCATATCTTCGAGGGATGAGACGGCCACGCCGCATTTGCCTACTTCGCCTTCGGCCAGCGGATGATCGCTGTCGTAACCCATCAACGTAGGCAGATCAAAAGCGATGGAAAGTCCAGTCTGACCTTGATCCAGTAGATAGCGCAACCGCTGGTTGGTCTCCTCCGGTGTTCCGAAGCCACTGAACTGCCGCATGGTCCAGGGCTTTCCACGATACATCGTGGCATGGGCGCCTCGCGTAAAAGGGAACTCCCCGGGATCGCCCAGTTCGCGCTCGTATTCGAAACCGGGAAGGTCAGCGGGCGTGTAGAGGGGCTCGAAGGGCAGTCCGGAGGAAGTTGTGAAAACGGATTGACGCTCGGGCGAGCGTTTGAGCGCGTGCTTCAGAACGTTTTCCTGCCATTCACGCTCCGCCGGGGAGACGCGACGGCCGGATGCATCGGTGCACGAAACGGCCTCTGCCTGGTTTTCTTTCGCCATTTTACCCATTGCATCCCATCGGGCAGCGATTGTCAACGCATGACTGTGGCGTTACCGCCAGCCTTGGCGCTGGGCAAACCAGCGTTTGCCGGCTCGCCTCACAGGCAAGAGCACAGGATGGTTTAGGCCGGAGCAAGCTTCCTATTTGGGCAAGTTGAGCGGCGTGACCGGGGTACCAGGAATGTTTGGCATCCGGTGCACGTGACCGGTCAGCGCATCCACCAGTTGCACGTTGTTTTTGGCGAGAATCGTGCCGGTGGCCTGCTGGAACTGCGTCAACGCAGTGGCGTAGGCAGCCCGAGCCTGAACCAGCGTGCCTTCCGCTTGGGTAAGGTTGTTCTCCATCTGGATCACAAGCGTTACTGTGGATTCGCCGACCTTAAACTTCTTCTGCTCGTCCACATACTGTTGCCGGGCGTAATCCACGGCCTGCTGCGCGGCGTCTACGCGTGCCCGGCCCTGAACCACAGCAATCACCGCCTGGCGGACGTTGAGATCAATAGTGTTCAGGGTCTGCTGAACCTGAGTGCGCAGCATGTGCTCTTCAAGCAGAGCGCGTGCCGCGTCCGCTTGCGCAGCGCGGTTACGGATGGGCATCTGCAAGGTGAGTCCGACGGAATAGCTCGGGTAGTTATTGTGGAGAATCTGGGAAAAGGCTTGACCGATGCCGCCGGGGCTGCTGCCAATCACCGAGCCAAGAAGTCCGTTAGCGGCCGCGGCATGCAGCAGGCGGTTGCCATCCAAGGCTGCCGGCTGGAATGAGGCAAATACGTCCAGCGTGGGAAGCAAAGAATTCCGGTTAGCCTTCAAGACCACCGCTTCATTCTTAAGATTCAGGCTGTCAAGGTCGACTTCAGGCCGGTTGGCGTGCGCCAGATTCAAGGCTTCCGCCAGCGGCGGCACGTCACCAGGGTTCGGTGTTGGAAGCGCATCAGAAGGCTCGATGTCCGCGGTAAGAATTTCGCCTGTCACTTTCTTGGAGATGTCGGTCTTGATGACTTCCTGCTGCTGTTGGAAGGTGGTCTGCGCCACGATCAGGTTTTGCTGGGCGGTGGCGAGTTGCGATTCGGCCTGGATTACATCTAACGGAGCCAGTGTGCCAATCTGTACTTGCCGTTGGTTGTCGGCGAGCAGTTTCTGAGCGTAGGTTACCGCCTCTTTGGCTACCAGTACGTTCTGCTTGTCTTCCACCAGCATCCAATAATCGGTCTCGATTTGAGCGATAGTGGTTATGACCTGCTCCTTGAAGTAATCTTTGGAGATGCCGATATCATTGGCGGCAATGCGGATAAACTTCTCGTTGGCGCGGTAGCCAAAGCCGTTCAATAGGTGCTGGTTGATGCCGACTGAAAGCGAAGCGACTGTTTCTGGATTGAATAGCACAGCACTGGAGTTGATAGACTGGCGATAGCCGGAAAGGCTTACCGCGTAACTCGTGCCGGTAGGGAACTCCTGGCCTAAAAAGCTAGAGTATTGGGTTGTGTTCCGGCTCAGAACGGGAATACCGTAAACTGTGGCCGTGCTGAGAGGCGCAACGTTATAACCGACGCCGGCGTCAAAGCCCACCACCGGGTCAAAGCTGCCGATCGGGCCGATATTAAAAATGCCATTTCCGCTGCCCGTCGCGCTGCCCGCTCCGGTTGTTAGAGATCCCGCCGTGTTTGTGTTGATGCCTCCGCCCAATGCCCCGGAGAAGAGCGCCGAGGAACTGAAGGCTCCTTGAATGCCGCGTGTCGCCTGGCCGCTGGCGGCGCGCACCTTGTCAGCCTGCGCGTATTGCGGGTTGTAACGCGCCACGGCGATGTTCAGGTTGTTTTCCACCGCCAATGAGATGGCGTCCTGGAGCGACAGTTTCATCTTTCCGTTCTGGATCAGCTCGTCCAGAAGCTGCGAATTGGCAAGCTGAAAGGGAGGAACGTGCGGATTTAGATAAGGCCCGGCAAGATTAGGAAACCATCGAGTGTTTGTGTAATCCCGGGCGATGGTCTGGTCAAAGGCGCCTTCGGCGGCCGTCGATTGCTGGGCTCGCAGCTTGGGTAACCCGGCAAGAACGGCCAGAAGCGTCATGACCAAAACCACGTGTTGGTTTATACGATTCATTGCGTGTCCTATCCTCCTCCTGGCGCACTCAAGCGGTTATGAAATTGGGCCAAGAACTACCTACGAAGTTCTTGCGTGTGAGGTTTCAAAAATCGTCAAGGGGGAGCCTGAACGCTTTTGAAGGCTACTTTTTTAGTAGGCCAGGCTCGCCGCCCTAAGACGCGGCACAATAAACGCAGTCGCACCGCCGCTGGACCCGGCGCCAGACTCCGAATCAGCTTATCTCCAAAAGTTTACCACTTAGTGCAGCCTAGTCCCAAGCCAAGCCGGCTTCTGGTAATGGGCCGGTTTGCTGGTGCGGCGCCTCTGGCCGCCGGCATGATCTGTTCATTTTCAACTTGCGTAACCTATAATCGACTCTCGGCCTTAAAGGTGCTCGCAGCAGGCGAATCCGCATGAAAATTGCCCTGGCGCAGATTAATACCACGGTAGGAGACTTTAGCGGCAACGCGAAGCGAATTCTCAACTTCGCAGGGCGGGCCCGCGAGCAGGGAGCAAATTTGGTTGTCTTTCCCGAACTCGCGCTGTGCGGATATCCGCCACGAGACCTTGTGGAAAGGCCGGATTTTGTCGAGCGCTGCGAATCCGAACTTAAGCGTCTGGCAGAGCGCCTTCCCTCAGTCCCGGCTTTGGTGGGTTATGTGCGCCGCTCTGGGACCGGCCAGGGAAAAGCCGTCTCTGATGCTGCAGCGTTGCTCGCTGACGGCCGAATCGTTGCAGATTACGCCAAAATCCTGCTTCCGTTCTACGACGTCTTTGACGAGTCCCGCTATTTCGAGCCCGGCGGCGGCCCTGTCGTCCACGCTCTCGCGGGTGAACGCCTTGGCATAACGGTCTGCGAGGATGCTTGGAATGACAAGAACTTTTGGAAGCACCAGCTTTATCCGCGCGATCCGGTCGAGGAAAGCGTGCGCGCCGGCGCCACAACCATTCTAAACATCGCGGCGTCTCCTTACGCTCACGGGAAGACCCATTTGCGCCACAACATGCTCCAGGCCGTCGCCCGGGAGCGTAACGTGCCAGTGGTCTATGTAAACCTCGTCGGCGGCAATGATAGCCTGGTTTTCGACGGTTCCAGCCTCGCGTTCGATGCCGTGGGCAGGCTCTGCGCCCGCGCCAAATCGTTCGAGGAGGACTTGGTCTTTTTTGATACCAGCGGAGCGGAGGAGGATTTGCACTCGGAACCGGCCTCGGAGATTGAAGGGGTGTACAAAGCGCTGGTCCTCGGTACGCACGACTATGTGGCCAAGTGCGGATTCCGGGAAGCCATCGTTGGGTTGAGCGGCGGAATCGATTCCTCGCTGGTGGCCGCGCTGGCAGCCCGGTCCCTGGGGCCGGAGAACGTGCACGGCATCAGCATGCCAGGGCCGTATTCTTCGCCGGGCAGTATGAGCGATGCCGAGGCGCTGGCTCGCAATCTTGGCATCCATTTTTGCGTCGTCCCCATTACGGCGATCTTCGAAAGCTATCTTGCCAGTCTTGATCCTGCCTTCGCGGGGCGTCCGCGCGACGTCACCGAAGAGAATATACAGGCCCGAATTCGCGGCAATATTCTGATGGCGCTTTCCAACAAGCTGGGCGCGCTGGTGCTGAGCACTGGAAACAAATCCGAGCTTGCCGTGGGCTACTGCACGCTTTATGGCGATATGGCAGGCGGGCTTGCGGTGATCGCCGACGTGCCCAAAACCATGGTGTATGAAATTGCCCGATACATAAACGCCCAGGCCGCCGCCGCGCCTCCCATTCCCAAGGCCAGCCTTGAAAAGCCGCCCTCCGCGGAACTAAGACCGAACCAAACCGACCAGGATACGTTGCCCCCCTATGACGTTCTGGATGCCATTCTGCGCGCGCACATAGAGGAAAACTCGTCCGCTCGCGAGATCGTTGAGCGGTTCGGTTTCAACTCGGAGCTCGTCCGGCAAATTCTACGCCGCGTTGCGAACGCGGAATATAAACGCCAGCAGGCCGCGCCCGCGCTTAAGGTAACGGCAAAGGCTTTCGGCATCGGCCGCCGTCTTCCAATTGCAAACAAATTTAATGGCTAACCTATTCTAAAATATAGTGATAGCTGATTACTGACCATTGAGGCCGGGTAGTCGAAGGCAGCGTCAGAAGAATTTAAGTTAACATAATATATGTTATCAGACATTGAAAAACCGCTGACCGGCCACCGGCTGATTCATCGTAAAAGCCGCAGACTTAAACAACAAGTCTGCGCTTTTACGGCGCAGTCAGCTTTTCCAAGCCGTTCAAGTACGGCCGCAGGACTTCTGGCAGGAGGACGGAGCCGTCCGCCTGCTGATAGTTTTCGATCAGGGCGAGCCACGTGCGCCCCACGGCGATTCCGCTTCCGTTAAGCGTGTGCAAGAATTCCGATTTGCCTTTTCCGCGGCGGAAGCGGAGATTGGCTCGGCGCGACTGGAAGGCCTCGCAATTGGAGCACGAGGAAATCTCGCGATACTCGCCGGCTGAAGGCAGCCACACCTCAAGGTCGTAGGTTTTCGCAGAGCTGAAACCGAGGTCGCCGGTTGAAAGCGCCACCACGCGGTATGGCAGCCCCAGCATTTCGAGCACGAGGGCGGCGTCGCGCGTGAGGCTTTCGAGTTCATCGTAGGATTGTTCGGGCAGCGTGAACTTGACCAGCTCCACCTTCTGGAACTGGTGCTGACGGATCAGGCCGCGCGTGTCCTTGCCGTAAGACCCCGCCTCGCTGCGGAAGCACGGGGTCCAGGCGCAGTGCTTCAGCGGTAGCGCTCCGGCCGCCAGCACTTCATCGCGGTAAAGATTGGTGAGCGGAACCTCCGCCGTCGGGATGAGCCAGTAATCCGTGCCTTCCAGCTTGAAGAGGTCTTGAGCGAACTTGGGAAGCTGGCCCGTGCCGTAGAGCGTCTCCGAATTGACGATGAAGGGCGGCAAGACTTCGATGTAGCCGTGCTGGCGTGTGTGAAGGTCCAGCATGAAATTTGCGAGCGCACGCTCAAGGCGCGCGCCCGCGCCGTAGTAAACGGCGAAACGCGCGCCGGTAATCTTAGCGGCGCGGTCGAAATCCAGAATGCCGAGCGCGGGGCCGAGTTCCCAGTGAGGTTTGGGCTCGAAATCGAACTGGCGCGGCTCTCCCCAGCGGCGGATTTCCTGGTTATCCGCAGCGCTCTTCCCCACCGGCACGCTTTCGTGCGGCAGGTTCGGAATGCTTACCAGGATCTGGCGCAGCTTCTCATCCTGCACTTGCGCCTGTTCATCCAGCCGGCCAATCTCCGGGCCAAGCCCGCGCATTTCGGCGATCAACGCGGAAGCGTCCAGTTTTTGCTTCTTGAGCGCGGCGATTTCATCAGAGACCTTATTGCGGTGTGCTTTGTGGCCTTCGGCTTCCACCAGCAGTCTGCGGCGCTCGCGGTCGATCTCTTCAAAGCTCCCCAGGAGGTCAGGCGTGCCGCGCTCCGCAAGCTTCCGGCGGACGAGCTGCAAATTATCACGAACAAAGTTGAGATCGAGCACGATTGTCTTGGTTCTCCTTGGCTGGCATGGAAGGCCAATCTAAGCATTATGACGCGCGCCGTGTCAAATTTCCGGGTAGTGACTCATTTTGGTTTTGTAGCGCCGGGCTTCAGCCCGGCACAGCCTTCAAAATGCCGACCTGAAGGTCGGCGCTACGGCAAACTGAGTCACT